>NZ_JADNNI010000001.1:29065-444784 GCF_015556925.1 Enterococcus sp. 1001283B150225_161107_E12 | reverse complement strand
ACAGGAATCGAGTGACTCGATCCCTGTTTTCATACCATTTTTGTTTTTTTACTGTCTACTTGACAGGGGGCACTTCACCAATCGCTTTTCGGTCTATTTTTGATTTTGAACATCAAAGAATGATCAAATGATGAGTTATTTAACCAATTCACTCAATTCTTCTGGTGTGATCGATTCATCAAAGATATGTTCATCGATAATTACAGTAGGGACGAATTGGATGTGAGCAGCGTTTGCTTCATCGATGATTGCTTGAGTGGTTGCTTGGTCTTCTTGTTCAGTTAAACCAAGTGTTTCAGTAGCATATTCAGCAATGCCGTCTAAATCAAGTTGTTTCCATTCATCTTGCGCATCGAAAATCGCTTTGATTTGTTTTAATGCGACTTTTCCATCCGTCGTAGTGATATGATGATGCATTACATTTCCTTTTTTTAAACTAGGTTTTTCTTTGTCGAACAATTTGATGATTCGTAAGAGTCTTCCAGATTGAACCGCCTCTTCTAAAATGTCATAAGATTCGATAAACCATTGTCGACAATAAGGACAAGCAAGATTGACAAATTCGATCATTTGTTTTGGTGCATCTTCGTTTCCGTACATGATTCCAGTAGTTTTGTTTGTTTTTGTTGCATCAATAATTGAAATATCCATTTTTAACACCTCTTTATTCTATTGTAATAACTTTGCCCTAAAAAAGACAATGATTTGTTCAAAAAATAAGTGTGGGTAATTAGTCAATCTCTCATTCCTTAGATTATGAAGCTAAAAGTTGTAAGAGAGGAAAAGCTATTTTTTTTCTAGCTGTCGATTCTGGTCGAAGCATTTTTGTCATATCTTTAGCATGTGATTTTTCTTTCAAAATTAAGAGGTTTTCTTTGTTCGTTTACGGTATAATAATAAAGATTATTTAGATAAATTGAGCAAAGGTGATGAAACATGCGGAAAATGAAGACGATGGATGGGAATACTGCTGCGGCATATATTTCATATGCCTTTACAGAATTAGCAGCGATCTATCCAATTACGCCTAGTTCAACAATGGCTGAACTGGTTGATCAATGGGCAGCTTCAGGTAAAAAAAATATTTTCGGACAACCAGTTAAAGTCGTAGAGATGCAATCAGAAGCTGGTGCTGCAGGTGTCGTACATGGGTCACTAAAAACCGGAGCATTGACAACAACGTACACTGCTTCACAAGGATTATTATTGATGATCCCAAATATGTATAAGATAGCCGGTGAACTATTACCTAGTGTTTTTCACGTAGCTAGTCGAGCGGTGACGACGAATGCGTTGAATATTTTTGGTGATCATGGTGATGTGATGGCCGCTCGCCAAACAGGATTTGCGATGCTTGCGGAAAGCAGCGTCCAAGAAGTCATGGATTTAGCGCCAGTTGCACATCTAGCTTCCTTAGAAGGAGAAATCCCTTTCGTCAACTTTTTTGATGGTTTTCGAACGAGTCATGAAATCCAAAAAATCGAAGTGTTGGAATATGATGAATTAGCTCCTTTGATTCCTCAAGAAAAATTGCAGGCCTTTCGTGAACGTGGGATGAATCCTAATCGGCCGACGACTAGTGGAACGAATCAAAACCCTGATATCCATTTCCAACAACGAGAAACGATCAACCGCTACTATGATCGTTTGCCTCAAATCGTGAAAAAGTATATGGATAAAATCAATGAACTCCGAGGAACTTCTTATGATCTAGTCACTTATTATGGAGCAGCCGACGCAGAAGAAGTCATTATTTCAATGGGCTCAGTTGCGCAAACGATCCAACAAACAGTTGATTACTTGAACCAAAACGGTCGGAAAGTCGGCTTCTTGAATATCCATTTATATCGCCCGTTTCCAATCGAAACATTGATCGAAAAACTACCGAATTCCGTAAAAGCAATTGCTGTTCTAGATCGCAGTAAAGAGCCGGGAGCAGGGGGAGAACCTTTATTACTAGACGTTCAAAGTGCGTTATATGATGCAGAACGTCATCTGAAAGTGATCGGCGGACGTTATGGCATTGGTTCAAAAGATGTCACTCCTGATCAGATTGTAGCGGTATATGATGAATTGAAAAAAGAAAAAACGGATATGAAGAAACGCTTCACGATCGGGATCATTGATGATTTAACTTACTGTTCTTTGGAAGTTGGCCCATCGCTTGATTTGACCGAAGCGAATACGTATCAAGCGAAATTCTGGGGATTCGGATCTGATGGGACTGTTGGAGCAAATAAATCAGCGATCAAAATCATTGGTGACCATACAAACAAATACGCACAAGGCTATTTTTACTATGATTCAAAAAAATCAGGTGGTCTGACTGTTTCTCATTTGCGTTTTGGGGATACGCCAATCAGGTCGACCTATTTAGTCGAGCATGCCGATTTTGTCGCTTGTCATACCCCTGCTTATCTCCACAGCTATGATCTAGTAAAAGGGTTGAAACCAAAAGGGACTTTCTTGTTGAATACGCTTTGGTCAGACGAACAACTAGCTACGCATCTACCGACCCATTTAAAACGGTATTTAGCTGAAAATGAGATCCAATTTTATACGATCAATGCGATGCGCTTGGCGCAAGAAGTTGGTCTAGGTCGGCGGATCAATACGGCGATGGAAACAGCATTTTTCAAGTTGGCGAATATCATACCATTTGAAGAAGTCCTGCCGATTTTAAAAGAGGAAGCCATGAAGAGTTATGGTCATAAATCAATGGCGATCGTTGAAAAAAACATCAAGGCAATCGATCGCACGGTGGAATTGTTGCATAAAGTCGAAGTGCCGGCTGAGTGGGCAACATTGGCGCTTCCAAAAAAAGAAATGAACACCTCAAATCGCTATATTAGAGACATCCTTGAACCAATCAACGCTCAAGAAGGAAATCAGCTCTCAGTGAGGACCTTAGCAGAAAACGGAATGACACGAGGGGATATGCCTTTAGGAACCGCTGCTTACGAAAAACGCGGGGTCGCACTTGAAGTGCCCGAATGGATCAGTGAGCGCTGTACGATGTGTAATGAATGTTCATTCGTTTGTCCTCATGCAGCGATTCGACCTTTCTTAGCCGATGAGGAGGAACTGGAAGAAGCACCGGAAGGGTTCATTGTTCGAGAAATGCGTGGACCAGATGGCTTGAAGTATCGTATCCAAGTGTCTGTCGAAGACTGTACCGGGTGTGGGCTATGTGTTGAAGCTTGTCCAGCAAAAGGCAAAGCACTCGTGATGAAGCCCTATGAAGAACAAAAGAAACAAGCAATCAACTGGGCATTTGCAATGACCTTGCGACAAAAAGAAAATCCGATCAAAGGCAAAAATACAGTGTTATCAACACAGTTCAATCAACCTTTATTAGAATTTTCTGGAGCATGTTCCGGTTGTGGGGAAACGCCTTACGTGAAGTTATTGACACAGATGTTCGGTGATCGGATGATGATTGCCAATGCCACAGGCTGTTCATCCATTTGGGGCGGAGCAGTACCGGCTTCACCATTTACCACAAATGATTGTGGGCAAGGACCTGCGTGGTCAAATTCATTATTAGAAGACAATGCTGAATTTGGTTATGGGATGCTTTTAGCCGCACAAACAAGAAGAGAAGCTTTAGCAGAAACGATGAAAAAAGTGATGCCTAAAGTCTCCTTAGAACTACGTGAGTTGATGGAAGATTGGTTGGCGCATATGTTTGAAAGCGAAGGAACCCAACAGCGGGCAGCTAAATTACGTGCGGCAATCGAAAATGAGCTTGAACTTGTTCCTGAATTACAAGCGATCTATCAAGAAAAAGATCTATTTGTCAAAAACAGTCAATGGATGATCGGTGGGGATGGCTGGGCGTACGATATCGGTTTTGGCGGAATCGATCACGTCTTGGCAAGTGGCGCAGATGTAAACATCTTAGTAATGGATAATGAAGTCTATTCCAATACAGGTGGACAAGTCTCGAAAGCTACACCTGCTTCAGCAATCGCTAAATTCTCAGCAAATGGGAAATATGCGTCGAAGAAAGACTTAGGCATGATGGCAATGACGTATGGCAATGTGTATGTAGCACAAATTGCTTCCGGTGCAAATCAAATGCAAACGATCAAAGCATTTGAAGAGGCGGAAAAATTCCCTGGACCATCGTTGATCATTGCGTATACGCCTTGTATTGCTCATGGGTTACTAGGTGGAATGAAAGAATCGATCAAAGAAGCAAAAGAAGCAGTGGCTTCAGGTTATTGGTCGTTGTATCGCTATAATCCTGAATTGATCGAAAAGAATAAAACGCCGATGACGCTAGACTATAAAAAGCCTGATTTTACCATGATGGCTGACTTCATGCGCAAGCAAGTCCGCTTTTCATCACTAGAAACGATCCATCCACAGGCTGCGGAGCAATTATTCGACAAAACGATCCAAGATGCGAAAAAACGGTTTTACAACTATGCGGCGATGACTGGTCAATTAGAAAAAATCAAAGCGAAGATCGAACCGACAGAAGGTACTGAAAGTCCAGAGACCGAAACACCGAGAGTCAAAAAAGAACGAACGGTTGATCCTGAAGCAGAAGCTAGACGTGCTGCCAGACGTGCCGCTAGAGCGGAACGAAGAAAAACCAAAGAATGACAAAACGAAACGATCCAAGGAAATAGAATAACTTATTGGAGAATAAATTGAAAATGTAAATTTCTTGAAAAAAATTGGTTTTTGTTAGGAAATTCCAAGCAGATAAGTCTCTTCTGGTGAAACATATGATATACTAAAGAGGAAATCTCAAAAGAGAAGAGAGGCTGTCTATGTCATTTCAAATCGGAGAACTTTTTAATTTAGACTATTGGCGACAAATGTTTTCCGGTGACTTGTTTTCTCAGAATTTTTTGGTGAACATACTCGATGTATTGGTTGTTTGGTATTTAGTTTATAAACTCATTCAACTATTGCGAGGAACAAAAGCAATCCAATTGCTAAAAGGGGTAGGGATTTTTGTTGTTATTCGGATCTTAGCCGAGATCATTGGTCTACATACCTTATCTTGGTTGATGAATCAAGTGATCACGTATGGTGTGATTGCGGCTATCGTCATTTTTCAACCAGAGATACGGCGTGGATTAGAACACCTCGGTCGTAGCTCACTTTTCAAACAATCGAAGAGTGAGAAGCAAGAAGATGAACAGATGATCCTTTCTTTTGACAAAGCGATCCAATATATGTCCAAACGTAAAATCGGTGCCTTGATCACGATCGAACGCCACACTGGTTTGGATGAATATATCGAAACAGGGATTGCTTTAGATGCCGATATCACTGGCGAATTACTGATCAATATTTTTATTCCGAATACACCGCTGCATGATGGTGCAGTGATCGTAAAAGATGGAAAAATTGCAGTAGCCAGTGCCTACTTGCCTTTATCTGAAAGTATGTTGATTCCGAAAGAATTCGGAACCCGTCACCGAGCGGCTGTCGGAGTCAGTGAGGCGAGCGATGCGATTACGATCGTTGTCTCAGAAGAAACAGGAGATGTCAGCATTACGTTGGATAACCAATTGATGCCTGGCTTATCTCAAGAAGAATATTTGACGATCTTGCGTAAAAATTTGATCGTCGAAGAAAAAAACAAAAATAAAAATACGCTCCAAACCTTCTTAGACGTGATGACTAAGGGAGGGGATCACAAATGATCTCAAAAGAGAGGCGTAAAAGTATCTTATATGCGTTTGTTGCGTTATTATTCAGTATTGTGCTGTATTTTAATGCAAACGGACAAACTGTCCAAGACACGCTGTCAGGAAATGAAGCCTATACGCAAAACGTTTCTGATGTGTCAGTACAACTTTTATACGACACGGATCAATATTATATCCATGGATATGAGAGTACAGTCACAGCGAAGTTGTCCAGTGCCAATCGTGTTCAGTTGAATGCCGAAGCAATTGAAGATACAAGAATGTTTCGAGTGACAGCGGATCTCACTGGTTTAGGTGAGGGAACACATGAAGTACCATTGAAAATCAGAAATCTGAGCAGTGCGGTCAAAGCAAAACTAGAGCCAGATACGATCACAGTGACTATCGAGAAAAAAGTGACGAAAGAATTTGAGGTCACGCCATTACTCACTACAGAATCAACTCCAGCTGGATTCGAATTGAATGACCTTGAACTATCACCAAAAAAAGTGACGGTCACGACTGGTGATCAGACACTGGAAGAGATCCAACAGGTCGTAGCGAGGATCGAACCTGCGATGATCACGGACGATGGGGTCGACACGAGAGTCACTGTACAAGCATTGAATAGTGCAGGAGAACCTTTAAGTATTGTCTCAGATCCAGTGCAAGTCACTGCAAAAGCAACGGTCACAAAGCCTATGAAAACGATCCGTCTTTATGGAACAGCGCAAGGGACTCCCGCAGATAACGTGGAGAGTTACGATTTCAGTTTCTCTGACATTGAAGCAGAAGTCACTGGTTCAGAGAGTCAACTGGCTCAACTAGGAAATAGCATCACGATACCTATCGATATTTCTGGGATCGTCCACCGGACGACAAGAAATATTGATATTCCGGTAGAGAGTGGACTTAGTATCACACCAACTTCAATCGATGTTGAGATCACACCGATCCTGAAAACAAGTACGGAAAACACTAGCCGTTCTAATTCGGGAAATTCGGGAGGAAGTACAACTTCTGGTGCAGAGTCGACACCTGCGAACTCTTCGTCATCGACGACACGTCAGTCCGAAGAGACGCAGTCAACATCGAGTGAAGGGTCGAATGAATCATCAAGTGAGACAACACAATCAAGTAGTCAACCGAATAGTCAAGAGGATTCATCGGAAAATTAAGTTAAAGGAGCAAATTTACAGTTATGGGTAAATATTTTGGAACGGACGGTGTCCGTGGAGAAGCGAATAAAGAACTAACACCGGAATTGGCCTTTAAATTAGGACGTTGCGGCGGTTATGTACTGAGCCAACATGAGAAAGATGGAAAACGTCCACGTGTATTGGTTGGACGTGACACAAGAATTTCAGGTCAAATGCTCGAAGAAGCGTTAGTTTCTGGTCTGTTATCTGTCGGGATCGAAGTTTTTCAATTAGGTGTGATCTCTACACCAGGAGTGGCTTACTTGACACGTTTGCAAAAAGCAAGCGCAGGTGTCATGATTTCTGCTTCACACAATCCAGCTCAAGATAACGGCATCAAGTTTTTTGGTGCAGATGGATTTAAATTAGATGATGACCAAGAATTAGAAATCGAAGCATTGTTAGATGCGGAAGTCGATGAATTACCACGACCTTCTGCTGAAGGATTAGGTACAGTCGAAGAGTTTCCAGAAGGGTTGCTGAAATATTCACAATTCTTAGTACAGACGATCAACGGCGATCTTTCAGGCTTAACGGTCTGTGTAGATGCGGCAAATGGTGCAACAGCAACATCTGTCAATCGCTTGTTTGCTGATTTAGAAACTGATTTCTACACAATGGGAACAAATCCGAATGGCTTGAACATCAATGACGGTGTCGGATCAACGCATCCTGAGCGTCTAGCTGAAATGGTAGTAGAAAAAGGGGCAGACGTCGGTCTTGCCTTTGACGGTGACGGCGACCGTATCATTGCGGTGGATGAATTAGGAAATATCGTAGATGGCGATAAGATCATGTTTATCTGTGCGAAATATTTGTCAGCTAAAAATCGTCTGAAAAAAGACACGATCGTTACAACGGTCATGAGTAACCTCGGCTTCCATAAAGCGGTCGAAGAAATCGGTTTGAAAGATGTTGTGACACAAGTAGGCGACCGCTATGTGGTCGAAGAAATGCGTAAAAATGACTACAACTTCGGTGGCGAACAGTCTGGTCATATGATCTTCTTAGATTTCAATACAACAGGAGATGGTATGCTTTCTGGTATCCAATTGTTGAATATCATGAAACAAACTGGTAAAAAGTTATCAGAATTAGCAGCAGAGGTAACGATCTATCCGCAAAAATTAGTCAATATCCGCGTAAGCAACAAAAACGGTGCAATGGAAGTTCCTGCAATCAAGCAAGTCATTGAAGAAGCAGAAGCTGAAATGGCCGGTGAAGGACGTATCTTAGTTCGCCCTTCCGGAACAGAACCATTACTACGCGTGATGGCAGAAGCACCATCTGATGAAAAAGTAAACTATTATGTTGACAAAATCGCAGCGGTTGTCAAAGCTGAGATTGGAATCGATTAATAGAATGACATATAAAAGAGAGTCAATCTTTGGATCATAGAGATTGACTCTCTTTTTGTGTTCGTTTCTGAAATAATGGGTCATTACACATAAGGTCATTTAAAAGACGATGGCTGTCGCATGATACAAAACGAGCGAGCAACTGCTTTACTAGATCAAATAAAAAATCCCTGTACGAAATGACAAATCATTTCGTACAGGGATCTCAAAGAGCATTGACTATTTAAAGGGTCACTTGATTGATTATTCAACCGTGACTGATTTTGCTAAGTTTCTTGGTTTGTCTACATCGAAACCACGCAATAGGGTCGCGTAATAAGCAAGCAATTGCGTCGGGATGACCATGGCAAGAGGAGAAAGGTATGGATGGACAGCAGGAATCACTAATTGATCCGTTTCTTTTTCTAATCCATGTGCGGCGATCACTAAGGTTTTTGCCCCACGACTTTCAACTTCTTTTAAGTTCCCACGTGTATGAGCCCCTGTGATTTCCTCACTAATAATCCCAATCACTGGTGTGCCTTCTTCAATCAGTGCAATGGTACCGTGTTTCAATTCACCGGCTGCAAAACCTTCTGCTTGGATATAGCTGATTTCTTTTAGTTTCAAAGCAGCTTCTAAAGCGACATCGTGATCGTTGCTACGGCCGATATAAAAGGCGTTGCGCGTGTCATTCAGGAATTCCGCAGCTAGTTCTTGGAGTTCATCTTTTTGGGTAATCACTGTTTCCATCGCATTCGCTACCATACTCAATTCGTGCGCTACATCAAATGTCAATGAACGTTTATTGCCTTTTTGATCACCGACTGCTTTTGCAAGTAAAGCTAGTACAGCGATTTGAGCAGTGTATGCTTTAGTTGAAGCAACAGCGATCTCCGGACCTGCATGTAGCAACAGAGTGAAGCCAGCTTCTCTTGATAACGTAGAACCAGCAACGTTCGTGATCGTCAATGAAGGGTGACCTAATTGATTGATCTTGACTAACACCTGACGACTATCAGCGGTTTCGCCACTTTGACTCAAAAAGATGAAGAATGGTTTTTTCGATAATAAAGGCATGGTATAACCAAACTCACTGGCCAAATGGACTTCTACTGGAATGTCAGTCATTTGTTCGAAGGAATGCTTGCTCGCTAATCCTGCATGATAACTTGTGCCACATGCGACGATGTAAATACGGTCACTTGCTAACAGTTCGTCCATCAATTTGTGATCTAAAGGAATTTCATTGTCCTCATTCACATAGGTTTGCGCGATTTTACGCATGATGATCGGCTGCTCGTCGATTTCTTTCAACATATAGTAAGGGTATGTTCCTTTTTCAATGTCAGAAGCATCTACTTGTGCTTCATAAGAATCACGTTCTATGATCGTACCAGTCATTGTTTGGATCGTGATATCTTTTGCTTGAACGGTCACCATTTCTTGATCTTCGATTTCAATAAATTCTTTAGTGTAAGCAAGCATCGCCATCGCATCACTTGCGATCACATTGAATCCTTGGCCTTTACCGATCAATAAAGGGCTTTTGTTTTTGGCAACGAAAATTGTTTCAGGAGCTGTGCGATCCATCAAGGCAAAAGCGTAAGAACCTTCGATGACTTCTAGCGCTTTTCTAAATCCTTCTTGTGTATCTTGCGCTTCTTCCACGAATTTTTCAATCAAATGAACAACGATTTCCGTATCTGTTTCGCCAATGAAGTCATCAGCGGCTACGTATTGTTGTTTCAATTCTTCAAAATTTTCAATCACCCCATTGTGGACTAAAACAAAACGTCCGCTTTGTGAGTGGTGGGGGTGTGCATTTTTCTCTGCGGGTTCCCCATGAGTTGCCCATCTTGTATGACCGATACCTGCTGTACCAGTCGTTTCTGGAGATAATTTATCTTTAAGGTTTTGGATTCTACCGCGTGCTTTGACTAAATGGTCCTGTTTTCCATTTGAGACAAAGATACCCGCCGAATCATATCCGCGATATTCTAATTTTTCTAACCCATTGATCAAGCCTGGTGTCACGTTCTCTAATCCAATCATTCCAACAATTCCGCACATAAAAAAACATCCTACTTTCTGTTATAAACTTGATATTAGCGTTTCCAACTGCGTAAGAAACCTTTTGTTCTACCTTCACAGATAGTTTTTATGTTTCTTTTTAGGGTGCAGTCCCTAGGGCCATCCGCCGAATCATTCGATCAACCCTTTCCTCGTCATCTGTTAAAACAGACCTGGCGCTATTCCGTATTGGTCTAATTATCCTCCTGTTATTATTTTCTTTGGAAACATCTAAAATCATAACGTTAATGTGTGAGGTTTGTCAATAAAAAAGATAAAAAATTAAATTGGTATATATCTAATTGGCCTGGACGAAAGAAAATTATCAAATTCGACTATCATCTTTTCTTGTAGTTCGGTACAATAATCATAGATAGAAGGAGGATGAAAGATGGAAGAGAAGATAGAAATCATGACGTTGGGGATGTTAAAAAAACAAATTGCAGCATTTGAAAAAACAGAACACGTGACGGATGACACTAAAATCTTTTTGGATACCGGATGGGACAGTATCCAAGAAATCGCCCCTGATGCGTTCGAAATCGAACATGCGCAACAGTTTGTCGTTGAAGATGAATTGACCCACGAACAGTTTACTGGTTACACCCTTGAAGAAAAAGCAGAAAAGATGAATGCGACACCTGGTTCTGAAGCGGTGATCGTGATTAGAAATCTATATTAGGAGAGTGTAAAATGAATAAGAAACGTTGGATAGCAGTACTGATTGCTGCCGGCTTATTGGTTGTTTCGTTGGTATCTTCAAGTTTGACGCAACCGCAAGAAGAAGTACAAATGGGTAACATCAATAGTTGGTTATATGGAGACGATGAAATGTCACCGGTGGTACTTGAAGAAGGCAGTGGTATGGGAAGAATCGCAAAATTGACTGTGGATGGCGCCATAGCTAGTGGAGGCTCTTCCGGTCTATTCGCTACTGAGAGTTATAATCATGAAGATTTCTTGAAACAAATTGAAGCGATCGAAGCCGATGAAAGCGTCAGCGGGATTTTATTGGAAGTCAATTCTCCGGGTGGCGGAGTTTATGAAAGTGCAGAAATTGCCAATTTACTCAACGAGGTCCGAACAGAACGTGATCTACCGATGTATGTCAGCATGAAAAATATGGCTGCTAGTGGTGGTTACTATATTTCTGCACAAGCAGATAAAATCTTTGCAACGGAAGAAACAGTGACGGGTTCAATCGGTGTGATCATGTCCGGACTCAACTATTCGGGCTTACTTGAAAAAATCGGTGTTGAAGATACCACAGTAAAAAGTGGCGCATTAAAAGATATGGGATCGGCTACTCGACCTGAAACTGAGCAGGATCACGCAGTGTTGCAAGCTTATATTGATAACGCCTATAATCGTTTTGTCAAAGTAGTTAGTGAAGGAAGAAACAAATCAGAAGATGAAGTGAAAAAAGTCGCAGATGGTCGTATTTACGACGGTGTCCAAGCGAAAGAAGCAGGTTTGGTGGACGAAATCGGCTATCCAACAGATGCTTTAGCTGCGATGAGAGAAGATCTTGATCTACAAGATGCTGAGTTGGTTGAATACTCAACTAGTTCAACTGGATTTGGCAATACTTGGTTTGGTGCAAAATTAGCAGAATTACAAGGGTTGCAAGCGTCTGAAACAAGTCAGATCTTGTCATTACTTGAAAGTCTAGGAACAGCAGAATCTCCAAGAGCCATGTATCTATATGGAGGTGAGTAAGCATGAACGAGAAATCAACGAATGCGTCAACACCCGAAGAACGATCAAAGACCAATGAGGAACCGAAAGTAACTGAACGTACGGAGGTATCATCTGAACAAGTTTTTAAGGTAGAAGAAAATAAATTAGTAGATCCGACTAGTAGAAAGCAAGATACGGTAGACGCTTCAGTTGCTCCTAAAGACGAAATTACAGTTGACAAAAACACAAGTAGCTCGTCGGAAGAACTTGAGTATGCAACACAAGCAAAAAATGACCAACCGGCTGTGGGACCAGATCCGGGATTTTCTCAAAAGGTGCTAAGTTCCTTTGAAGAAAAACCACTGTCAGAAACTGAGATCAAAGAAAATCAAAAAAAATGGGGAAAATATACAGAACAGAAAACCGATGAACCAAGTATCAATCGCTTTCCTTATTATTTCTTTGCCGGTTTTTGGGTTCGTTTTGCTGCGTTTTTGGTTGATCTGATTTGTATTGGCTCAATTACTCGCTTAACGTTAGGCATCGCAGTGAATCTAGGATGGCTTCAAGTTTCTGATTCTTATTTGAGTATCTATGGTAGTTTATCATTGATCGCCTATTTAGCTTATTTTATTTTATTGACGAAATGGAATCACGGACAGACGATTGGGAAAATGATTTTTGGTATTCGAGTGATCAGTTTTGATGAAGAGGAACTTTCATGGAGTACAGTATTAGTTCGTGAGGGCGCTTGTCGCTTCATTTTGAGATTTCCGTTACTTTTTATCGGCTATCTCCCGGTCATCTTTAGTAAGAAAAAACAACACATCGGGGATTATTTCTCAAATACGAGTGTAGTAACGATCAATATGATCAAAGCATTTAATCAAGAGATGAATGCTTGATTCTTTAGGTAGAGAAAATGGCTGAATATTGGTTATTGTTCAATAAGTCGTGTCAGACAAATGATAAAAGAGTGAAGGGAAGAACCTAAGTGAGACCGATCGATTTTCCTGATAAATACGACAATTTGATGCGTATTGGCCAACAGGCATTAACAGATCATCAGTATAGTCAAGCAAAAGAGCTGTTTGAACGTGCATATGCCCTTGAAGCAACATTTGAGGCAAATACGTTGTACGTGTTGGCACTATCAGAATTGGATATGTGGGAAGAAGCACTTCATCAAGCACTTTTGCATGAAAAACAGTATTTGATGAATGAAGAATTAGCTACTTTTTACTTTGATCTACTGATTACAGCAAAAGATTTTTTATATGCACGAAAATTGATTGCAAGTGCTGATTTTCCCGATGATTTTGAGCAAGCAGTTTTGCTGAAAATTCAACAATCAGAAGAATTAGTCGGACAGATGCAAAGACAGAAGATTCGTGAAATCTATCAACTGGTAGAAAAATTACCTTTTGAAAAACCAACTACTCAGTTGAGGTATATCCAAGAAATCGAGCAACTGCCTTACCACGAATTTATCCAGACCGCTAAAAAGTTGATCGTTTTAAAAACGGTCCATGTTCTTGTAAGGGCCAAGTTGCTTGAGTCGCTCGTTCAAGTCAAAGAAGCAGCGCCAGTTGCATACTTGACGATCGAGGAAGAGTTGATTGAAGTGATACCAAAGAAAATGGTGCGTCCAGAAGAGCAAACTTCCTATCGACGAATCAAACAAATGGCGGAAGCGTATGAGCGAGAAGACGCCTTGATGAGTGAGAATTTGAAAGAAGAGTTCACGATGCAATCGGCGATCGTTTATCCGATCTATGATAGCTACATTGGAAAACTTGACAAATGGTTCAAACAAACAGTAGCAACCTATACGAATCAGCCGTGTGAGGATCTTTTGGCATCTGAACAACTCGAATTCACTGAAAAAAGAAATAAAATAATGACAGAACTATTATTATTCAATACGTAAAAAAACAGAGGGAAAGATAAAAAAGTCATGAAAAACGTGGATTCTCCTCGTTCAATATGTTTACAATTTGGAAGGGTTAGTGTACTATTTAAAGGTATGCATGAAACGTTTTTGATGTATCAAATGAATTTCTAAACTCGGAGGGAAATAAATGACTGCAACATTCGAAAAAAAAGGCACAAATGATGGTGTTTTAACATTTACGATCGGGCAAGATCAAATCCAAAAAGGATTGACAACTGCCTTTAATAAAGTAAAAGGAAACTTGAACGTTCCTGGATTCCGTAAAGGAAAAGTATCTCGTCAAGTATTCAACCGTATGTACGGAGAAGAAGCATTGTACGAAGATGCATTGAACGCTGTCTTACCTGAAGCATATGAAGCAGCTGTTAAAGAAGCAGCAATCGATCCGGTTTCTCAACCTAAGATCGATGTAGCAAGTATGGAAAAAGGCCAAGACTGGACGATCACAGCAGAAGTAACTGTAAAACCTGAAGTAAAATTAGGTGATTACAAAGACTTAGTGGTTGAAAAACAAGACCGTGAAGTAACAGAAGCCGACGTTGAAGAACGTATTAAACGTGAACAAGAAGCGCAAGCTGAATTAGTCATCAAAGAAGATGCTGCAGCTGAAAATGGCGACACTGTCGTTATCGATTTTGAAGGTTTCATCAACGATGAAGCATTTGAAGGCGGAAAAGGTGAAAACCATTCACTAGAATTAGGATCAGGTTCATTCATTCCTGGTTTTGAAGAACAATTGGTTGGCCACAAATCAGGCGAAAACTTAGATGTTACTGTGACATTCCCAGAAGATTATCAAGCAGAAGATCTTGCGGGTAAAGAAGCAGTCTTCAAAGTAACGATCCACGAAGTGAAAACAAAAGAAGTACCTGAATTAGATGACGAATTTGCAAAAGATGTAGACGATGAAGTATCTACATTAGCAGAATTAAAAGAAAAATACATGAAAGAATTGACTGAAACAAAAGAAAAAGCTGCAGAAGATGCAAAAGATGAAGCAGCAATCAAATTGGCAGTCGAAAATGCGGAAATCGTTGATCTTCCACATGTGATGGTCCATGATGAAGTTCACCGTTCAATGGACGAATTCTTGAACAACATGCAACGTCAAGGAATCTCACCAGAAATGTACTACCAATTAACTGGTTCAACAGAAGAAGACTTGCACAAACAGTTTGAAGAAGAAGCAGAAATGCGTACAAAAACAAACCTTGTGATCGAAGCTGTAGCAGCTGCTGAAAACCTAGATGCAACAGAAGAAGAAATCACTGCAGAGATCCAAGAATTAGCAGAAACTTACAACATGCCGATTGATCAAATCAAACGTGTATTGACAGAAGATATGCTAAAACATGATGTGATCATGAAAAAAGCGATCGAATTGATTACAAGTACAGCAAAAGAAGCAGAATAAGCGAATAGAATTGTTGATCTGCATCTATATGAAAGAGTCCAGGCGCTTAGATGAAGCCTAGACTCTTTCGTTTTGTTTTAAACTTCTTTGATACTTTTGCTTTTTTTTAAATTATGGTATGATAGGGAAAGACTGTAAAGTCTTTGATAGTTTCTTGCGAATCAACGCAAGTTAAGGGGTGAAGACCATGTATGATAATCCAAGTGGTAATGAGACTGTACGCTGTTCTTTTTGTGGTAAAACACAGGAAGAAGTAAAGAAAATCGTAGCAGGTCCGGGGGTCTACATCTGTAACGAATGTATCGACCTATGTAAAGAAATCATTGATGAAGAATTTTATGAAGAAGCAGTACGAGAGTTTACTGAAGTACCGAAACCTTCTGAGATTCTTGAAGTATTGGATAATTATGTGATTGGACAAGAACGTGCAAAACGTTCATTGGCTGTAGCTGTTTACAATCACTATAAGCGTGTCAATCAAGAAGCACAAGACAACGATGATGTCGAATTGCAAAAAAGCAATATCTGCCTGATCGGTCCAACTGGTTCAGGTAAAACATTCTTGGCGCAAACATTAGCAAAAACATTGAATGTACCATTTGCCATTGCTGATGCAACAAGTTTGACAGAAGCGGGTTATGTAGGTGAAGATGTAGAAAATATCTTATTGAAACTTTTGCAATCTGCTGATTACAATGTTGAACGTGCGGAAAAAGGAATCATCTACATCGATGAGATCGACAAAATTGCACGTAAAAGCGAAAATGTATCGATCACACGCGATGTATCAGGGGAAGGCGTACAACAAGCCTTACTGAAAATCTTGGAAGGAACAGTTGCCAGTGTGCCGCCACAAGGTGGACGCAAACATCCTCATCAAGAATTCATCCAAATCGATACAACGAATGTGTTGTTCATTGTCGGTGGTGCGTTTGATGGCATCGAAACAATCGTAAAAAATCGTATGGGCGAGAAAACGATTGGTTTCGGTACACAAAACCAAAAACTTTCAGAAAATGAAAGTGTCATGCAACATATCATTCCTGAAGATCTATTGAAGTTCGGCTTGATCCCAGAGTTTATCGGACGCTTACCTGTAATGGCTGCGTTAGAAAAACTAACAACCGACGATTTAGTTCGTATCTTGACGGAACCGAAAAATGCGTTAGTGAAACAATACCAAAAATTACTTTCACTAGATGACACTGCTTTAGAATTTGAACCAGAAGCACTAAAAGCTATTGCGAAAAAAGCAATTGAGCGCAATACTGGTGCACGTGGCTTACGTTCGATCATCGAAGAAATCATGATGGATGTCATGTTTGATATTCCTTCTGATGAAACGATCGAAAAAGTGATTATTACAAAAGAAGCTGCCGAACTGACCGGCAAACCAACAGTTATTTACAAAGATTCAGAAAAAAAAGCGGGATAAAATGAAAGGAGCAGTCGTGAAAGTTTTAGAAGCTTTTTCGACTACTCCTTTTCATTCTGTCGAAGAAAGTGGAGAGGGAGTGAGCCACTTTGCCGCTTTGAAGGAGAGAGAGCATATGAAAGTCCATCATGCGGATATTGTGATCAGTGCTGTTGCACCGAAACAATATCCAGAAACAGATCTACCAGAGATTGCCTTAGCAGGTCGCTCAAATGTCGGGAAATCTTCCTTTATCAATACGCTGATCGATCGAAAGAATCTCGCTCGTACATCAGGTAAACCAGGGAAAACACAAACCCTGAATTTTTATCTGATCGAAAATGCGCTGCATTTTGTCGATGTTCCAGGCTATGGTTACGCGAAAGTTTCTAAAACAGAGCGTGCGAAGTGGGGACAGATGATCGAAACTTATTTGACATCTAGAGAACAATTAAAAGCAGTCGTGTCACTGGTGGATGTTCGCCATAAACCATCACAAGAAGATATCCAAATGTATGAATTCTTGAAATACTATGATATCCCAGTGATCGTTGTTGCGACAAAAGCGGATAAGATCCCTCGTGGAAAATGGAACAAACACGAAAGTGAAATTAAAAAAGCGTTGAATTTTGATCGTAATGACACATTCATTTTATTTTCTTCTGTAACCAAACAAGGAAAAGAAGAAGCGTGGAAAGCCATCGAAGACGCGATCAGCGAGTAAACAAATAAGACTTGATACTTAGGTTGAAAGGCGAACTTTCAAAAAGCTAAGGTATCAAGTCTTTTTTGTTTATTTCTTTTTTTTGTCTTTTTTTGGGTCGCTTTTTGGTTTTAAAAAGCGGTCAATATCTTCTTTTGGAGCAACGGTCTTTTCCGGATCAACGCCAAAAGATTCAAATAGTTTGTCGAAATTATCTGTACGCTCAAATTTCAATCCCATGTTTATCACCTCTTTCTTTATTTTAACATGCTCCTCCTCAATCGGTGGCATAAGACGAAAAGTTTTAGTTTTTTTTTATTATTCGTTATAATTTGATTATAAATAGATTTGAGAGAGGTGAGAAATGTGGTGACGAAAGAAAAAATGATGCTCCGTCTCGTCTTGACCAGAGATCGTACGAACGAAAAAGAAGAAGCCTATGATTGGTCCATGCTTACTCGTATCTTGCTTACCCCTGATTTTTACCAATCCTCTCGTCATAAGAAAGAACCATATACCTTTATTGCAGTAAAAAAAGCCTTAGAAGAAATCTCTGATGAAGAAATCGGTTGGTTGGAAATTTATGCGAATGGTATTACTTGCCGGTTTGAATTTGGCTATCATCATCTCCAAATTGATTATCAATTTTTATGGCAGACATTTCAAAAAAATGAATCGGTGATTCGAAACTATCTTCAAATTAAAATGCAAAAAAATGGTATTTTTGCTTACATGAGAAGTGTCGAAGAATATTTGTATCATAATACGAAAGAAATCGAAAAGCGTTTATCCTTTGAATCTGCCGAGAACATCGAGAAGTTACCTAAAATCAAAGGGCGAAATGGACAGATCGAGGTAGATTGTAACCAGTTTTCCGGTTATGATCTAATCGTGGAAGGGCGTTGTTTTACTTCTTGTTGGGAAATGTATTATAGTCAATATTATTATCGATTGATTCCTAAAGAGATTTTTTTGGAAATGCAACAGGTAGAGAAAGTCACCCAATATGAGAATCAAGTAATTGGTATCCAGTTGTATCGCGACCCATTTCGTTGGCAAAGTGAAGCAAATTTAAAATTTCAACAATACTATCGAGATCAATTAGGCTTTGATCATTTGTCGTGGGATAATGGCGTTGGTTTACTTAAAGAGCCATTTGTCGAGTATGCCTATACGCAGGATTCCTTACAAGCTGTCCAATATCAAAATCACTTGATGCAACCAACAGAAAAGAAGAAAGCTACATTTTTCGTAACAAGAAGCTATGATTTTGCTACTTACGATTACAAAGAAAAAAGAGCGAGAGGTGTCCTTAATCGTCAAGCATTTTTTCCATGGGTCGATGAAAGCCATAGCCAGTTGATCTGTTATAAAGTAATCGATCCAACATTCATGTTAGACAAGGGGATCGATGCTTATAGTTATTATATCAATGAATACTTGAATGTCGAAGCCCCCGATGAAATGTACGAAGACTATTTGACCTCATTACGTATTTACTTGCCGACTAAGTTTTTAGCTGATTTTCCCATCGAAGAGATCCGCAATCGATTATCAGAGATCCAATTCAAACGAATCCGCAAGAGAAGAGGACGTTTAAGCTTTGACGCAGTACAAGGAAAAAAACGTCTCCGGGTCGTCTTATTAGATCAAGCTGAATTGTCTGGGAATCTATTGATGCAGAAAAATTAGCTCATTTCAATCGTTTGCAAGAAAAGCTGGATCGTGCTGAAACGATCAGAAAATTGAAATCGTAAGCTAGTTTAAAACCTAAAATGTCAGAAGGCATCCACAAAAAATGAAGCAAGATTTTGTGGATGGCTTCTTATTGTAGTTGAAGTTATTTGTAGATTCAGGATTTTTATCGTTTTTGAATGTTTTTGAATGAATCTTGTTGAATGTTAAATCAAAATATGCTAGAATCTATCGTGAGGTGATCGTGGAAATGCTTACAGAAGAACGTAAACAGAAAATCCTACAACTATTGGAACAACATAAAATTGTCAAATCCCAAGAGTTAGTAGTCTTGCTAGATGCTTCTGAATCAACGATTAGACGGGATCTTCAAGAGTTAGAAGATGAAGGTTTATTGCAACGTATCCATGGAGGAGCAAAAAAAGAGGATCTTTTAGGTTTTGAACAAAACATGAGCGAGAAAACGCTCAAAAACGTTCATGAAAAACAAGTGATTGCACGACTAGCAGCAGATCTGGTGAATGATGAAGAAGTCATTTATCTTGATGCAGGATCAACTACGTTAGAGATGATCCCCTTTTTAAAAGATAAACGGATCACTGTTGTAACTAACTCAGTAAAACATGCTGCTGCGCTAGTTGATCTACAAGTTTCAACGATCGTCCTAGGGGGGCAAGTGAAACTCTCAACGAATGCAGTATTAGGAGCTAATACACTTGGCCAATTACGGGATTACCATTTTAATAAAGCATTTATGGGAATGAATGGCGTTCATCTTGAACGTGGATTCACTACCCCAGATCCAGAAGAAGCAGCGGTCAAACGCTTAGCAATTACAAATGCCCAAGATAGTTATGTTTTACTTGACCATACGAAGTTCAATAAGCAAACCTTTGTTTCTGTTGCACCACTGCAAGATGCCACGATCATAACCGAGCGTTGTCCACTAGAATTTCTTGACGACTACAGTGAACGGACGACAATTAAGGAGGCAAATCAATGATTTATACAGTAACGCTTAATCCATCCATCGATTTTATCGTACGAGTAGATGGATTAAAACTCGGTGATTTAAATCGAATGACCGAAGATTTCAAAGTCCCTGGAGGAAAAGGGATCAATGTTTCTCGTCTGTTGAAGCGAATCGATTCTGATTCGACCGCTTTAGGATTTCTTGGTGGTTTCACTGGGAATTTTATTTCTGACTGGTTGAAAGAAGAACAAATCGCGACAGCTTTTACACAAGTGGAAGAAGATACACGGATCAACATCAAACTTAAGTCTGATTCTGAAACAGAGATCAATGGACAAGGACCAACAATCTCAGATCAAGCCATTGAACGTTTGAAAGCAGAATTAGCAACAGTTGGAGCAGACGATATCGTGGTATTGTCAGGAAGCGCACCTGCGAGTTTACGTGCGGGATTCTATCAAGAATTGATTGAGATCATCCGTGAAAAAGGTGCTGAGTTTGTGATCGACACCACCGGCGATGATTTGAAAGAAGCATTAAAAAAAGAACCGTTATTGATCAAACCAAACAATCACGAACTAGCGGAATTGTATGATGTGACATTCCATTCCGTTGAAGATATCATTCCTTATGGCAAGAAATTACTAGCAGAAGGAGTAAAAAATGTGTTGATCTCAATGGCTGGGGACGGTGCTTTATTGTTTACAAAAGAAGGAACCTACCGTTCAAATGTATTAGTTCGACCATTGAAAAATTCAGTGGGTGCCGGAGACTCGATGATTGCTGGTTTTATCGGTTCATATAGCAAACATAGAGATGCGGTAGAAGCCTTCAAGTGGGGCGTGGCATGTGGAAGTGCAACTGCTTTTTCGGATGATTTAGCGGTTCGTTCATTCATTGATGAATTATTACCAGAAGTAGAAATAACAAAAATTGATTAATATCGTGGGGGGTAAATCATGGAAATCAAAGACTTAATGATCAAAGATGCGATGATCATGGATCTACAGGCAACTGATAAAAAAGGCGCCATCGATGAAATGGTCCAAAAAATGTATGATGCAGGTCGTATCTCAGATATCGAAACTTATAAACAAGGGATCTTGGCTCGTGAAGCTCAAACATCCACTGGGTTGGGCGATGGCATTGCAATGCCACATGCGAAGAATGCGGCTGTCAAAGAAGCAACAGTTTTGTTTGCGAAAAGTAATAAAGGCGTGGATTATGAAGCACTAGATGGTCAACCAACTTTCTTATTCTTTATGATCGCCGCACCAGAAGGAGCAAATGACACACATTTGCAAGCATTAGCTGCCTTATCACGTTTGTTGATCGATCCAGATTTTGTTGGAAAATTAAAAGAAGCAGGAACACCGGAAGAGGTCCAAGAATTATTCCAAACAGCGGAACAACAAAAAGAAGCAGAAGCGGTAGCGGAACAAGAAGAAGCAGCACAAACAGCGACTTCTTCTAATAAAAAATTTGTTGTTGCAGTTACTGCATGTCCAACAGGGATCGCCCATACTTACATGGCTGAAGATGCGTTGAAGAAAAAAGCCAAAGAGATGGGTGTTGAGATCAAAGTTGAAACAAACGGTTCAGAAGGAATCAAAAACCGTTTAACTGCTGAAGATATTGCCCGTGCAGATGGCGTTATCGTTGCGGCTGATAAAAAAGTCGAAATGAATCGTTTTGACGGAAAAGAATTAGTCAATCGTCCAGTAAGTGACGGTATTCGAAAAACGGAAGAATTGATCAACTTAGCTGTCAGTGGTTCAGCACCAGTTTTCCATGGTGATGGAAAAGAAAATTCTTCTGACGAAGGAAATGCAGATGGAACGATCGGCCAACGAATCTATAAAGATTTGATGAATGGTGTTTCTCACATGTTACCATTCGTTATCGGTGGTGGGATTGCCATTGCCTTATCATTCATGGTCGACCAGTTCATGGGTGTACCACAAGATCAATTAGCCAACCTTGGGAATTACAACCAAGCAGCAAGCTGGTTCAATCAAATTGGACAAGCCGCATTTGGCTTTATGTTACCAGTTTTAGCAGGGTTCATTGCTTCAAGTATTGGTGACCGTCCTGGATTGATCGTTGGTTTTGCAGCGGGAGCATTAGCAAATGCTGGCGGTGCTGGGTTCTTGGGTGCCTTGATTGGTGGTTTCTTGGCAGGTTACGTGATCGTCTTCTTACGTAAATTATTCAAAAACTTACCTAAGTCACTGGAAGGAATCAAAACGATTCTATTCTATCCTGTATTCGGATTGTTGATTACCGGTTTCTTGATGTTGATGGTCAATGTACCGATGAAAGCACTCAATGATGGTTTGAATAGTTTCTTATCTGGACTTAGCGGTTCGAATGCTGCATTATTAGGTGCATTACTTGCTGGGATGATGGCTGCCGATCTAGGTGGACCAATCAATAAAGCAGCATATGTGTTCGGTACAGCAACATTAGCAACCACTGTCGCAACGGGTGGTAGTGTTGTGATGGCTTCCGTTATGGCGGGAGGAATGGTTCCACCATTAGCTATCTTCGTTGCAACACGTTTATTCAAAAATAAATTCAGTAAAACAGACCAAGATGCTGGCTTGACAAACATTGTTATGGGGCTCTCTTTCGTAACCGAAGGATCGATTCCATTCGCCGCAGCTGATCCAATCAGAGCAATTCCAAGTTTCATTATTGGTTCTGCATTGACAGGTGGTTTAGTGGGAGCTTTTGGTATCAAATTGCTAGCACCACATGGCGGGATCTTCGTTGTCTTCTTACTAAGTCATCCGATTATGTATCTTGTATTTATTTTAATTGGTGCAGTGGTCTCCGGTATTATCTATGGTTGGCTAAGAAAAGCACCTGCCGCTGTTGAAGCTTGATATAGTATAGTTGTTTAATAGAAATAGTCGAATCTTACTAAAGTATAATTCTTTAGTAAGATTCTTTTTTTTAAAAAAAACACTATACCAAATAAGTTGACTTATTACTTCTTTTCATAGTATCATCGTTTTGCAATCAAAATCTAATCTATCTAATTTTTTCTTTTTTAAAAAATATGTGGAGGTAATTATGATTATAATGAATAAAATATCTATATTACTAGTTTTTTTTTATTTAAGTCTATTACCAATCGTTCATTGTTACGCTGGAGATATACAATTTGAAGTCAATGATTCTCATGAAGCAGGAGAAGATATCCATCATTTTGAACATTCAAAAAATAACGAAAAAGAACAAGGGCTATCTATTCAAAAGGAAGAAATTCTATCAGATTTAGAAAATGGAACCGAGTGGGAAACGTTTGACTATGTGATGACTGATGATGTGAATAATCATGGATTTGAACAAATTGAATCCTTGAATGGGCTTGGGACTGAAGGAAATCCCTATACTGCTGGAACAGCTACTGAATTACGTGATGTGCTAAGAGCAATCAATTCAAGTCCTTCAAATGGCGTTTATCATGTTGTTCTGACGAATCATATCTTGTACCAAGATTCAGATGTCTTTGAGATAAGAAGAAATTTAGTGGTCGACGGGCAGGGATTTCACATGCTTTACTCTAATAGTTCTAGTAGTACAGCGATTAATACGGGATATCGAATCCAAAGATCTGGGGTACATGTGACACTTAGAAATATGAATTTTGGAAGCAATAGCATGACAGATGCCGCTGGAAGAATCTATGACAACAATACCTACTATGGAATTATTGGATCTGGAAATGTATCAGGAATAAACTTTACGGCAGTTTTTGAAGATGTTGATTATTATGCAAGAACAGGTGCACAACCACTTTTGTCTTGGAATCAAGAGTCGACGTTTATATTTAAAGGAGAGAACCATTTTACTAGTCGAGCAGGAACAAATAGCCAGGAATTTATGGAAGGTTATAATCTTGTTTTTGGTTCAGGTACAAAAACAACGATTGATCATCAAACGGAAACCGATTCAGGATTTATTCATGGATTTGGTACTGGAGGTTCGAATGGAGGTAATAGGCGAATAGAAGTCGTGATCGAAGAAGAGGCAGAAGTGTCAATTCTTTCATCAAAGCAAAACTTGACACATGGTGCACCATTGATTTTTACAATCGCTGACAACGCAAAATTTTTCTATCGACAAACAGCGAATCGGGCACTTAATTTTTCCGATTCACATGCTACAACGATCAATATCGGTAGAGATGCTCAAACAACATTCTTAAGCAACGGCCCGATCAATTCAGGTAATTCAGTAACTTTCAATGTCGATGAACCGGAGTTTATCCATTTTGAAAATGTCGGTACAACCAATCGATTATTCGCCCGAGATATGACGCTCAATCGCTTAGATGGTGTTCCAGGTGTTACTGGAGATTACCAGATTAATTATCTTGATCATGACCAAGGCTTAGGGAAAAAGCAAATACCAGGAAGGGCGACACAAATCTTGGCAGACAATCAGTTTAGTCTCATAGGGTTGCGACAAGCGATTTACCAAAGAGGTGTTCATTTTACGTGGGACAGCATTCCAAATGTACAGATCGGCAAAAGTGAACTATTGACTACGATTCATCCAACAAGTCAGATTATTAGAGAGGTCCGCTATAAGCTTAGCACTGAACGTCTTTGGAGTGGAGATTCGGTGACCTCACCTGCTGCCCAAGATGCGATTACACAAGCAAACCCGGATACACCAGGAGTGATGGCAGTCGAAAATACAACAAGCTTGTCTTGGCAGAATGAACAATTACGGGCAGGTACGTATTATGTGTATGTCCAAGTGATTTTTCAACAGATGGCTGACGGAGCGGTTGCAGGGCAAGAGATGGAGCCCTTATCGATTGAGAGTTTATGGGAGGAAAAAGAAGTGATGATTGTCCGCAGTCCGATACATGTAGAAGTGCCTCTGAAAAAGATATTTGAAGTTCGTGAAGCTGGAACTTTTCATCAAGAGGAACATAGCCAACCAATCATTACCCATAGTAATTTTACCATTGATTTTACAGTGACACATATTGCTGATCACTCGATTGATCCGACAATTTCATTGGTTGTTCAGATACCAGAAGTGGAGGGGGATCATTTGTTATTGAAGTTGAGTACAAATGATGGTCAAGCATTTGGGCCGTTGATTGTAGGTGAAAATCGACCGGAAGCGATCACATTAGAACCGTTCTTAAAAGATCCATTAGAACTTTTCTTAAAAGGTGAATTTGCTGGATCGATTTTCAAGAAACATGAAACAGATTTTAGATTGACTTATACTCTGACAGCAAAAGGAGACGTGGATTAATGGAAATAGGGATGAATAAACGAAAGAAAACTCTGATTATTATATTGGTAAGTCTATTATTACTGATTAGTGGTTGGCTGATTTATCGATATTACTTTCAAAAAACACCTGAACCAGTGACACTTGTCAGCGGGGAATTCCTTCCAGATGGAAAAGATGCGCAACGAATCTCAGAAGAAGAGTTGTTAGAATTATCGCAAACAGCAGTTGATAGAAGTAAATTCAATCTAATGATTTCACCAGAGGCGACGTTTAATCACCGAACGCTGCAAGGTGAATTGATGATCAAGAACCCACTTGAAAATGGCCATCCCATCAATGTGGAAATACGAAAACAGAGTAATGATGAACTTGTTTATACATCTGGCGCAATCCAGCCAGGGTATGAAATAAAAGAGGTAACACTTGAACAGTCACTGGAGAAAGGAGAACATCCATCTGTAGCAATGTTTAGCTTATACGATCCAGATACGAATCAGAAAAAAGGACAAGTAGCAGCTGGAGTAACACTAGTCATCGAATAAAAAATACATTAGATAGGGGAATATTAGGATGAAAAAGAAATTATTAGCAAGTGTATTCGTTTTAGGAACAACTGCGGGAGCGTTTGCACCAACGACGATTTTAGCATCGGATGTTATTGGAGAACCAACGGCAGATATTCAAATCAACGGTTCTTTGGGGTTGGACAATACAGATCCTGAAGAAGAAATCGAAGAAGGTGATACAAATTGGATCAATGTCACACTGGACACTGCGACAATTTTTTATAATCTTGCAGGCACAATCAGCATAAATTCACCAACCTACAATATCGCCAATAATTCTGGTCGACCAGTAGCAGTGTCTGTTAAAAATTTTGCAAGCAATTCTGGCGATTATTCCGCTATCTCTGCCTTAGATATTGTTTCGCCATCACCTTTATCAGCGTCAAGAAGATTGATCGCCAACGGTCAACTGCAAGATTTCACACCTGAATCATCCGGAGTGATATTCACTTTAGCAAATCGTGAGGGGAGATTGACAGCTACTGGTGATACATCAAACCCGACCTCTACTACTTTTAGCTATAGTGGTGCTGTCACATCAGCTAATATTTCAGAAGCAAATCCGTCATTTACACTGACACTTCAATTAGACGCCGTGAACTTTTAATCCTAAGTTAGAGGAGATACTATGAGTACTACGACGATTGAATTGAATGGGAGGCTAGGTGTAGAAACACCGACACTTGCACCAGTACCCGAAGAATCGCCTACAACCGAAAGAAATCAGGTGGCCCGTACAGAAGTGAAGGTGGTTCAACCAATGCCACAGACAAATGATCAAACAGGTATATATCTTTCACTTTTAGGATTCGTGTTGATTTTTATGATCGTAGGGGGATTGTTTCTGAGACATCAATTGGACAATACTTGATTCAAGAAATAAAACTTACAAAACAAATCCTTAAAAATCCAAATCAGTAGGTATTGAGAAGGTTTTAAGTAAAAAGAGCAGAAAGAAGATTAACATCTCTTTTCTGTTCTTTTTTCGTCATAGAAAAGACCTTAGGGCGGTCACATGCTTGCTTCAATTGAAATGTAAACACTATTGAAAACCTGTTGTGAATAGAGCGATTCCATATATCGAAAACAGCCATTCATTCGTAACGTTTTATTTTAATTTGAATAAAAGATATCGTACTAGTAACATATCGTACTGATTTGAATTCTCCCAATGACAAAAATCGGTTGACTCGATAGATAGATTTCATGCGGCACTTATTACATAAATAACCTTGGAAAAAAATGAGTCTCATCTATGAGACTAAAAAATTATTTGTTATTTTTTGTATTATTTTGACAATCCATAAATAGTGATCAAGTGTGAATGGTTCGGCTGTTTAGCTAAAATAATACCTCGCTTAACATTTTTATAGAGGGAAATTAATTTTTTGTTGTTTATATAACAATCGTTTTCAGCGTTTTGCCATAGAACATGTTTTGACTATAAATAAAGGAGTGTAGTATCATTATTTTGCAATCTCTTTATAATCTAATTTTAATCAATATAAATAAGCACGAAAAACAAGTAAAAATTTACTAGATTATTGTTCGTGATCTAATTGTCTATAAAGGGTAAGGCTTGCTTGAATCAATATGAAGGTTTTCATATGACTATTATGATCAAAATAACTCAAATAAATAAAATCAAGATTATCAGCGGGAGGAAATTTTCAAAAAAAGGGGAATAGGTGAGTTGCTACAAAGGGAATCGGCTTTAGATGGATGAAGAGTTGTGACAGAATCGTCCACAAAAATGATTGAAAAAATATTATATGTTCATCAAATGAATAAAATGTGCGTCATCTATTAATTGTTACAGTGATTCTTCAATGGATTTCCTTTTAGAGAAGCCATTGAAACTCTATTTAAGAGTGCATTATTCAGAATTTAGTCATCGAAGACATGGAGTCAGCTGAGAATTTAAGTATCAATTGACTTCGCGATGATCTGAGACAAACAGTAGGAAAAGGAGGTCGTTATGAAAAAAATATCACGTTTACTTATTGTTGTTTCTATTATTTGTTTTACTAGCTCAACGATGAGTCATCATTTTGCTCTAACGGAGACATTTGAAAGCGACAAACCATTAACAGTAAACAATTCGGAAAGTGTAAGCTCGGATGATTCATTAAATATACCAACAGAAGATGATAGCTGGTCGTATGAAGAAACAAACGAAGTCCCTACAGACGCTCAAAAAAACTTTTCCGATAAAAACGATGAGAATGTTATACCAGCAACAATTTTAAATGATAGCTCTGATCAGCCAATTACTGCCTATGCAGGAAACGGAACTGAGATTGATCCTTATTTGGTAGGTTCTCAGGCCGAAATGATCAGCGCTTTGGCTATGATTCAAAATGATCCTGGTACTGGGACCTATTATATTGAGTTAACGGGCAATATTATTTATGAAGGAGCCACCATTGTTTTTAATATTTACAAAGACGTAGTAATTGATGGGAAAGGCTATTATGTATTGCATAATAATGACAGCCCTTCTAGAGCTGAAAGATTATTCAATGTGGCTGTGGCAGGATTAAGTGTTACACTCAGGAACATGAATATTGGCAGTGATACACTGATGGATAGTAATGGTATACTTTACAACAAAAACCCCTCTCGTTTGATCTATAGAGAAAGTGTCAGTCCATCTTCTATTTATGATGTATCTGTAATTATTGAAAATATCAATTACTATGGAACAGTCTATTTTGATGTGATTTACGCAGCAAGAGTGACATTTAAAGGGCATAATTCATTTAGAAATGCGGGAAGATTTGTCATCAACCAGCAAGTATTCTTTGCGGAAAATTCCACAACTGCAATTTATGCGATGCAACCTTCAAGTTCTATGATAGATTACTGTTTTTACCTGAGTAATTCTAGTTTAAACGAACCATTTGTCATTGACAGAAATGCCGAATTATCCATAGTAACACCTACTCCTAAAGCAATATCTGCAATAAATTCTATTAGGATGGATATAAGAACCGAGGCGAGACTATTTGTTTATACGACGCACCCGACAGCTATTTCATCCTATATGATTTATCACACTCAATATTCTAGTGCTGTTGGTACAATGATACTAGTTGGACCAAACGCTACTGTCGTACATGAGAGTCAAACGATGATCGGCAATTCTTATACATTTATGGCTGATAAACCGAAGTATATCCTTTTTAGAGCAGCAGCAAGACAAACATTAACTGGAAGAGGGATATTTGCAGTTAATCGACTTGATACAGCAAGTGAATTTGGTGGTCATTACCAAGTTAGCTATAGGGTCGCCAATACTCAACTTGGCAATTTAAGTGTATTTCCAAATACCACAGTATCGAGGGATTTAACTACTGTCTATAGTGGTGGTTCAGGCACTTATGATATTATCTATCAGCCGAATTTTGTGATTGACGAGATTCAAGTAGAACCAGAGGTGGGTATAGATATAAGTAATTTAACCACTACCATCAATACAACGATTCCGCCTGAGCGACCGCTAACAAAGCACGATTTTCAAATTAAGTAAGCAACGGTTGTGGACAGGTAGTTCAGTCAATAATCAAACAGCACAAACTCAAATCAACAATGCTACCCTTACAACGAATGGAATGGTTGCTGTTCGATCTTCACCTACTGAAAGCTTATGGCAAGAGCAAAAACTTTATGCTGGCACCTATTATGTCTACGTGAAAGTAACTGGTCAACTACATGAAAATCCTGAACTAGCACATTTACCAAGTGAAAGCTTTTGGTATGAAGTCGTTATCGAGGTGCCAAAAAGTCCATTAAATGTCGAAGTTCCTTTAGAAAAAATTTTTAAAATTCGTGAAGAAGGGCAATTTGATACGATTGCATCCTCTCAACCGATTATCAGCCACAGTAATTTTCCGATCAATTTAACGGTAACCGAAGTCGTGGAACATGCCACAGCTTCACCTGTGACATTGGTGAATGAAATTCTATCTGGCGCAAACAAACAGCTACGTTTGCACTTAGGGACGACGAATAACCAAGATTCTGGTTCTCTAGTTGTGGGACTGAATCAAGCGTCTCCCATTGAAATACTCCCATTTTTAGATAATCCGTTGCATTTGTATCTCAAGGGAGAATATGCTGGGTCACTCCAGCAAAAACATGAGGTCAGCTATTCATTTGTTTATCAGTTGACCGCGAAATAATCAAGCAAAAATGAGCAGATGATCAGTCGAAACGTTTGATTTTTATAGATATAAGGGGAACATTTAAAGCTGGTTATCTTTGAATAGAGAGAGGTAAGGAATATTATGGAGACAAATATAGAGTTAAAAGGCGAATTAGGTATCGTGGATAGTCGACCGCCGACTGAAGAAATTAAACCACCCCCTGGAGAAAGTCAGCCATCAACAGAGAGAGTAGTTCTTCTGAGGAGCGCACATCAACGACGGATTCAACGAGGACAGATGAGCAACTTGAACAAATAAACGATACAAACACAGCAATTCGAACAGATATCCAAGGGAGTACCCAAATACCGATCAAAGTCGAAACGCAAACGATTGATTATTTTCCAAAAACCAATGAACAATCGGAACCTTTAGTTGTGACGTGGGTAGGTATTTTCCTTGTGTTTGCTGTGATCAGCTATCGAATTATTGATCGTAAAATGAACAAATGATTTAGTGGAGACAGCGATTGAAACTGAACTGATTTTTTAGTTATTTATGTCATCGCTTACAGGCTGGTCATCATTAAACTGAATAATGAAGTGAATAACTAGTGAAGAGTATCAGGAGTTTTCAGATAAAAAAGGGTGAACTGGCTTATAGTAAGCGTTGAACTCTCTATGAATCAATAAAAAAATCTCATACATGGAGGTAAATATGAAACAACATAAAAGGTGGCTTATCTATTGGACATTTTTGTTGTTCACTCAACTATTATTTTTGAATCAATTAGTTTACGCTGAAACTGATTTAGTAGATGGAAAAACTGAATCAAGTATTGTACAAAGCGGACAGAGGGACCCTAATTTTTTGGGAAGTGATCGCAATTCAGTAAATGATAATGGAGAAGGGACTCTATCAGAATCTAATCAAGTGGCTAGAGCATATGGTGGAAGTGGGACAGAAACCGATCCTTATACAGTAGCTTCCCGAGACGATTTGATTGCTGCGTTAAATGCGATAAATACCGATGCCGGTAGCGGACCTTATCATATTAAATACACTGCTAATATTCTTTTTTACGCTTCAGGTGTCCATGATATTCATAAAGATATCATCATTGACGGGCAAGGGTTTTACATGCATTCTTCCAGTACCAACCAAGGATCTTATCTCTTTCGAGTACAAGTCCCAAACGTAAATGTAACCATCAAAAATCTTAATTTTGGTAAAAAGGGCTATGTAATTCCTGGAGGGTCAGAGATAAGTTTGCTTCCTACATCTGGAATATTGACTTCTGCTAATGTGTCCATTCCGTTTCATTTAAGTGTAGAAAATATTACGATTTATACGAATTATGGTGGTCGTCGATTTTTTACTAACAACCAAGAATCTACAATTACTTTTTACGGAGAAAATATAATCACTATTGATGGTTCTTTTCTTCCAATCTATAGTTCGATGATCGACATGTGGCATGTGACATTTGCAGAAAATTCTAAAACGTATCTGATTTCTGATGATAGACTCGTTAATTCAGCGATATTTAGTACTCAATTAGCAACCGGTCAAAGTTCGGCTGATCAAAGATTACAAATTCAACTAGAAGATCGTTCGGAAGTAATCATTAATGCCAATATTCCTCAGTTAGGCATTACCCCTGTGGGATATGATCTATTTATAGGAGAAGGCAGTAAGCTAAGTTATGAAAGTGAGGGGTTAATGGAATTTGGGCTTGCCAAGCAGTCTTCAACCACGGTGTCGGAGATAAATGTTGCTAAAGATGCACAGTTGACTTTCAGCACTTACTCCACGTTTAATCCCCTTCTAACGCCTAGTTCTAAAGTCTTGTTTAATGTGAATGAGCCTGAATTGATCAGGTTCAAAAAAAGAAGTACGTCAGTAACTAGTTCAATTAGTAGTGGAATAGAAAAAATTCAAATCAACCGTTTAGATGGGCAATCTGGAGAAATCGGTGGCTATCAATTCAATGCGCAGGATCGGTATAATCAACCGATTTCGAAAGATATTGCGACAGAACAACTTGTTGATTTGTATACGCTTGGTATAACGAATGAAGTGATTTACCAAAAAAAATTCGATATTCCAACAGTTGAGACTAGTCCAGAGGTTGATTTAGATGTGAGTGAACTGACCACGACAATTGAGACGGTGACACCAAGCAACCGCCCGTTGACGAATCATCAATTTATACTGAGTAAAGAACCGCTTTGGTCAGGGATGTCCATCAACACAGAGGCGGCTCAATCGCAGATTACTAGTACTACCCCTGCAACTAGTGGTGTAGTAGCAATTGAAACTTCAGAGACTGAAAGAACTTGGAAACAAGAAAAATTACGCGCTGGCACCTACTATGTCTATGTGAAAGTAACAGGAATCATGCAAGAAGATCCAGAACTTCAGAAATACTTAAGTCAAAGTTTGTGGAAGGAATTCGTAGTTGATGTGCCTAAGAGTGTGCTGAGTGTGGAAGTACCTTTGGAGAAATTCTTTACTGTCCGTGAAGCAGGAGAATTTGATGAACTGGCCGCCGCCCAACCAATCATCAGCCATAGTAATTTTCCAATCGGTTTTTCAGTGACTGAAGTAATTGACCATTCAATTGAAGAAACGCCAGTGACTTTAGTGAATAATGTAGTGCAAGACGCCCATAAACATTTACGTCTTCATTTAGCAGCGACAAATGGGCAACATTCTGGGCCATTGATTCTTGGTGAAAATCAATCAGATTCAATTGAAGTATTGCCTTTTCTTGAGAATCCCTTAAAACTATACCTTAAAGGAGAATATTCTGGTCCCATGACGGATAAACATGATGTGAGATACCGGTTCATCTACAAACTAAGCGCTCAAAGTTGAACTTAGTAAATAGATGTTGCCATGTACGGAAGAAGCGGTGAACGCAGCTTGTTATTAATTTGAAAACTAAATAAGGGATGTTTTAGGAGAGGGATCTTCAAACGAAAGCCAGAAAATCTAAAAATGGGCATATTTTAGATTTTCTGGCTTTTTTAGGATGACAAAGTAGAACAATAGACCAGACTGCTTTTTTGACCTTTTTCTGACATGATACAAGGGTTCTTTATTCATTTATGAATGGTCAAAATGGACGCCTTTTGAAATTCTTCAAAATTTTGTAAAACCGATGGTTAGACGTATATTAAAGTAGAATATTTCTTTTTTATTCTAGGTTCTTCACAAGATATAAACAAGCTTTCACAAGAAGATTCCCTTTATTGAACCGCATGATAATGCTATAATTAGAAGGATTGATAATAGAAAGGATGTTGTGAATGTCATCCAAAGAAAACTTATTAAAGGGAATGAACCCTCGTCAAAAAGAAGCGGTTCTACATACGGATGGCCCGCTTTTATTGATGGCTGGCGCCGGTAGTGGGAAAACCCGCGTTTTGACGCATCGAATCGCTTATTTGATTGAAGAAAAAGAAGTGAATCCGTGGAATATCTTGGCGATCACCTTTACCAATAAAGCGGCGAAAGAAATGAAAGAACGGGTCAATGCTATTTTAGAAACAGGCGGCGAAGATGTTTGGGTATCTACCTTTCACTCCATGTGTGTCCGTATTTTAAGACGTGATGTGGATTATATCGGGTATAACCGAAACTTTACGATTATTGATTCTTCCGAACAATTATCGTTGATGAAACGAATTTTGAAGGAACTGAATATCGACCCTAAAAAGTACGATCCAAGAAGCCTTTTAGGTTCGATCTCGCAAGCAAAAAATAGCTTATTGTCACCAGAGGCTTTTGCCAAAATGCAAGGCAGTTACTATGAAGAAATTGCTGCGAAATGCTATGCAGCATACCAGAAGGAACTCCAATACAACCAATGTATGGATTTTGATGATCTGATCATGAATACGATCCGTTTATTTGATGAGCATCCAGATTCATTGACGTATTACCAAAACAAATTCCATTACATCCATGTAGATGAATATCAAGATACGAACCATGCACAATATACGTTGGTCAATCTATTAGCCGGACGTTTCAGAAATCTTTGCGTAGTAGGAGATGCAGATCAAAGTATTTACGGTTGGCGTGGAGCAGATATGCAAAACATCTTGGACTTTGAAAAAGATTATCCAGATGCTGCGGTGATCTTGTTAGAACAAAATTATCGCTCAACAAAAACAATCTTGAATGCAGCGAATCAAGTCATTGAAAACAACAGCAATCGCAAACCCAAAAATCTATGGACTGAAAATCAAGATGGGAATAAAATCACCTACTATCGAGCAGACAATGAACGTGACGAAACACGTTTTATTGTAGAAAGAATGCAAGAAGAGATCCAAATGAATCGTCGGAATTATGGAGATTTTGCCATTCTTTACCGAACAAATGCCCAATCGCGTGTCATGGAAGAAACCTTACTGAAAGCCAATATTCCGTACAAAATGGTTGGAGGTCATAAATTCTATGATCGAAAAGAAATCAAAGATGTTTTGGCGTATCTTAATGTGATGGCTAATCCTCAAGATTCACTGAGTTTTGAGCGGATCGTCAACTCACCAAAACGTGGCATTGGACCAGGATCGGTGGAAAAACTCCGTAGCTTTGCCACGATGCACGAATGGCCATTGCTAGAGGCTGCAAGAAATGTTGAATTAGCGAACATCGGTGGAAAAGCCGGAACACAATTAGGCTCTTTTGGCGAGATGATGCACCAATTGACTGAAATGATCCCTTATTTGACCGTCACAGAGTTAACCAAAGAAGTGTTAGAGCGTAGCGGCTATTTAGATGATCTAAAAATCCAAAATACCTTAGAATCACAAGCACGTATCGAAAACTTGGATGAGTTTTTGACCGTGACACAAGAATTTGATAAACAATTTGAAAAAGAAGGATTAGATAATGCAGAATCACCAGAAGACAAATTGACCGTATTCTTGAATGATTTAGCGCTTGTTTCAGATCTGGATAATTTAGAAGAAGAAACGAAACAAGTAACATTGATGACATTACATGCGGCTAAAGGATTAGAATTTCCAGTGGTATTCTTGATTGGTTTAGAGGAAGGGGTTTTTCCGCTTTCACGTGCCTTGATGGAAGAAAGTGAATTGGAAGAAGAACGTCGATTGGCTTATGTGGGGATCACCAGAGCCGAAGAAGCATTGTTTTTAACAAATGCCTTTTCGCGAACGTTGTATGGACGCACGCAGTACAATCGCCCATCACGTTTCTTAGAAGAAATTGATCAAGAATTATTAGACATCCATGGCATGCGTCCAACACCGAATGCGTCTCAACCGTCACCTTTTCGTACGAATAACGCGACACCTAAGTACCAACAACCAACAAAAGCAGGTGTTTCAGCAAAAGTCGCTACAGGTGGTGAAACAGGTGGTTGGAAACCAGGAGATAAAGTCAAACATAAAAAATGGGGACCAGGAACAGTGGTTAGAGTAAGTGGTGACGCAAAAGATCTTGAACTTGATATTGCTTTTCCAAGTCAAGGAGTCAAGCGTGTATTAGCCGCTTTTGCACCAATCGAAAAAGTTTAGTTCAATAGGGGGAGAAAAAGATGGAACACGAAATGACGATCGATGAAGCAACAAAAAAAGCAGAAGAACTCAGAGTGCAGTTAGATCGTTGGTCTCGTGAGTATTATGTGTTGGACCAGCCAACAGTAGAAGATTATATCTACGACAAAACCTATGCCGAATTAGTGGCGATCGAAGAACAATATCCAGACCTGATCACCGCAGATTCACCGACACAACGAGTAGGTGGAAAGATTCTTTCAGCATTTGAAAAAGTCACACATGACATTCCATTATATAGTTTGAACGATGTCTTCAATAAAGAAGAACTATTAGCATTTGATCAACGCGTCCAAAAAGCAATCGGCCATCCAGTCGATTATTGCTGTGAATTGAAAATCGATGGTTTATCGGTATCCTTGCGTTATGAGAATGGCGAGTTTGTTCGGGGAGCAACTCGTGGGGATGGTTCTGTCGGCGAAAATATCACGGAAAATCTGAAAACTGTACGCTCTGTTCCAATCAAATTAAAAGAACCAATGAGTATTGAAGTGCGTGGCGAATGCTTTATGCCAAAACGTTCATTTGTAAAATTGAACCAAAAAAATGAAGAAGAAGGTAAACCAGTCTTTGCCAATCCCCGCAATGCTGCAGCGGGTTCCTTGCGCCAGTTAGATTCCAAGATCACAGCAAAAAGAAATCTTGATACGTTCTTATATACCGTAGCCGATTTTGGACCAATGCAAGCCACTACGCAATACGAAGCGTTAGAAGAATTAGACAAGATCGGTTTCCATACGAACCATGAAAAACGGCTTTGTCACTCAATCGAAGAAGTTTGGGCGTTCATTGAGGAATACCATGAAAAACGAAAAGACTTACCTTATGAGATCGACGGGATCGTTATTAAAGTCAATGACTTTTCAATCCAAGACCAATTAGGTTTTACGGTTAAAGCCCCACGTTGGGCAACAGCCTATAAATTTCCACCTGAAGAAGTAGAAACGGTCATCGAAGAAATCGAATGGACGGTCGGCAGAACGGGTGTAGTGACACCGACAGCGATCATGACACCAGTTCGTGTTGCTGGAACGACGGTCAGTCGCGCCAGTCTGCATAACGGGGATTATATCCAAATGAAAGATATCCGCTTGAACGATACTGTCCAAATCTATAAGGCAGGGGATATCATTCCAGAAGTCGCACAAGTTATTTTAGATAAACGTCCAAAAGACAGCGAGCCTTATAAAATGCCCGAACATTGCCCTGTCTGTCACAGTGAGTTGGTTCATTTAGATGAAGAAGTTGCCTTGCGTTGCATCAATCCGAAGTGTCCCGCACAAATGAAAGAAGGACTGAACCATTTCGTTTCCCGAAATGCGATGAACATCGATGGCTTAGGCCCAAGAGTCTTGGAACAGATGTACGATAAGAAACTAGTCGCTGATGTTGCCGATCTCTATAAACTAACAGAAGAAGAATTATTGACGTTAGACAAAATCAAAGAAAAATCAGCGAATAATATTTTAACAGCGATCGACAATAGCAAAGATAACTCGGTAGAACGCTTGATCTTTGGTTTAGGTATCCGTCACGTTGGCGCAAAAGCAGCGAAAATCTTAGCAGAGCATTTTGGCGATTTAGAAACGTTGAGTCGCAGCGATTTTGAATCAATCATCCAATTAGATACGATCGGGGATATTATTGCAGATAGTGTAGTGACTTATTTTGACAACGAAGAAGTCCACGAGTTGATGGAAGAGTTAAAACAAGCAGGTGTCAACCTTGAATACAAAGGGATTCGTTCGACACAGCTGAAAGAAGTAGAATCGCCGTTCAAAAACAAGACGATCGTATTGACGGGCAAACTAACTCGATTCACAAGGGAAGAAGCCAAAGAAACGATTGAGAATCTTGGCGGAAAAGTCACTGGTAGCGTATCGAAAAAAACAGATATCGTTGTCGCTGGCGAAGATGCGGGTAGTAAATTAACGAAAGCCCAAGAGTTAGGGGTCGAGGTTTGGACGGAAGATCAAATGGCTGACGCGTTAGCAGAGAGTCATCCTGTCGAGGGAGCAGAATAATTTTTCAGATAAATTTCAAGAAAGAATTTCAGAATGCGAATTTCTTATGTTAAAATAAGAAGCAAAGTTTTCATTTAGGAAAGAAGGGGTACTATGGCGATTAGTGAAGAACAAGTAAAACATGTAGCGAAGTTAGCCAAATTGAAATTTGCCGACGAAGAGCGCGCAGGTTTTACTGACCAATTAGGAAAAATCATTGACATGGTAGAAATGCTGGAAGAAGTAGACACAGAAGGCGTACCATTTACATCAAACGTCGTTGAAACTGTCAACGTCATGCGACAAGACCGTGCACAACTAGGTTGGAGCAGAGATGAATTATTAAAAAATGTACCAGAAAAAGAAGATGGGTTCATCAAAGTACCAGCAATCATCGATAATGGGGAGGCTGGCGCATAATGACAGAATTATACAATCGTTCATTAGAAGAACTACACGACTTATTAGTGTCAAAAGAAATCACTGCACAAGACTTAGTGAGAGCTACATTTGATCGTATCAAGGATACAGAACCTGCGATTGATGCATTCATTACATTGAATGAAGAGAAAGCTTTAGCCCAAGCCAAAGCCTTAGATGAAAAAGGCATCGATGAGCATAATGTCCTTTCTGGTATCCCGATCGGTATCAAAGACAACATCGTGACAAAAGATCTTTTGACGACAGCAGCTTCAAAGATCCTTTATAATTTTGAACCGATCTACGATGCGACAGTCATGGAAAAAGTATACGAAGCAGACATGATCCCTGTTGGTAAATTGAACATGGATGAATTTGCAATGGGCGGAAGTACCGAAACTTCTTACTTCAAAAAAACAAAGAACGCTTGGGATCAAACAAAAGTACCTGGCGGATCATCTGGTGGTTCAGCCGCCGCAGTTGCCGCAGGACAAGTGCCAGTTTCTCTAGGTAGTGACACTGGTGGAAGTATCCGCCAACCAGCCGCTTTCAATGGGATCGTAGGAATGAAACCAACTTATGGTCGTGTGTCACGTTTCGGTTTGATTGCATTTGCTTCATCTTTAGACCAAATCGGTCCAATGACCCGGACAGTCAAAGATAACGCATTAGCATTGACCGCAATCAGTGGCTACGACGAAAAAGACGGTACTTCATCTGGTGTATCTGTGCCTAACTTTGCAGATGGCTTGTCTGGTGATATTAAAGGAATGAAGATTGCTTTACCTAAAGAATATTTAGGTGAAGGTGTCGATGAAGGCGTGAAAGAAGCAATTCTTAAAGCAGCTGAAACATTCCGTTCATTAGGTGCAACAGTTGAAGAAGTTAGCTTACCTCATTCAAAATATGGCGTGGCTGTCTACTATATCATTGCTTCATCTGAAGCAAGTTCGAACTTGCAACGTTTTGACGGTATTCGTTATGGATATCGTTCAGAAGATGTCAAGAACTTGGATGACGTTTATGTCAATTCACGTTCTGAAGGTTTCGGAGAAGAAGTAAAACGCCGGATCATGTTAGGAACGTTCTCATTGAGTGCAGGTTACTATGACGCGCATTTCAAAAAAGCAGGACAAGTCCGTACATTGATCAAGCGTGACTTTGAAAAAGTTTTCGCGGATTATGATTTGATCATCGGCCCTTCTTCACCAACAGTTGCGTTCGGTCTTGGTGAAAATATCAACGACCCGATCACGATGTATATGAGTGATATCTTGACGATCCCAGTGAACTTGGCAGGACTACCAGGCATGTCAGTACCTGCAGGCTTATCGGAAGGATTACCAGTTGGTTTACAGATCATCGGTAATTATTTCGAAGAGAAAACCATGTATCAAGCAGCTTATGCTTTTGAGCAAGCGACTGAGTTCCATCGTCAACAACCAGCTATTTTAGGAGGGAAAGCCGAATGAATTTTGAAACAGTCATTGGACTTGAAGTCCATGTGGAATTAAAAACCAACTCAAAAATCTTCTCTCCAGCTCCTGCGCATTTTGGTGCTGAACCAAACAGCAACACCAATGTGATCGACTGGGGATACCCTGGAGTTTTACCAGTAATGAATAAAGCCGCGCTGGAATTTGGGATGCGTGCAGCGTTAGCATTGAATTGCGAAATTTCGAAAGATACTCATTTTGACCGCAAAAACTATTTCTATCCTGACAATCCCAAAGCTTACCAAATCTCACAATTCGATCAACCGATCGGTCATGATGGCTGGATCGAGATCGAAGTGGAAGGTAAAAAGAAAAAAATCCGCATTGAACGTGTGCATTTAGAAGAAGATGCAGGGAAAAACATGCACGGCATCGGTGGTTACTCTTATGTCGATCTAAACAGACAAGGAACACCATTGATCGAGATCGTTTCAGAAGCAGACATGCGTTCTCCAGAAGAAGCCTATGCTTATTTAGAAGCTTTGCGTTCTGTGATCCAATTTACTGAAGTCAGTGACGTGAAATTAGAAGAAGGTTCAATGCGTTGTGATGCGAACATTTCTTTACGCCCCTATGGACAAGAAGAATTTGGGACAAAAGCAGAATTGAAAAACTTGAACTCCCTTTCTTTTGTCAAAAAAGGTTTAGCATTTGAAGAAAAACGCCAAGCAAAAGTATTGTTATCTGGTGGAGAGATCCAACAAGAAACTCGTCGCTTTGATGAAACGACGAATAAGACGATCTTGATGCGTGTCAAAGAAGGGTCAAGTGACTATCGTTACTTCCCAGAACCTGATATCCCAAGATTCGTGATCGATGACGAATGGATCCAACGAGTGAAAGCAAGCTTACCAGAAATGCCTGCCTCTCGTCGTGAACGTTATATTCGTGAACTGGGTCTACCAGAGTATGATGCAAAAGTATTGACACTATCAAAAGAAATGTCTGATTTCTTTGAAGCAACATTGGAAAATGGGGCAGATGCCAAACAAGCATCCAACTGGTTGATGGGTGAAGTATCAGCTTACTTAAACAGTGAAAAGTTAGAATTAGCTGAAACGAAATTAACACCTGAAAACTTAGCAGGTATGATTCTTTTGATCGCAGATGGTACGATCAGTTCTAAAATTGCGAAAAAAGTCTTTCGTGAGTTGATCATGAATGGCGGAGATGCACAAAGTGTTGTCGAAGCAAACGGTTGGGTCCAATTATCTGACCCAGCGAAGTTATTACCGATCATCAATGAAATTTTAGATAACAATCAACAATCTGTTGATGATTTCAAAAACGGAAAAGACCGTGCAGTCGGTTTCTTAGTTGGACAAATCATGAAAGCTACAAAAGGACAAGCAAACCCAGGTGTGGTCAACAAATTGCTAAATGAAGAATTAGCGAAACGATAGAGGAATGCTATGAAAAAAGCGCGTGTGATCTATAATCCGGTCTCAGGTAAAGAATTGTTAAAACGTAATCTTGCCGACATCCTCCAAGCTCTGGAGGAGTCGGGCTATGAAGCAAGTGCTTATGCCACGACTCCGGAAGAGGACTCGGCAAAAAATGAAGCACGACGAGTCGCTGAGTTAGGTTTTGATCTTGTCGTTGCTGCTGGTGGCGATGGGACGATCAATGAAGTCGTCAATGGTATCGCCTCACTGGAAGTTAGACCTAAAATGGCGATCATTCCAGCGGGAACGACCAATGACTATGCTCGCGCCTTGAAGATTCCTCGAGATAATATCAAGGCAGCAGCAGAAGTCATCAAAAAGAATCAAACAGTCAAAATGGATATCGGTCAATCCGATAATAGCTATTTCATCAATATTGCAGCTGGTGGCTACTTGACAGAATTGACCTACGAAGTTCCTTCCGAATTGAAAAGTATTTTTGGCTATCTTGCATATTTGGCAAAAGGAGCAGAAATGTTACCACGTGTCAAACCGATCAAGATGCACTTGAAGTATGACGAAGGAGAATATAATGGCAATGCTTCGATGTTCTTTTTAGGGTTGACGAATTCCGTTGGTGGATTTGAACAAATTGCGCCTGATGCAAAGCTAGATGATGGAAAATTTTCTTTGATCATTGTCAAAACGGCGAATATTTTTGAGATCCTACACATTGCCGCACTCATGCTCAATGGAGGAAAGCATGTAGATGATCCAAGGGTCATTTATACAAAAACAAGTTCCCTTTATGTTGAAACCGAAGATAATGCGAATCGTCCTGTCATGATCAATTTAGATGGCGAATACGGTGGGAATGCTCCAATGCATTTCCAAAATCTTCATCAACATATCGAGTTTTATGCAAACACAGATCAAATTCCAGATGAGGCAATCACTGGTTTTGAGGAAGAAGAACTAGAAGAAGTTAGCAAAGAATTCGTCAAAGAAGTAGAACGTTTGACGGATGAAGACATCGATGGCGATGGCAAAATTGCTGATAAGGATCAGAACTGAGTAGGATTGGACGACTATTAGAAGGAAAAAGCAATGATCATAGGATTACTTACTTTTTCCAATAGACTGAAGAAAAAAAGGGCTGGGAATGAATGGATCTCCCAGCTCTTTCCTTTGTTAAACGGACAAAATTAGAAACCATTCAAAAGAATAGGAGTAATGAAATGACACAAACAATTAAGAAAAATGAACGGTATACTGTTGATATCATCGATTTAAGTTACGAGGGGTTAGGTGTTGCGAAAATTGATGGCTATCCATTATTTATTGAAAATGCTTTGCCAGGTGAACAAGTGGAGATCCTTGTCGTAAAAGCAGGCAATAAATTTGGCTATGGTAAGGTCGAAAACTGGTTGACGACGTCACCAGACCGTCAAGAAATCACTAGTAATGTTCTGTTGCGTACAGGAATCGCTCCTTTAGCCCATTTAAGTTATGATCAACAATTAGTATTCAAACAAAAACAAGTCGAACACGTTTTAGCTAAAATCGCTAAAATGCCTGAAGTCACAGTACAACCAACGATCGGGATGGAAGAACCTACAGGATATCGCAATAAAGCACAGATTCCTGTTCGTCGCGTCGAAGGCGAATTAGTGACTGGTTTTTACAAGAAAAACAGTCATGACTTAGTGGAAATAGAAGATTTCTTCATCCAAGACCCACAAATCGATCAAGCCATCATTAAGGTAAGAGACATCTTGCAACGTTTCCAAGTACGTGGCTACAATGAAGAAAAAAATGAAGGACAAATTCGTCATATCATTGTTCGTAGAGGTCATTACACCCATCAAATGATGGTCGTTCTAGTCACTCGAAAAGAAAAATTCTTCAAAGCGAAAGAAATCGCTGAAGCCATCCATGAAGCTTTACCGGAAGTGGTGTCAGTGATCCAAAATATCAACGAAGAAAAAACGAATGTCATTTTAGGAGAAAAAGAAAAAGTTCTTTTTGGTCAATCATATATCGAAGATCAGTTACTTGGTAAGACCTATCGTATTTCTTCTAAATCCTTTTATCAGGTCAATACATTACAAACCGAAGTACTGTATCAAAAAGCGATTGAATTTGCTGAATTGAAAAATGACGATGTCGTGATTGATGCCTATTCAGGAATTGGAACGATTGGTTTATCTATAGCAGACCAAGTAGCAAGCGTTTATGGAATGGAAATCGTACCAGCAGCAATTGAAGATGCACAGTTTAACGCATTGACAAATAAAATCGAAAATGCGCATTATGAAGTTGGAAAAGCCGAAACAGTCATGAAAAAATGGCAAGAAAAAGGGATCAAACCAACTGTTTTAGTTGTCGATCCTCCAAGAAAAGGCTTGGATGCACGCTTTATTGATTCAGCGATCGAGATGGCTCCTGAACGAATCGTTTATATCTCATGCAATCCTGCAACGTTTGCCAGAGATGTGAAGTTGTTTGCAGAAGATGGTTATAAATTGGAAAAAGTCCAACCAGTTGATTTATTCCCACAAACACATCATGTGGAATGTGTCGGATTATTACGTAAAGGTTAATTGATTTAAATAGATGAGCGCAAGGCATTATATCCTATAAACTCATTTTAGAAGACGTTTCTGTCAAAAGAAACGTCTTTTTTAGGTGAGTGATAATATTAGTTATCAAGGAGAGCTCTTCTAAAAATGGTATCGCACTCAAAATAGAAAAAGAAAACTTAGTTGTCACCTGAAATTAGCAACGTACATAAAATTTTCAAATTCACAAAGGGCTATAAATTAGACCATCACATTAAGGATGGAGGAGAGCAACTAGAAATTCTTTATACCAATAGATTGTTGATTTTGAAAACTATCAAAAGATTTTTAAATGTTTTGGGGTCTAATCCTGAATGTACTCGATAGGTCAAAAATTTTGTAAAATAGACGATTGATACTATCCAAATTAGACTTCTTAAAAAACTTTGTGTATAAAATTTACAATCTTTAGTGGTTTTATAGATTAAAAGTATCAGCATTTTGTTGATGTTTTTTTCTGACATCACTCTTTTTAATGGTTGGAGCCATAATCACTAGCAACATTTTTGGAAGATGGATAGATTACAAGTAAATCCCTATAAAATTACCTTAATCCAAGCATTTTTTTTGCGAAAGTCTCCATTTCTTGAGCATAATCATTAAAATCCAATAGTCTAAACATATCGATAAATGAATCAATCGTGTTGAAATTTTTGACAGTAGGATCATACTTACATTTTAAGATCTCAGTAAAAATATTATATAAAATACGTTCTCTTACATAATTGATCGTGTTGAAACTTTTGAGTTCGGCTAAATAGAAGTTCATATTTTCAAGCTCGTCTCTTTCAAATTTCAACATGATAACGTTGATTATAAAGAAGCTATATAATTTGTAAAATTTAAAACTCCCTCGCACATTCCGATATTTTTTTCGAAGAATTTTTACTTTTGAAAAAATATAAGCATCATTAAAAAGGGAGAGACAGTTGGAGAATAAATTTAATTCGAATGCTCCCCATACTTCTACATCATTTAAATAGTTCTTTATAACCATAACTTCATTCTCTGTGATAATAAATTTTTCAGCCCTGATTTTTCGATATAATAATAATTTGTATTGGATGAATAAGTAATAATAATAGAAATCATTACTTTTCATGTATAGCTGATATGTATGGTTTATTTTTTCTTCTAAGTCAGTCCAGTTATACGTATAATAGGCTTTTTCTAATACTTTATTCGCTTTTTCCTTATTTGAAGCTACTGTTTGATTTGGCCATTCTTCATTAAAATGTAGTAAAAAGTAATCTTCAACAGAAATATTTAATCTGTCCAAGTACGATTGGAACAAATTCAAAGAAATATTAGTTCCAGTATTTTCGAAAGAAGAAAGAGTTGTTCGGCTACAAATCCCTTCGCTTAGAGTTCTCTGACTTATATTTCTTTCTTTGCGTAATCTTTTTATTATTTCATGATGTTTCATTGGTAACCACCTCTCTTGACGGAAATCTGTACATTCTGGAAACATTATATCATATTCTAGATATAATATTTCTAGCGATAGATATAGTATCGAATAATACATAGAAGAGAGGGGATTGATATAAATAAAAAAAGAACAATAGTTAAAACAAAGAGAAAAAAACAAAATTTATATTTTTAAGTTAAAAAAAAAATGATGACGAATTAAAATATTGGAGGCGATTCTATGGATTCTATTTACTTTGACAACGCATCTACATCATTTCCTAAAAGTAAAAAAGTATTGGAAAGTATTTCAGATTTTATAAAAAATACTGACGGTAGTTACAATCGTTCAGAATCAACTGAAGAAAGTGATTATATCTTTGAAACTAGGAGAAAACTAGCAGAGCTTATAGGAGTAAAGTATCCAACCCATATTATATTTACAAGTAATGCAACAGAAGCTCTGAATACCATTATTTTTGGATTCGTAAATAAAAACGCAAATATAGTTTCTACTGTCACAGAACATAATTCAGTAATACGTCCGTTAACCTATTTACAAAAGATTAGAAATATAACAGTTGATTGGGTTGAATGTGATCGCTATGGTTTAATCAATGTAGATGAACTAATTGATTTTGTCGATGAAAAAACAGATCTTGTTATAGTGAACCATGGTTTAAATGTAACTGGTCAAGTACAACCAATCGCCGAGATTTGTAAACGTGTCAAACAAAAAGGAGATATTCCTATTTTGATTGACATGTCTCAAACCATAGGGCATATAGAAATTGATAATAATAACCTTGAAGCAGATTTTATCGTTTTTACTGGTCATAAAGCTTTGAAAGCGTTATCTGGTATTGGTGGGTTTTATATTAACCCCAAACATACTAGTATTTCTCCTTTGAAAGTTGGTGGCACCGGTGTTTTATCAGAACTTCTTAGTCAGCCAAGGACTCTCCCATATTATTTTGAATCAGGAACATTGAACTATCCAGGAATTTTTTCTTTGTATTGTAGTTTATCAGAAATGTCTATAGAGACTTTAAAAAATAAAAAAGAATACATATATACTCTGACGGATTATTTAATAAATAAATTAACTGATATGCATAATATTGATATTTATAGCAATGCCAATGTATTAGGTATCGTTTCTTTTAATATTAAAGGAATGATTGCTGCACGAGTTTCTAGCTTACTTCAAAAAGAAAATATTAAGACACGCTCAGGTTTACTATGCGCATCCTTTTTACACCATCATATCCATGACAATGTATATGGTTGTGTGAGGATTAGTTTATCTGAATCAAATACAAAGGAAGAGGCAGACAAACTAATAGATATCTTGGGAGGGATTTGTAACAAGGTGGGAGAATATCAAAATATTAAGCTTCCAAGGGTTTATGAATTGCCCATTCCAGAAAGGAAGTATTTCAATGAAAAATAAAACGATTGATTTTTGTACATTTTGTTCTCAGGAAAAAGATAAAATTTATATCAAAACTGAAAATTTTACAGTCTGGTTAGCTATTGGTCAAATCGTTGAAGGTTATTCACTAATTATGCCTAATGATCATTATCATTGTATTGGTGCTCTACCAGATATTTTAAAAAAAGAATATCTTCAATTAAAACAAAAAGTACGAAATTTATTAACTAAGTATTATGGGGCGTGTATTTTTTATGAACATGGACGTGTAGGTTATTGTAATGTACAACCTGGAGAGCAATTATGCTACCATGGACACTTGCATGCGGTACCTGTTGCGATTGACTTACTAGAAAGTTTTAAAGCGGATGGATTATTTCCTATCGAGTTAGAAGATGATCGTGAATTTTTCAAGGCGTATATGGAATATGGACATTATTTATATTATGAAGATGTAACTTCAAGGAAGTTTCTTGTACCAATTACGCAACCTTTACAAAGACAGTATTTAAGGTTTATAACTGCAATAAAAATTGGAAGACCAGAATTAGCAAACTGGCAAGAATTTCCTGAGTGGAATAAATTTTACTCAGCGAAGAAAAAGTTAATTATAGGTGAAAATAATGAATAAACTAATTAGAACCAAATTAAGAGAAAAAATACTTGAAACTAATCCAAATGCTAAATTTATTGATTTAACGTCTATTGAAGTAGAAAGTGAACTTAAAAAAAAGCTATTAGAGGAAGTACAAGAATTTATTGAGGCTAAAAGTGTGTATGAAAAAAATGAAGAGATGGCAGATATTCTAGAAGTAATCGATGCATTTTATAGTTTTGACTTATTAAAGAAAGAACATGTATTGCACGCTAAAACTAAAAAGTACGAAGAACGAGGTGGGTTTAATGAAGGAATATATTGGAAACAGTAATATCCATTCCTTTGTAACTGTAGCAATGAACAAACCGAAAGAATTGAATAGATTATTGGAATATATCGAGAAGCTTATTCGCCCTGATCTTTACCAATTTGAATGGATTATTGTAACAAATGACTCAATTTCAACTAGTTCTATTCCAAATGTATCAATTTATGAACATGCACAAGGAAATATTTCTCAATTAAGAAATTATGGGGCTGATTTTGCAAAAGGAGAATTTATAACTTTTCTAGACGTAGATATGATATTTAAGCAAGATTTTTTTGAAGAAATTATTCTTAAATTGAAAAAAGTTACAAATAAAACTGTGCTTTTACATTATATTTATGGGTTTAATGTAGAAGATACTCTACCTAATCGATCTATTTTTGAAAAAATATCTCCGATGAATGTTGGGCAGTTTTTAAAAACATATGAGGACGTCTGGAGTGATTATAGAAAAGATGTTTTTCAACTGTATAAAGATGATCTCTCAACGTTGAGAGCTCCATGGGTATATGGATGGAGTGGTGCTTTCACATGTAATAACTCCGAATTTATGAAAGTGAAAGGATTTGATGAATCGTTTAATGGTTGGGGAGCAGAAGATACGGATTTGTCTTATCGATTATTTCTAAATAATAACACTTTTATAATTTCTGAAAAATCTCCGGTTATTCATTTTCCGCATCCAAGTAAGTCAAAAGACATTTCTAAGGAGTATTTTAATAATAGGTGCAAACTTTTTATGAAGAATCCAGCAATAGAAAGTGAATTATATAAATACATTACTGGGATAAATTTGAATAACGTTCTCAATAAATTAGAAGTAACTGTTATTTGTTCGATGTCACCAGTTTATGCTCACCATGACTTGAGTGCTATCAAGTCAAAAATGAAAAGCAATAATTTATTCATAGGGACTGACTCACTTGGCATATTAAAACAGTTATTGCCCCAAGAAATACTAGTATGGTCCGATAGGTTTGAGCAAGTTGTGAATAAACACCTTTCGACAATCAAGACGACTAAATATTTTGGTGTTTCTACAAATTACAAGGATAACTATTTTGATTGCGTATTTCTTTTTGACGCAGGAATTTCTATATTTCCAACTTTGAAAAAAAGAATTTTTATGGAAGCATATAGAATTGGAACTGAAGTGTATCTTGTTAAAGATCCTTTGTTTTATCCATTGGAAGAATTTGAATTAGAAATGACTGAATTTCAAAATAACGAAATAATAAATATTGAAATTTGAGGAGGCCTTTGGATGGGCTTAGCATTATGTTTAATGATGAAAAACGAAGAAGAATATTTAGATGATTTTTTTCGAAACTGCTTTGCTGATGCTATTTATGTACTTGATACGGGATCAACTGATCAATCAATTCAAATTGCGCAAAAATATACAACTAATATTTATAGTAAGCCTTTTAATAATGATTTTTCAGCTATGAGAAATTATTTGCTAGAGAAGGTAGAAGAAGATTGGATATTATTCTTGGATGCAGATGAGTTACTATTGGAATCGGATTGGTACAAAATTAGACATTTTATAAAAAGTAATAGTGATGATAGCAATACTGGTGGCTATAGATTTTTAAGGTATAACTTTTTTGGAACAGGTGGGTGGTACTCTGACTCAATGGTAAAATTGTTTCGGAATCATTGTGGATTTAAATATTATAAAAAAGCCACCGAAAAAATAGAACCATCAATTAAATGTAAAGGGTTTAGTGTTGCCGATATTCCTATTACACTCAATCATTTAGGCCACCTAAGACCCTTCAAAGAACGACAAATGAAAAATGAAAAGTATATTCAAATAATGAACGAGCAAATTTTGAATAACCCAAAAGAGACACTAGCGAAATCTTATTTGGCAATCATACAAAGAAATGCAGGAAAACTAAAATTAGCAAAGAAGAATGCACAAGAAGCAGCAGAAGCTAATCCAGATAGTGAAATTGCTCAACTCTTTTTAGGATATATTTTTAGAAGTGAAAATGACATTCAACGATCAAAAAAACAATTTCAAAAAGTACTAATCATTAATCCTAAGAATACTAGGGCTCTAAATTCATTAGGAATAACAGAACTCTGTTGTGGGAATTATGAAACTGCTAGGGAATTTTTCGAGAAAGCATTTGAAATTTCACCTCTGTGTATACACATATATATAAATATAGGGCTAACCTACTTTTTTTCCGAGAACTATTTTCAAGCACTCTCATTTTTTAAGCGTGTGCTTGAGATCAATCCATATTTTGGTATCGCTACGACTCAAGGGATATTAGAAATGGACTTTTACAAGTCCCATTATTATGAAACAATTCCCAATTATTGGGGAGTGAGAACGTATATTACAATTTGTGAAAAGGAGTTAGGGAATGATGGATTCTATTTTTTTTATAAGTGACATCGATGGAACAATCTATAGAGAGAAAAAAGTAACAGAAGAGGAATTGTTCTTTTTAAGTTCTGTATCTAAAAGGCATCCAATTGTTTTGGCTACAGGAAGAAATTACGCAATGTTCCATCGTTTTATACAAGAATATAACTTTGAATATGAATATTGTATACTTAATAATGGTGCTTTAGTAATGGATAAACACGGTTCCATACTTTTAAGTTTAATTATGAAAACTAGTATGATATTACCGATAATTCAAAAAATGTTAGTAAAAAAAGAGACCATTATCAATATTACATTTAGTCATCTTCAACAGAATATTTTTTTAGAAGGAATCCATAGTAATAATTTTTTGAAAAGAACATCCAATACCCCTTTAATAACAAACTCTGTTACTTTAGAAGTCAATGGTTATAAAGAATTAAGCAGTGAAATAGATATTTTCACAAAAGCTATAGAGCGGACAGGCTTTCAGGTGAATAAAAATAAAAAATACATTGATATTTCACCACTTGGGAGTGGAAAGGCTAGTTCCGTTATTTGTTTAGGAAATTTAGTCGAAGCTGATGTCAGCAACTCAATCATTGTTGGAGATGAATTAAATGATAAAGAGATGCTTATGCTTACTGAAAAATCATATTGCATGGTTAATGGAAATAGTGAGTTATTTACTGTAGCAAATAATATTATTAGTTCACTCACAGAAATCTCCTTAAAAAAGGAAGAACAAAATGAATAAAGTATATAGTACGATTGAAAATAATTTACTTTTAAAAATATTGCGAAATAGTTTTATTTCATTGATGCCAATTACGATTATCAGTTCATTTTTTATTCTGATAGTGAATTTTCCTATCCCAACTTTTACTAAATTTATGGAAAAAAATTTCAATGTATTATGGACGACTGCCCTTCCTTCAATTCCCAATGCTTTTAATAATCTGATAGGTTTGTTTATTTTAATATCGATTGCCTATAATTATTGTAAAATAAAAAAGAAAGATTATATACTGTACATCACATCAACAATATTCGCTTATTTTATTTTTTTGCCGCTTGAATCCCCAGATCAATTGATCGATTCACTTGGATCACAAGGTATATTCTTTTCGATGCTTTGTGCTCTTATGACATGCGGTATATTAACTGTAAGTTTTAAAAAGAAAAAAAAGATAAATCTACATTCTTCTGTTCCAAGAGAAGTAGCAGAAAGCTTTGAATATTTGTTACCTTTCCTTACGACCACGGTAGTATTATTTTTTATAAAATTAGTCTTAGTAACTTTAAAAATAGACAATCCATCTAGTATGATCAATGGATTAATCCAAGTACCGATCACGAATTTAGGTAGTACTCTTCCAGCAGTTATCATAATTAATCTAGGAATTACATTGTTATGGTTTTTTGGGTTTAATGGGAGTTATCTATTCAATTCAATAATGAATCCGATTTATTTTTCATTAAATATGGAAAATCTTTTGAGTATAACCAAAGGAGAAGTTCCTAAAAATATTATTACTGGAACGTTCCAATCTTTATTTATTAATTTTGGAGGAAGCGGAAGTACCTTTGCATTAATTCTAGCAATACTATTCTTCTCAAAGAACAGTGAAAAAAAAAGTATAGCAAAAGTATCATTTATCCCAGGTTTATTTAACATAAACGAGCCAATAATTTATGGCCTTCCGATTTTACTAAACTTTAGAGTATTTATCCCATTTATTCTTTGTCCAGTAGTCAACACAGTCATAGCTTATTTTTCTATGAGTGTAGGAATTGTAGCGAAAACAAATGGCATCCAAATTCCATGGACGACACCACCTATTATTTCTGGATTCTTAGCCTCTGGAGTTTCTGGAGCCTTTCTGCAAATGGCTTTGATTGCATTGAACATCATGATATATGCACCGTTCGTAAGGACTAAAAATAAAGGAACTTTGATTGGGTAGGCACGACAGATTTGCTGTACTCTCATTCGTTCTAAACTAAGCCTGTTTTAAAATTTCCAATTCTCTTTATTTCATGTTTGATCATAGTCTTACTGAACATCGGCGCTACTCTAGATGAAAGTGCAGTGATTTTTGGTGGTTGTATTTTTATCGTTTGCGCCGAGTGATTTTACCGTTGATCCCTGGAAATTCTGCCATTGGTGCTTTACTTGTGTTTGTCAAAGCAGTTTAAGCGTATCGCACATTGCAACGATCGGCCAAAGCATTGGCTTCTCTATTTGTTACGGCGATTCACCATCATGTAACGATTGCACCAATCAACGTCAACACAGCAGCAAGTTAGTGATCTTCATCTGCTTTTTGTATTAGGTTTTTATAATGAGAAAAGCTATGTGATCTTAACCTGTGATGAACATACAAACATCGTACGTTTTTATGATGAAAAGCATAAAGAAATCAATAAGTATGAATTTTTTAAGTAAAAATGTGGTACAATAGCGAAGTGTTTATCACAGTAGCGAAAAAGTGAATAGAGTAAAAGAGGGAAACAGATGAATTCAAAAGAGAAAATGCTTGAAATAATCAAAAAGAAACAAGGTGGCGGTCGAGTTGAAAAGATGGCTACGCCAAAGAATGATCGTAGTAACATGAGAAAAGGACCTAAAATCTATAATAAATAATGAACGACTGGTATATATCAGCTGAATTATTTGTTGTTATAAACTAACACTAGTGAGTAATCACTGGTGTTTTTTTGTCTAAAAACGAAGAAATAGGTCTCTAGTAAAATAAACCTCCAAACAAATATAAAGAATTATTGGGAAAAAAATCAGAAAAAAACCTGTTTGATAAAAATACATAAGCTATTTTTATTTTTATAAAATCACATTAAAGAGAACGTCGGAAAACGATAGTTATTGTTATTTTATATCGTTTTGGTTTTTAGAATATAATAACGATTAAATTAAAAATACATTAAATAGCTTTTTTAATAATGTTTTTATGCATATTTTTTATGATTTTTTATAAAAAATTCATTTTGGAGAAAAAAGTGTATTTAGAAATTAGTTATTTAATGTTAAGGTATTTAGGAAGATAGCTACGAGTAAATATAACGGAATCCTTTTTTGTTTTACGATTGGGTCTCTCTTTTTTCAATAAATTATTTGATGATAATGAATTAGGAGGAGAAAAAATGGAAGAATATTTCTCAATAATTCCTGAATAATTAAATGAGAAATCAGGCTGTATAAAAAGCCAAGTTGAAGAAAGGCTCTAAAAAAATAAATCGAATGAACTAGATACACAATCTGCTGGAAACGACAAAAGAAATTATTTTAAAAAATTGTATGACTTTATTTAATTTTTTAAATGTCATGTTGTTCATTACAGTTATATCGATCGGATCTTTTAGAAATAGTTTTTTAAGGTCTCGATTTTAGTCAATAAATCTATGGGGATTTACCAAGAAATCAAAGTAAAAAGGACGATAGAAAGACTTAGTGTTTTAAAGCAAGATCATGTGCCTGTTTTGCGAGAAGGGAAAAAGCAACGATAAAAAATTGAAAAGTCCAACTGTTTCGATTCTTATGAAAAAGAGGGCTTAGCAACATTAGAAATCCTTCCTAATATCAGAATGTTTGATGAGCAAGGCGCTGAACGGAGATTGAATTTACCGTTGTTTGAGAAAAACATAGTTTGCATCCTGGAGTATACGTAAAAGCGGAGGCAAGTAACGTGGTGATCGTAGATCCAAAAGATGTACCTCCAGAAGTGAAAAGGAACTTGCTGAATGATTAAAAAATGAAAGGTGGTGATGCGTATGGAGTGATGGAGACCTTTATCGGTAGATCCAATTAAACCTTTAGTAAAGGGGCAAGAAAAATTGAGAAAAATATGTCTATTGATCAGTAGTGCATTGATGGTTCTGTTTGTTGGTTACCACGAGGTAAATGAGCAAAATTTGCCTGTTTTAACTGATAAAAGCGCTGATTTTTCAGGGATCATTGATGCCGCAGACCTGCCTTCTTTAAAGTATTGGAGGGATGAAGTCATTCAAGGTAAGGGAATGAGAGATCTTGAACTCAAATTGAAGTTACAAGATATCAAGAAAATCAAGGATTGTACTTTCATGAGACAAATGACAGAAAGTGATGTGATCATCAATGTAGATGGTGATAGATGGTTGCATGATACGATCAGTAATAGTCGTAAAGTTTATGTCTATTTGACGAAAGAACAGAGATTTGTAGGAAGTGGCCGGATCAAAGAGTTACCAATCGAATCCATTCAAGCGATACGATTCGGACATAAAAAAAATTCAGATTAAAAGGAACGGTGAAAAAAATGGGAAATTCAATTCAAAAATTAGCAGGAATCTCTGCAATGCTATTTAGTGTAGTTTTACTCGTAGGAAGATTATTTCAAGTCATCAGTGATGGACAAACGAATAGTACGATATCGATTCTCTTGAATGGTATGAATTTCATTGTACTATTTATGGTGATTTATGCTTGGCACAAAATAAAACAACAAAAAAAATCGGCGACACCACATTTTATCACGCTCATTGGTTTAGGTATTGCTCAATCTGTGATCATCATTAATCAAGTCAATATCGTAACAAATTATGCTGGGATCTTCTTATTATTAGTTGGTGGTTTTTTAGTATACAGTAGTGGTATTGTTTATTTAGTGAAACGATGAAAAAGAACAGAATATCAAAAAAACAATGCAACAACTAAGTAATTGATCTGGCGGAAAAATACGAGAGTTGTCGCATTGCTAATTATTAAGTATAGATAGATAACAAACATGAGTCAAGAATGTTCATTGAAACAATTCATTCTTGACTCATGGTATGTTCAAAGGATGAAATCGACAGATGAAAAATAGGGGCGGATGGTATGAAATTACTATTCCTGATGCCATTTAATTTGAGAACAGAATTACTCGATGGAGAATCGTTTAATTATGCCAGCAAAAATGATCGATTACATAAAGTTTTAAATAGTTCCCCCTCAAAAAACTTGATCATCAGGTTCGTCAACAAGCAAAAAAAGGTTGGATTCAGCGTGAGGACCACAAAATACTTCAATCGGCACCCAAATGTTTCGCCAATGATTCTTGGATTGTTACTCTTTTTGGCGTTGCATTTTTTGTTCTTTTTTATCATAGACAAAGAAAAAGAACAATGAACAAAAAAGTCAGATGAAAGGAGAGAACCTTCTATGCAGACGAGAACAGATAAACAGATCGATGTCTTTGTTTTAGTGCTTGTGGTTACCATTTTAAGCGTTTATCTTATACGGAACCACAGGGATGATTTATTTCAAGTGTTTCGCTGTCTTAAACTATTTTGAAAGAATGTCGCACTACGTTTTTGTTCGATTCATTTCCTTCCTTGGTTGGAATTTATGGTCTAACAGCTCCATTTGTGAATAGTCACAAGTCTTAGACCTAGGGAGAAATTTTAGACGTTTCTCCCTAAGTCTACAGCAAAAATCGAATGGCTCCTTGAAACTATCAATGACTTGAAGCACGTTCAATCAAATGTAGTTTTAAGTCTGTCCACTCCTCATGCGTCGGGATTTGGGCAATTTGAATCACTTCACAGGCCATTTTCTCCGTAAGATCATAGTTACTGATGATGAGACAAGCTCCCAACTCGTCGATCTTTGTTTGTGTAATCGGTTGATCGAAAAGAAAAAGAGGGTGATACGTTTCAGGTAGCCATTTTTGGATCATAGCCATTAAAAAATTATCATAGCCAGCATCTCCATGAAAAGTAAAGACGATCATTTGCTTTTTCCTTCTTTGGATTTGCTGATAGGAGGATTGGATCATACTCAAAGATAGTGCAACTTCTTTTATGCAGGTCATTGGTATGATCTCTTGCCATTTTAGTTGCTGCAATCGGTCTTGCCAGGAGTGATAGAGTGCTTCAAAGTATGGATCGACTAAATGATCAATCGACAGTGGGTGATTCTCAAAACCATAAGTGATTTTATTAAGTAAGCGAAGATTAGCTAAATAAGCACTCATTTGCTCAATACCTTCCTTTGTTGTACCGTCAATAAGCACTTCGTCGAGTAGAAATTGCTTGATCCATTTTTTGGCTGGTGCTTCTTCTTGATAATGGGTCGCTTTATGCGATATTGTCTCTTGATAGTTAGATGAGCTATAGGAAATACAGTGTAAAGCAATCAAATAAGCCCAAACTAGTTCATTTATAGACAGCTGTTGGATACCAAGAATCTCTCTCAGAAAAGGAGTGATTTTTTTTGAGAACCTTTTGAAGCTTTTTCTAGACTGGATCATACTCAATGTTTCTGAGGGGATTTCACCTTGTTTACGACGCAACCATCTTTCTTTTAAGATGGACAACCATAGCGTGGCACGAAAATTACTAATATGTAAATGAGACTGAAATACTTGCTCTAGTTCAGCGAACATGACTTTGTATGTCTCTTGAGAGGATAAATAAGTATGATCTGTAATGATCGTTCGTCGAAAACTCGTATAAAAGTAAAAAAAGAAAAAACGAATCTCGTTTTCTTTTCCAACAAGATCACCATTTTTGGGAGAGAGTTGGATTCGGTAGTTTTTTAGTTCATGGTTCATGTGTTGAATGATTTTGCGTAAAGCTGAACTAGATAAATGATATTCCAAGCGCATGGCTTCGAAGGATTGCTGATTTCCCCGAAGGCTACGGTCAATGATCTTATAAGTAATCGTTTCTCTAACAAGAGACAAAAGATATGTATCCAGTGTTTCCCCATTGGGTATTTTTAAACGGTAGCCAATCATTTTGATTGATTGCAATTGAATCGATGGTGGTAATTTGGTACGTAATGCCTGAATATCTGAACGTAGAGTGGGTGGTGTGCAGCCTATTTCTTGAACTAATTCAGTGATCGAAGTGATGTCATTTCGTTTTCTCAAATAAGTAAGAATCTTGATTTGACGATGTAATTGTTTATTTTCATGTAGTTTGAAAAAAGGTTCCATTAATTGCTCCTTTCGTTTGGTGAACGCTGATTCGATTGTTTTATTTTATCTCGCTTATTTTGCAAATACAAATCTATTTTTAAATATTTTTTTCGAAAAAAAAAAATAAAAAATTTTCTTTCACGGATTACGGTAAAATTTAGTTGGATGTTTTTTTATCTTTCTATAATTTGAGGAGTTGAATAAACAATGGACCACAGAAAAATAGTAAAAGTGACAGCTTCAATGTTATTACTCATGAACGCATCCCAACAGAGTATCATGACGTTTGCTGATCACTTAGACAGTGGACAAATGACAGAAGAGCTAGTCAGTTCGACCATCGAAGAACCAACAGAGAACAGCGTGATGGAAACAGCAGAAAACGAAGCGATGGATGAGCAGCAAATAAGCGAAACACCAGAATCCTCAGCGACTGTTCCATCTGAAGTGCCGACACAACCCACCACAGAAACAACGCCAGATGTAAATGCTGAGGTAGAGCAATCGACTGTCGATTCGACAGTTCCCACCACTGTGGAACAAGAAGTGACGGATGTTTCTAGTGCCCCAGTTATTCCAGATCCAAATGCCAAGACGGAATGTTTTGAGATAGAGGTGACAGAAGAGCAATTGGCATCTGGTGTGTTCGGTAGCAGTCCTTGGCGGATCGACCAAGAAGGTGTTTTGTACATAGATGCAGGAACATTAGGAGAAACAACTTTGGCGGCTCGTGCGCCGTGGTTTCCTCACCGTTCACTCATCAAAAAAGTGGTTCTTACTGGACCAGTGGTAGCGAATGCTGAATCACTAGGATTGTTTTTTGATCTGAATCAGCTAACGACGATCGAGAATTTAACCAATCTAGATACAAGTCAAGTCACGAATATGGATTATTTCTTTGCTTGGTGCCAGCAACTGACCTCATTGGATCTTACAACTTTTGATACCCAAAATGTTCGTTCGATGAACCACATGTTCAATGGGGTATCTTCTGTCAGTACGCTCGATCTAACCAACTTCAATACTGCGAACGTCACTGAAATGAGTCATATATTTTATGGGATGAGTGGATTGACTTCATTAGATTTGTCCAGTTTTAACACGACGAACGTGTCGAACATGAGCTACATGTTTTATGATTGCTCTGCCTTGACGACACTGGATGTAACTGGTTTTCAAACAGCCAACGTGACAAATTTCAGTCATATGTTCCGCGGTTGTTCCGGATTGGCTCAACTGGATCTTTCTAGTTTTGTAACGAGTCAAGCAACAGAAATGTCCTTCATGTTCCATGGCTGTTCGGGATTACAAGCGTTAGATGTGACACATTTTGATACGAGCAACGTTATGTACATGCATTATATGTTCCATGGCTGTTCCGGTTTGACAGAACTTGATGTTAGCCGCTTTGATACGACAAACGTGACTTCTATGTACTATATGTTTTTCGGTTGTTCCGGTCTGACAGCGTTAGATGTTACGAACTTTTCAACAACTAACGTGACAACAATGAGTTTTATGTTTGCAGAATGTCTCAATTTAGAAGCAATCGATGTCAGTGGTTTTGATACGGAGAATCTTCGATTTATGCGAGGAATGTTTAGAAACTGCCAAAAGATCACTGAATTGGATTTATCTCATTTTAAAACTGGCAAGGTACAATTGCAGCAAGAGATGTTTGCTGGTACAACCTCCTTATCGAAAATCTCTTTAGGTGTCCAGTTTTATTCTTTAAATGATACCAATATTCCAGATTTGCTCGCTACAGAAGAGCATACGGGGTATTGGCAAAACGTGGGATCTGGCACAGACGATGTCCCACTCGGTGAATATGTATTAAGCTCCTCTTCACTGATGTCAACTTATGAAAATAGTATGGCGGATACTTATGTGTGGCAACCAACCGCTAGTGAGTCGATCCGCGCAATTGATTCAACGATTTATGTTGGTGATAGTTGGGAACCAATCGACAATTTTGTTTTAGCGACCGATCAAAATGGAGAATCAATTCCTTTTGATGAAAGTATGGTCAGTGGTACAGTGGATACTACGACAGCAGGAGTCTATCCAGTGACTTATACCAATGGTTCTGCGAGTCAACAGATCAATGTGACGGTCGAAGAAAGTCAAGAAACCCTTAAAGTCACAGATTCGACGATCATTGTAGGGGATGCTTGGACACCAAGTGATAATTTTGTTTCCGCTACTGATAAAACGGGAGAAACTGTTGCCTTTGATGAAAATATGGTCAGCGGCTCAGTCGATACGACACAAGTAGGCGAATACAAAATCACCTATACGTATGGTTCAATCAGTCGTGAAATCACAGTGACCGTCATTGCTAGTCAAGAAGCGATCAAGGCAATCAATTCAAGGATTCATACAGGTGATGTTTGGCATCCAAGCGATAATTTTATCTCAGCAACCAATAGAGCAGGTGACACTTTGCCATTTGATGAAAGTATGGTGTCAGGCACCGTTGACACCGGACGAACAGGAAACTTCATCATTACTTATACGAATGGAGAAGCCTCTCAAAAAATCACAGTGACCGTGGTTGAAAATAGAGAAACGATCCAAGCAAAAAATGGCAGCATTTATGTCGGTGATAAGTGGGCGCCAAGTGATCAATTTGTATCTGCTACAAACAAAGACGGTGAAATGATCACTTTTGATGAAAGCATGGTCAGCGGGACAGTGGATACCACAAAAGCTGGAGATTATCCGGTTACTTATACCAACGGTCGAGCAACAGAAGAAGTCATGGTAGTCGTAAAAGAAAACGGAGAAACGATTGTGACAAAGGATCTCCAATTATATATCGGTGATACGTGGAACCCAAGCGATGGCTTCGTATCGGCAACAAATCGCGAAGGGTTCACTCTTGCATTTGACCAGAATATGGTGTCAGGTGATGTTGATACCAACAAAGAAGGAACCTACACGATCACTTATACGAATGGTTCCGTTTCAGAAACAAGTCAAGTGACAGTGAGTAAACGAGGGACTACGGGAGGAAATGCCAACACAGGCGGAGGGAATACTCAGCAAAAGAAAACAGCCAACACCCCTGCGACCCAAAAAAGACAAGTCCAAGGAAATACAGCAAAAAACTTACCAAAAACGGGTGAGATCCAATCTAGTGCAGCAGTTCTTGGTTTAGCCCTCGTAGGTGGAGCGATAGGAACTTATATCTACAATAAAAAGAAAAATCGTAACGATTGATTCTATAAAATCAAAAAGCCAACTTAGTTTCGGAATGAACCTAGACTAAGTTGGCTTTTTTGTGGCTCAACTATTTTGAAATTGGCTGTTGTATAAGCTCGCGTAAAGAGTTGGTTGTTGTAATAGTTCTGTATGTGTTCCTGTTTCAATGATATCTCCGTTTTGCATCACTACGATCATATCCGCATGTTCAATCGTAGAAAGGCGGTGGGCAATCACGAAACTTGTCCGGTTCTTAGTCAAAGCATTCATTGCTTCTTGGATCAACGCTTCCGTACGTGTGTCGACACTCGACGTTGCTTCATCTAAAATGACGACTGCAGGATTAGCTAAAATGACTCGTGCAATCGTTAAGAGCTGTTGTTGCCCTTGAGATATCGACCCATTTTCGCTCGAGATAATGGTGTCATAACCTTGTGGCAATGTGCGGATAAAATGATCACATTGAGCAATTTTTGCTGCTTGAATGACTTCATCTCTGGTTGCCTCTTTTTTGCCGTAAGCAATATTTTCTGCAACAGTACCTTCGAATAACCAAGTATTTTGTAGTACCATGCCAAATAGATTCCGCAATTCATGGCGCGGCAAATCGGTGATGTCATGACCGTCGAATAAAATCTGACCGTCATTGATCTCATAAAAACGCATCAAAAGATTGACAAGTGTGGTTTTTCCGGCGCCAGTTGGCCCAACGATGGCAACAGTTTGTTGTGGCTTGACCGAGAAGTTAACATCTTTCATCAACGGTTTTTCTGGTGTATAACCAAAGCGCACATGTTTAAATTCAATAGCTCCTTGTGGTGTGATGATTGGATTTTCTACTACCTGATCAATGGCTTCTTCTGGCTCATCCATGATTTCAAAGATTCGTTCGATGGAAGCCATTGCTGATTGCACCGAGTTGATGACATAAGAAGCGGTAGAGATTGGTTCCGAGATTTGGTTGATGTACTGCAAATAGGCTTGCAAGAAACCAATCGTAATACCACCAGATAAAACAGATATTGCGCCAATGATCCCACTAGCGATAAACGCTAATTGATTGATCAAACGAATCGCTGGATAGATCGCAAAATTCATGAATTGCGCTTTTTTGAAAGCTTGCGATTGTTTTTCATTTACTTTATCGACTTCTTCAATCGCTAAAGCTTGTTGGTTGAAAGCTTTGATCACCAAATTACCAGTTAAATATTCTTCCGCTTTATTGTTCAAATCTCCCAGTTCTTCTTGGTTATTGTCGGAAATTTTTTTATTTTTGTTTGCAAATTTTGTTGTGACAACTGTGCTGATCGTAATCAAAACAAGAACAAGTAAAGTCAATTTTATATCGATGTAAAACAACATGATACCAGCTAAAAGAATCGTTACAAGAGAGGTGAAAAATTGATTGATACCTGTTAGAAAAACTTGTGATAGTTGATTTAAACCAGTAGTTGTACGACTAATGATGTCGCCGACTTGATGGCGGTCATAAAAAGCCATCGGTAGAGCTTTGAATTTTTTCGTGACTTCTTTTCGGACACGCAATGTTACTCGTTCACTCAATGAAGCCATTGCTCGTTCTTGGATAAAAGAAGTGACGCTACTCAGTAAAGAAAAGAGTATCAGCAGTATAACGGGTAAAAGCAATGTTTCTTTCACATCAGCCGCAGTCATTTGGGGCAAGCCAACAGCTTGGATACGTGCGAGTAGTTGGTCGATCCCGATACCCATGATCAGAGGCATTGCAACGACTAATGTATTCCCGATCAAGCTACAAAGTAATGAACCATAGAAGATTTTATGCTCGGGTTGGATCATTTTCCAGAAGCGTTTCAAACTTTGTTTTTTTATCGTTGTTTTAGTCATTTCCATCGACTCCCTCCTTCAACAAACCTTGTGATTTCGCAAATTCCTGATACGAGTGATTGGTTTTCAATAACGCTTCATGCGTGCCTTGTCCGACGATCCGTCCTTCATCCAAAACAATAATATTATCAGCGTTCACGATGGTACTTAAACGTTGTGCCACGATGATCAATGTTTTATCTGCCATTTCTCGATGCAACGCACGTCGTAATTTGGCATCTGTCCGATAGTCCAATGCAGAGAAACTATCGTCAAAGACATAGATTTCAGCAGGTTTGACTAACGCCCTAGCGATACATATCCTTTGTTTTTGTCCGCCAGAATAATTATCTCCCCCTTGAGCAACAAAGCTGTCCAATCGATCGGGTAGATTTTCTAAGACTTCATTCAATTGTGCGACGCGAACTGCTTTGGTTAATTCTTCATCTGTCGCATGTTCCTTACCCATCAGTAGATTACTTCGAATCGTTCCACTAAATAAAAAAGCTTTTTGGGGAACATAACTAATATAGCTTCGCAGTGTTTCTTGGTTCATTTCTTTGATTGGAGTGCCTGCGAAAGTGATTTGGCCACTTGAAACATCATTTAAACGTAGCAATAATTTTGCAATGGTACTTTTTCCTGAACCTGTTCCACCAACAATCGCTGTGGTTTTTCCTTTTGGGACGGCAAAATCAATGTTTTCCAACACAGGATCAGCGGTTTCGTTATAACGAAACGTGACATTCTCAAAGGATAAGAAAGTATCATCGACTGAATCGAAGGATAAAGTTTCTGGTTGGTCGGGATCTTTGATTTCGATTTCAGCGTGTAATACTTCCTCAATCCGTTTAAGACAAGAAATTGATTTTGGCACGATGACAAGAACCATTGCGGCAATCATCAAATAGGCAAGTGTCAACATCGAATATTCTACAATGGCAGTCACTGTGCCGATTTGTAAGCTACCATTAGCCACCAAACCGCCACCAAACCACAAAATAGAGGCATAAACGATGCCCATCAATAAAAAGGCAATGGGTGTGACCCAAGCAAAGATCCGATTGACACGAATCATTTGTTGCGCGTAATTTTCAAAGGTCTTATTTGTTCTTTTTTCTTCGTAGTCTTGATTATTAAAGGCACGGATCATATTGACACCTGTAAAGAATTCACGTAGCGTTGTCGTGACACGGTCCATCTTCGGTTGGATACTCAAAGATAAAGGCGTTCCTTTTTTCATCAAATAATACGTGACTAGAGCATAGACGAAGATCGAGCCTAAAGTGATCACTGTTAACTTGACGGAATGCTCCAACATCATCAGAATCGTAAATAGCGAAATGATCGGTGCTGGGATGATCATCTGGCAGAACATGACGATCATTTGTTGGACGTTATCTACGTCATTGGTCATTCTAGTCAAAAGAGAACCGGTGTTAAATCGATCAACATCTTTCATTGATAATTGTTGGAATTTTTGAAAAAAGCTTGCTCGTGTCTGATAGCCAAATCGAGCGGCTAACAAAGCAGAATAGTAGCTTGAGGCAACTGCGGCAAAAGATCCTAATAAGGCAACGATCAACATTTGAATTCCGATTTGTTGGATTTGTTTCACTTCGCCACTTGCAATCCCTGTATCTATGAGATCAGCTACTAACTTTGGCACACCGAGGGTTCCTAGAAGTTGTAAACAGATAAATAAAAGAGTAAGTAATGCAATTCCTTTATTGTTTTTTATAGATTTTTTTAATAATGTCATTGTGTTTCCTCCTTTTCCCGACAAATACGCATTCTACACCTTAAAGTTACTTGAAGGTCAAGAAGAAAAAGCATAAACTATCATTGAGGTGAAAGGTATGAAACGATTGTATTCGATTGGGGAAGTATCGGAGTTATTGAATATCCCTAGATCAACCATTCGGTATTGGGATGCAGAAGGATTGATCCATGCAGCAAGAGAAGAGGAAAATGGGTATCGATTATTTGATATCGATGCCATTTTTCAAGTATATGACATCAATTTTTATCGAAAACTAGATATTCCCATGAAGCAAATGAAAAATCTATATAGTAAATCATTAAATGAGATGTACGACATTTTAGCTGAAACGGAACAGCGCTTGGATCATGAGAAAAAAATCTTAGAACAAAAGCATAAAGAAGTATTATCAAGAAAAAACCAGTTGAAAGAAATGATCGATAGTGAACCAGATAAATTTCCTGAAGAAGAAATTCCCTTTCAAAAAATCGTCGTGGCAGCATCTGATGACATCTTATATTCAAAGGAATATCTAAAGAATTATTCAAGTTTCGTGATTTATTTTCCAGAAAATAATCAGAACAGTATTTATGGGTTCTGTACGGACGAGCACACGAAAAAACTCCCAGGCTCACAGACGATCTGGCAGAATGATCCTGCGAAAAAGTACGTGCGATTTCTATTAAAAGTCCAAGTGAATAACACAAAAAATAATAATCTATTTGAAGTAAAAGACAGGTTGCAAAAGCAAGGCTACCGATTAGGGCAAACGATTGGTCAATACTTGTTGACTCATACGACAAAGGACAAGATTTCCTTTGAATATTACCGAGCATGGATCGAAGTGAGTGAGGGGAAGTAGGATTAGTTGACATTCGGAAGTAAACATGGGATAGTAATTGACAATATCAAAGCGTAGAAGAGAAGAGTAACTAACGGTCAACGGTAAAAAGAGACTCCGGAGGGTGAAAAAGGAGACCTAAAACCTTAGTGAAGATGAACTTGGAGCTTGTTTTACTAGTAAGTGAGTAAAACCGGACTGCGACCGTTAACTCGCCGGATATCTGATGGTATCGTTGAGGCATTATTTGTGAGGATAATGTAAATAAGGGTGGTAACACGACGCATTCGTCCCTTTTGTCAAGAATTGGCAAAAGGGATGAGTGTTTTTTGTTTTCATCAGGTCTTCAGCTACTACGTAATCTAAGGAGGAAATTTTTTATGACTACTCGTACCACATCCCCATTTCGTTATGACATCGTTGGGAGCTTTTTGCGCCCAGAGAAGTTAAAAAAGGCACGAAAAGCGTATAACGAATCGCTTATTTCTGTTACTGATTTGAAAGAGATCGAAGATGAAGCTATTATCGATCTGATCAAAAAACAAGAAGCTGCTGGCTTACATGCGGTGACAGATGGTGAGTTTCGTCGGAGTTGGTGGCATTTGGACTTTTTCTTTGGTTTACAAGGTATTGAGTTTTTTGTCCCTGAGCGAGGGTATCAATTTCACGGAGAAGAGACACGTCCAGGGACAGTGACTGTAACGGGAAAAATCAAGGGAGAAAAACACCCTTTTGTCGACCATTTTCGATTTACCCGGGCCCATACAAGTGAAGGAATCGAAGTAAAGCAAACCATTCCAGCCCCAGCACAATTGTTAGTCGAGTTATTACGTCCAGATATCTTGCCATATGTCCGTGACATCTATCCGGAAAATGAAGAACTTTTTCAAGATATCGTTACTGCTTATCGTCAAGTGATTGCGGATTTATATGAAGCAGGTGCCAGAACGATCCAATTGGATGACTGTACGTGGGGCGTATTAGTAGCACCTTTACCAGAAGGATTTTTAGCAGAGAGTGATAAAGAGGAAAGCGAGATTCGCAAAGAGTTGGCGCAGACCTATTTACAAATCAATAATGCGGTTCTTGGAAATCAACCACAAGATTTGATTTTGAATACCCATGTCTGTCGAGGGAATTACCACTCCACCTGGGCAGCAGCTGGCGGATATGAAGCTGTAGCTGAACCACTATTTACGGAAGAAAATGTTCATGCCTATTATTTAGAATATGACAACGGTCGTTCAGGCGGTTTTGAACCACTTGCGAAAGTTAGTGAAGAAAAACTTGTAGTATTAGGATTGATAACCTCAAAATCCGGTGAACTTGAGGATCGTCAAAAAATCATCGAACGAATTTATGAAGCCACTCGCTACGTCCCTTTAGATCGATTGTGTTTAAGCCCACAATGCGGGTTCGCCTCCACCGAGGAAGGGAATATTTTGACGGAAGAAGCACAATGGGAAAAAATCGCATTGATCAAGAGTATCGCAGAAGAGGTTTGGAATTAAGGAATAGCCGACGAACCAAGTATTCAGGAAAACCGTTAAGAACAACTCAGTTGTTCTTAACGGTTTTTCTTGTTTATACGGCATGACAGCTTACTGCTCAGGTCAGAGCGCTCATTTCACAACCTCTGATAAATGGTGTTCAATGAGCTGACCTTCAACATTAAGCTAAAAAATCGAAAAATATGAGGAGCTATTTTCCGATTTTCTATCTTACTGCTCAGGTCAGAGCGCTCATTTCACAACCTCCGATGAACGGTGTTCGAAAGCCAACTCCTACGACATTAAGTCGAAAATTGAAAAAATATGAGAAGCTATTTTCCCGATTTCCGTCTTACTGCTTGGAGCTGAACGGCTTTCTCACAACCTCTTTGGCACAAAACTTTCTCTTACCACTAATCGGGTGGGGTAGGTCAAAATAATGGGTTCGTCGCGGATTTGGTCGATTCTTTCGACGGCTAAGCGAACAGCGGCTTTACCGATGGATTTGGCATTGATTTGGACAGTTGTCAAGCCAGGAGTTAGTCTACTGGCTGCTTCAATGTTATCGAAACTGGCGATCATGATGTCTTTACCGATGGCCAAATGGTGCTTTTTCATGGTGTGATAGACGCCGATTGCCATTGGATCGCTTCCTACAAGGAGTGCGGTTGGAAGTGGATCAGAGCTTTGGATCAGCTCTTCAGCTAATCGTTCACCGTCTTCTTCGGTCCAATTTCCCAGGTAGTGCGTACTGTAATCTTGTAACTGGTGATCGGACATGAAATGCAAATAGGCACGGACGCGTTTTTCATCTGGATTGATCGTCTTGCCTCCTCGTTCATCCATATCGACTTGGTAGCCACCGATATAGGCGATTCGATGATGCCCATTCTCTAGAAATAACTCTAACACAGCTTTGGTCATTCGCTCTAAATCTCCATAAACCATATCGACTTCTTGTTGGATATCAGGATTATCAACAACGATCAAATGCTGATTTTGTGATAATAGATCAGTGATCGACTGCTTCGTCACTGTTCCAACTACGATGATCGCTCCTAGTTGATCTAGGTCTTTCCATTCCTTGGGATTGTCAGAGAGATTGTAAATTCGATTCATGCCAATATGCAGGCGGTTTGCTTCTTCTTCTAATCCCATACGTAATTCTTTGTAATAGACATCTTGTGCTTCACTTGCCTTACTGATCGTCGAGATCACACCGATCGAGGGCATTCGTTTTTTGATATATTTTCGTTTATTGATATCATAGTTCAATTTTTCTGCAACTTCAAAAATCCGTTTCTTTGTTTCTGGTGCGACATGGATCGTCTTATCTTGATTCAATACGCGTGAAACAGTTGCAGGAGAGACATTCGCTTTTCGAGCGACATCACGAATACCTACCATAAAATCACCCCTTTAAGAAATATAAAAAAAGTTATTGACAAATATGTTTAGTAAACAGTATACAGGAGTTAGTTAAAAAGTAAACGGTTTCTAAAAATTTGTGAGGTGAAGAAATGAAAAGACAATCATTGATTGCATTCGATTCGGAAACAAATGTTTTTCATTTGTCGAATCCATTGATTTCTTATGTGATGAAAATTGAAGAATTTGGTGTGTTGAGCCATGTTCATTTCGGTAAAAAAGTGAGTAACTATACCGATAACAAAAAATACCCAAGAAGAGATCGCGGTTTTTCAGGAAATGTCCCTTTGCATGAGGAGCGAGCATTTTCAAAAGATACGTTGCCACAAGAATTTTCAGGACACGGAAGTATGGATTATCGCATACCAGCCACGATCATCACACGTGAGAATGGCTCTAGCTTGCTTGATTTAAGATATGAAACGTATCAGATCATCCAAGGTAAACCAAAGCTTTCAGGATTACCACAAACCTATATATTGGAGGAACAGGAAGCACAAACGTTGTGTATCACATTGAAAGACCGAGATTTACCGATCTATGTGGATCTTTTTTATACGATTTACGAAAAACGAGGGGTCATTATCCGCTCCGCTAAGTATCGTAATCAAACAGAGCAAACGATCTGGTTAGATAAAGCAGCTTCTTTTCAATTAGATTTGACAAATTCTGGCAGATTTACTGAAGTGATCGCTTTATCTGGAGCCCACGCTAGAGAGCGTTTGATTTCGCGACAACGGATCACTGAGGGGGTGAAATCATTTGAAAGTCGACGAGGAAGCAGTAGTCACCAAATGAACAATTTTATCGCTTTGACACATACACATACGACAGAAAATCTTGGAGAAGCCATCGGTCTACAGTTTATCTATTCTGGAAATCATGCGTTTGAGATCGAAAAAGATCAAATCGATCAACTAAGAATCGTTGGTGGCATCAATGCGTATCAGTTCCAATGGCAACTTTCAGCCAACGAAGCGTTTCAAACGCCAGAAATGATCCTTTCTTATTCAGACGAAGGATTAAATGGCATGAGCCACATACATCATGAACTGCTGCGAGAACGCGTGGCACGTGGGAAGCATCAGTACGAACCACGTCCAATCTTGGTCAATAATTGGGAAGCGACTTATTTTGACTTTACTAGCAAAAAAATCGAAGCACTGATCGATGAAGCAGCAGCGTTAGGTATGGAAATGTTCGTCTTAGACGACGGCTGGTTTGGGAAAAGAGATGCAGATACTTCTTCTTTAGGAGACTGGTTTGAATATGAAGGGAAATTGGCGAATGGTTTGAAAGGCATTGCAGAGTATGCCCATGAAAAGGGCCTCAAATTTGGGCTATGGGTAGAGCCCGAAATGATCTCGATCGATTCTGAATTGTATCGTCAGACGCCTGATTATTTGATGCAAGAACCAGCACGAACGCCTGCGGCATCTCGGTCACAATTTGTTTTGGATTTTACACGAAAAGAAGTGCGAGATTCGATCAGTCAGCAATTACGAAAAATTTTGGATGAGGTACCGATCGATTATATCAAATGGGATATGAATCGCTCCTTATCAGATGTTTACTCTGCTTACGTGGAGAATCAAGGAGAGGTCTATCACCGGTATGTTTTAGGATTATATGATCTTTTAGAAGAGTTGACCACAGCTTACCCAGATATCTTATGGGAGGGATGTTCAGGTGGTGGTGGCCGTTTTGACGCAGGAATCCTTTATTATATGCCACAATCCTGGACAAGTGATAATACTGATGCGATGGAACGAATCGACATCCAATACGGAACGAGTCTTGGCTACCCGGTTTCCTCGATGGGCGCTCATGTCTCCGCATCACCTAACCATCAAAGTGGACGTGTGACAGATTTAAAGACACGCGGGGACGTAGCGATGAGCGGGGTATTTGGTTATGAACTAGATTTGACCGCATTAGACGAACAAGAAAAGAGAATCATCAAAGAACAGATCAGCACGTATAAAGAAATTCGTCAAACCATCCAACAAGGAAAATTTGACCGCTTAGAAAATCCCTTTGAACAAAACATTGCGGCGTGGCAATTTGTTTCTCCAAATAAAAAGGAGATCGTTGTCTTTATGGCACGACGATTAACTTCTGGACAACCACCTTTTCATGAGATCCACTTGGTTGGTTTAGAGGAAGGGATGTATCGTGAGCGTAAAAGTTCATTGATTTATTCAGGCTCGGAGTTAATGACGATGGGGCTTTATCTCCCTGATTTTCACGGAGATTTTCAAACAGAAGTCTTTCACTTTGAAAAAATAGCTACAGGAAAGGAAGAAGAAAATGCAAGCATCAATTGATTGGTTAGATGATCCGCAAGTTTTTCGTGTGAATCAGCGAAAGGCACATAGCGATCATACAGTCTATGGTTCAAAAGAAGAAATGAGAAGTCAAAGTTCCCGAATACAGTCACTAAATGGTGAATGGCGCTTTTGTTTTTCTGAAAATGCAGAAAAACGCCCAAAAGAGTTTTTTGAACAAGATTTTGATGATCGTTCGTTCGACACGATCCATGTGCCTGGGCACATTGAACTAAGTGATTTTGATAAGATCCATTATATCAACACGATGTATCCATGGGAGGGTCATGAGTTTCGTCGTCCCGCTTATACAACTGCTTCAGAAACGGAAATGGCAGGGATGTTCTCTCAAGCGGAAGAAAATCCAGTGGGGACCTATGTCACGACTTTCCAATTAGCAGAAGGATTGAAAGGGAAAGATGTCACGATTCGCTTTGAAGGTGTCGAACAAGCCATGTATGTGTGGTTGAATGGTCATTTCGTCGGTTATGCGGAAGATTCATTTACTCCGTCAGAATTTGATTTGTCCCCTTATCTAGAAGAAGAGAATCGTTTGGCAGTCGAAGTCCACAAACGTAGCACAGCTGCCTTTTTAGAAGATCAGGATTTTTTCCGTTTCTTCGGGATTTTTCGGGATGTCATTTTAGTTGCTCGTGGCAAGAATCATTTAGAAGACTTGTGGTTACGTCCCCAATTAGATGACACGTATCAAAAAGGTAAATTGGATGTGTCGTTGTCTTTTGAAAATCTCACAGCTGAAAGTGTCTTACAGGTAAGGGTCCTTGATTTAGACAAGCAAACGATCTATGAAGAAAAGCATACGATAGTTGAAACGATGCAGCTCAGTATTGATTTAGGTGAAGTAGTATTATGGGATCATTTTGCCCCGAATCTGTATAGCTTTGAAATTGAAACCAGGGACCGTGACGGAGTGACTGAATATGTCGAGTATCCATTCGGCTTTCGCAAGATCGAGTTAAAAGATAAAGTGATGTATCTGAATGGAAAACGTTTGATCATCAATGGCGTCAATCGTCATGAGTGGAGTGAAAAAACAGGACGTGCAATCACATTAGCTGACATGGAAAAGGATTTGGCAGTGATTAAAAATGCTAACATCAATGGTGTGCGGACCTCACATTATCCCAACCAGATTCCTTGGTATTTCCTCTGCGATCAAGCAGGTATCCACGTGATGGCAGAAACCAATTTAGAATCACATGGGTCATGGCAAAAAATGGGTGCTTTTGAGCCATCCTATAATGTACCAAGAGGAATTCCGCAATGGCGAGAAGTGGTGCTAGATCGAGCAAAAACCAATTTTGAAACCTTCAAAAACCATACCAGTATCTTGTTCTGGTCCTTAGGCAACGAGTCTTATGTAGGGGAGAATATTCGCTTGATGAATGAATACTTCAAGACGGTTGATCCAGACCGCTTGGTGCATTATGAAGGGAATTATGTTGATCCCAAATTTGAAGCTTCTGTTTCGGACATGAAAAGTAGTATGTACGCAACACCTACGGCAGTCGCTGAATATCTAGAGAATCAAGCAGATAAACCATATATCTTGTGCGAATACATGCACGATATGGGGAATTCTTTAGGTGGATTAGGTTCTTATATGGCACTGTTAGACAAATATGAGATGTATCAAGGCGGATATATTTGGGATTTTAAAGATCAGGCACTTGAGGTACTTGATCCAGTGACAAATCGAAAAGTCATGCGTTACGGCGGCGATTTTGATGATCGTCCAAGTGATTATGAGTTTTCGGGAAATGGCATCGTTTTTGCAAATGGACAAGAAAAACCAGCATTACAGGAGGTAAGATACTATTATGGCAAATACAGCTCCTAAACTGAGAATCATTTATGGCGACTGCACCTTAGGGATCAAAACAGAAGAAAAACATTATATTTTCTCTTACACCAGAGGTGGTTTGGAATCACTCAAAAAAAATGGGAAAGAATGGCTTTATCGTGAAACGCAACCAACTTTTTGGCGAGCATTGACAGATAATGATCGAGGAAATGGCTTTGGGTATCGCTCAAGTATGTGGCTTGGTGCAGGGTTGTATCTAAAAGTGGAAGCAATCCATGTTGCAATAAACGACCAAGCCATCGAACTGCCTATCGCACCAGTCAATAATTGTTATAGCAACCAAGAGTATGCGAATACAGTCGAAATCACTTTCACATTGACTGTCAACACAACTCCACAAACGACCGTCGATATGACGTATCGTGTCAATGAACAAGGGGATCTACACGTGAACATGCACTATCATGGCAAAGAAGGATTACCCGAACTGCCAGTAATAGGATTTCGCATGATCATGCCAACGAAAGCCACTCATTTCGATTACGAAGGGCTGTCAGGTGAAACTTATCCGGATCGTAAAGCTGGTGGCGTACCTGGGGTCTATCATGTAGAGGGCCTACCGATCCCACCTTATTTAGTGCCACAAGATTGCGGCGTCCATATGGATACCAAGTGGTTAGAGATCACGCGCAAGACAACCTTGAATAATGCAGATAAAAGTCAGGAAGAGTTTTCCTTACGATTTGAACAAAAGGATTCGCCATTTGCTTTTGCGGCATTACCGTTCAAAGCAGAAGAATTAGAACAGGCGACACACATAGAGGAACTGCCACCGGAACGGCGAACGGTTGTCACGATGTTGGCGAAAGTCCGAGGAGTCGGAGGTATCGATTCTTGGGGAGCGGATGTCGAAGAAGCCTATCATATTAGTGGTGAAGAAGACCACGCGTTCAGTTTTATCATTAAATGATGTAAATTCGTAAAATCAAAAATAGGACCCTCTAAAAATCCATTCTGCGGATTTTTAGAGGGTCCTATGAGTTGTGGCTGATACTTGAAGGTCAAGAAAGAAGTGGTTCGCCAGAATTGCTGAAGGAATTGTTTCTGTCTACACGTTCATTCAGTTTTACTCTCCTTTTTTATGATCGGTAACGTGATCGTTACCGATGTACCCACACCGACTACCGAATCAATGTGTAAGCCATAATCTTCACCATAAAGTAATTGGATTCGTTCATGAACATTTTTGCTACCGATACCTGAAAAATAGTCTCTGTTTTTCGTTGGCTGTTCCGTATCAAAGCCATCACCTGTATCCATAACTTCAAACGACAATTTATCCTCTCTGATCATCCCATACAAAGTGATGAAGCCACTTTTCTTCGTTTGGAACGCATGTAAATAAGCATTTTCGATGATTGGCTGGATGATCATATTGGGCATGTACAAAGAATAAAGTTCCTCAGGTACCATGATTTTGGTTGAGATTGCATCACCGTAGCGCAGTGTCAAGATCGCAATATAACTTCTCACACTGTTCAATTCTTCTTCCACAGGGATAATTTCATTTTTATTGCCGATTGTACTGCGCAAGAGATCGATAAAACTGTCAATGCCTGCGACTGCTTTTTCATTTTCTTGTTGCCACACTAAAAATTTGAGGCTAGTTAACGTATTATATATAAAATGAGGCTGGATCTGTGCTTGCATCGCTTGTATCTCTAAGGTCCTTTTTTTCTTTTCATTTTGTAAAGATTGCGTATGATTGTCACTGATCGTTGTTAGCAGCTGATTGATTGTAGTAGCGAGTGTCCGGATCTCATAGGTTCCCTGGATCGGAACAGTAGCTGCTACCGGTTCTTTGATTTGGTTCAATGAATCTACTAATTGATAGATTGAGCGAGTATTGCGATTCAAATAGATCGCTACTACGATACCACCTAAAATCAGTGTTCCAATATTATAAAGGATGATCGGAATGATGACATTCATTTGATCGGCGATCGAGTGGACATTGACCTCACTGACCAAAGCCGAGTTTTGTCGGTAAAGTGGTAACCGAGTGATCCGCTGATTGGCTTTGGTCAACGTCTCGTGTTCGACCAACTCATCAAATGAATCAAACGTCGTTCCAATCCGATTTTCAACATTCGAAGCAAAGATTTTTTTCTCATCTGTCACAAAATCGATTTGCGTGATTAGCGGGTCGACTGATTGGCTGAATATTTTTGCCAACTCATCAGAAGTGATGGCAACGACAGCATAACCATAAGTTTGGTTCAAAGTGGATCTAAGCTTTTTGATAAACAAGACACTTGGTGATTGTTTGTCGCGTTTCGTCAGTCCAAACTGGGTAAAGACCATTTGTGTCGCTGTTGGATTTTCATTGACTTTCTGGATCAACTCTAATTGAAAAAAGTCATCAGCAGTGAGATCACTCACCATATCATTACTAATGAACATCCGACCATTTTCCCCAAAAAGAAAAATATCGTCTTTGATGTTTGGAAAGATCGGTGCCAATGAATCATTCATTTTTTGCACCGTACGTAGTTGATTGATTTTCTCCAAAGTCGTTTGTTGCCCTTCTTTGAAATACCCCTCTACAGCAGAGCTTTCAGCCAATAATGTCAACGTGTTCTCTATATTGTCATTCAATGTTTCAAAATCATGTTGGATCTTTTGTAAGGTCATTCGATTGGATCGATCGAATTGTTGAATGTAGGCGTCTCTTGAGCGTTGATAAATGAACAAAGAAATCGTCGCTGCTTGAGTGAACAAAGCAATAAAAAGAATGATCAAAAGTTTGGTCAAAAGCTCGTGTTCTCTTAGCTTTTTAATCATACGGTCAGTATTCCTTTACGATATTGTGAAGGGGTCAACCCAGTTTCTTCTTTGAATACTCGAGAAAAATAACCAAGTTCAGTAAATCCAGTTTGCTGACCAATATCACTTAACGAAAGATTCGATTCTTTCAACAATAGTTTTGCATGGTTGATACGGACTTTTTTTAAGTACTTCGTAAAATTGATCCCATACTTTTCTGTAAAAATAGTCGATAAATAACTATAAGAAAAATGATATTTTTCGGATAGCGTTTGTAGACTGATGTCTTGATGATAATTCTCTTGCACATACTCATAGATCAACGTCAACACATCTGAGTTGTCTTTTCTGAAGGTTGTGGTGACTTCACGCAATAACTTCGTCGTATTATTGACGATCAAGACCAGATCATCCCACCGTTCTGCTTGCGTGATCTGTGCTGGAATCGTGATTTTTAGTGTCATGATCTCTTTTCTTTTTTCATGTTCGTCCGCGATCGCGTTGATCAAGGCATAGAGTCGATTGATGATCTCGTGTTTCAGATAGCTTGGTTGCAATCGTTGATCAAGTACCTTACTCATGTAATTGTCCAATTCTTCGATGGCAGATACAAAATCTTTGTTCATGATCTTGGTCAAATAACTTTTTGTTTGTTGCTCATAAGAAGAGAGTAGGGGAGATAATAGCTCTTCACAAATAACGCAGTGATCTGTCAGATAAAAGTGCTGTCCGCTACTTTTTTGCTTTAATGTAAGGAATTCAGAATAAAAGTTTTCAAAATCAAGTGCATCAGATAGAACATAGAGACAAGAATCTGCCTGGTGCTCTTGCTGAAATCGTTCAATCAACCGATCGAATGCCTTCTTCGAAGCGACATTGATAAAATAACCAATATCATTTGCTGTCGTAGAAAAAGGAAAGACAGAGGCGAGCTGATTTGTGTATCGTGGTGCTTCTGCAATCATTTGTTCACTCCGACGCTGTTTTTCCGATTGCTTTTCTTCACAATATACTAGATAAAAGTGGTCATATGGGAATTGTTTGCGTGACATACCTAAATCAAGAGAAGTTCCGGACAAATAATTGCTCAGTAATTGACTCGTTTTTTCGAGTTCTGTCAAACGTGGTTTCTTTACTTCTGTAGATTGTTCCACCAGACTCTTTAGAGAAGCTAAAAATTCACTAGGGTTCAATTTTGGTTTAAGTAAATAATCTGAGACGCCTTCTTTGAATGAATCTTTGACCAATTGAAAGTCATCATAGCTAGATAGAACCAAGATTTTTGCTTCAGGTTGTTCCTTCTTGATCAATCGAGAAAGTTCGATACCATTTAGATCTGGCATCATCAAATCCGTTACGATGATATCAAGAGGCTGATGCTTAATGAATTCGAGCGCTTCTAATGGTTTTGAAAAGGCCCCTTTGAGATGGAAGTCGTGCGCTGGCCAATCGATCAGGGTACTTAGACCAGAGAGAATGGTCTGTTCATCATCGATCAATACGATATTTTTCAATGTTTTTCCCCCTATTCCTTTGTTACGTAAGTTAAAAATACTGGGAAACGTTTACAAATGCAAGTCTAAAATTTCATTTACTAAATCAAAAGATGACAAAATTGTACTTTTTTCTTATTTTAGGATATTTTTCTTGAGAACGATCATTAACGAAGAAAACGCTTGCAAGTCTGCTATGATAAGCATGTAAGAAAAACAAACACTAAAAAGGGTGGGTAAAAAAATGAAACTAAAAAAAATCTTAGCTAGCGCTTTCGTCCTAACAGCAGCAGTTACACTTTTTGCCGGTTGTGGCAATTCTTCCAGCGATGCTTCCGGAAACGAAGATAAAGTAACGGTCTGGGCATGGGATGAGGCCTTTAATATCAAAGCCGTCAATGAAGCCAAAGAGTTTTACGAAAATGAGGATGTTGACGTGGAAGTAGTGACGATGTCTCAAGATGATATCGTACAAAAACTGAATACGGCATTAGCCAGCGGAAATACAGATGGGTTACCAAATGTTGTGTTGATCGAAGATTACCGTATCCAAGGATACCTTACTTCTTACCCAGATGCGTTTGCTGATTTGACGGATATTGTGGATGAAAGTAACTTTGCCGCCTACAAATTTGCAGTAAACAAAGTTGACGATAAAATTTACGGCGTACCTTTTGACTCAGGTGTGACAGCTAATTTCTATCGTACGGATATCTTAGAAGAAGCTGGTTATTCGGAAGAAGATATGAAGAACTTGACGTGGGATGATTATTTACAAGTTGCACGAGATGTCAAAGAAAAAACAGGGAAAAAAATCTCTGAAGTCAATCCATCCGATTTAGGTCGTGTGCGCATGATCATGCAACAAGCTGGAGAGTGGTATACCTCGGAAGATGGAGAAACAGTGACGATCGAAAATAATGAATCATTAAAATATGGATTAGAACTCTTTGCTACCTTGCTTAAAGAAGATCTAGTCGAACAAACATCTGACTGGAATGCTGGGGTTACGGCGGTCCAATCAGGAGCTGTTGCTTCTACACCAACTGGCGCTTGGTATTCTTCAACCATCCAAGGGGCAGAAGATCAATCAGGCAAGTGGAAGATCGCACCGATTCCAGCTCTACCTGCTAACATGCAAAAAGCACAAGCTTCCAACTTGGGTGGTGCCGGCTGGTATGTGATCAAGGGCGTAGCTGGTGAAGAAAATGCGAAAGATTTCTTGGAAAAGACATTCGCAACAAATGAAGAATTGATGGGCAAATTAGCTGAAGAAATTGGTTTAGTATCGACCATGTTGAGTGCGAATGATCAAGAAGCTTATCAACAGCCATCTGAATTCTATAGTAATCAAAAAGTATTTGATGACTTTTCAAAATGGACAGCAGAAATCCCTGAAGTGAACTATGGTCATGAAACTTATGCCATTGAATCTGTTGTGGCGGAATCCTTGAGCCGAATCATCAATGGTGAATCAGCGGACAAAGTTTTGGCAGATACGCAAAAACAAGTCGAAGCGCAGTTAGCCAATTAAGTCATATCCAGCGTCAACAGTAAACCGATTATGAATTGAACAACAAAGAAATGAGTGGCGATCTCTTCAAACGGATCAACGAGTGTATTGTTCGTTCGTTTGAAGGTATCGCTTATGGAATAAGCAATTAATTGAAACGCGTATGGGGGACATGGACATTCACACCGTTAGCTATCCTGTATAACTTTAGCAATGGTATTCGAAAAAATAAGAAGTTCCGCTCGTTTTCTATTCTCTGTCTGATGGAACCAATCACGGGCAGTGGTTCAAAGCTTAGAAGAAAATAACAATCTATTTTGTCTGACTTTCTGTGAGGCATGTATTTCTTCAACATATGTGTAATGAAAGTGGGGAATAATATGAAGCAAAAGGATCTATTCAGAAATGGTCATGCGTTTTTAGTTTTGCCAGTGATCATGATCTCGATTTTGGTTTTTATACCAATGGTGTTAGCACTGATCACCTCTTTTCAAAGTGGACCTCCTGTAAATATGACGTTCAACGGATTAGGAAATTATCAACGAATGTTAGGAGATTCGACTTTTCGTAAAGCATTTTTCAATACCTTTTTATACTTATTAGTACAGGTTCCTGTCATGTTGTTTTTGGCATTGTTTATTTCAAATCTATTGAATGATAAAAAATTGAAGTTCAAAGGATTGTTCAGAACAGCGATTTTCTTGCCATGTATTACCTCAATGGTCAGCTATTCTTTGATCATGAAAAGTTTATTTTCCCAATCAGGTTTAGTCAATAACCTTTTAGTTGGAATTGGCTTGATCGATAACCCGATCGGTTGGTTGACTCATCCATTCTGGGCAAAAGTTTTGATCATTATTTCCATCACATGGCGTTGGACAGGGTATAATATGATTTTCTTTTTATCTGGTATGCAAAACATCGATCCAGAAATATATGAAGCTGCTGATATTGATGGCGCATCAAGGTGGCAACAGTTCATTAAAATCACGATACCTAACTTGAAACCAATCATTTTGTTTACATCGATCACTTCAACGATCGGTACCTTGCAATTATTTGATGAGGTACAAAATATCACTGGTGGTGGGCCAGCTAATGCAACGACGACATTGTCACAATATATCTATAATTTGAGTTATAAATTCACCCCGAATTTTGGTTATGCCGCAGCTGTTTCTTTCGTTATCGTACTATTTATCGTCTTGTTATCAGTGATTCAAACTAAAATAGGGAGTGAGAGCAAATGAGAGAAATGACAAGTAGTGAACCCCGATCAATTACGAAAAAGCAAGTGAGTATTGGACAGTTACTCTTGAGCATTTTTAAATATACCTCTTTAGTCATCGTTTCCTTTATTTCAATTTTCCCGTTTGTTTGGATGATTTTAGGGATGACGAATACCGCAGTGGATATTAGTTCAGGTAAACTGATGATTGGTGAGAATTTAGTGATCAATTTCCAAAATCTCTTTTCGAATGACTTGAATTTTTCACGCTCTTTACTTAATTCTGCAATGATCGCTGTGGTTACAACGATTTTTGCTTTATTGATCTCCTCCATGGCAGGTTATGGTTTTGAGATCTATAAGAGTAAAAGAAAAGAAGTCGTCTTTAATATTTTGTTATTATCGATGATGGTCCCTTTTGCGGCATTGATGATCCCGCTGTATCGGATGTTTTCTCAATTGAATGGTACGATATTAGGAATCAATAGTTTTCTAGTTGTCATCTTACCTTCAGTAAGTACCGCCTTTTTGATTTTCTTTTTCCGTCAAAACGCGAAGTCCTTTCCTAAGGACCTTGTAGAGGCGGCACGTTTAGACGGTCTTAAAGAATTAAGTATTTTCTTTCGTGTCTATTTACCAACAGCTAAAAATACGTATGCCGCTGCGGCGATCATCACGTTTATGAGTAGTTGGAACAATTACCTCTGGCCTTTAGTGGCGTTACAATCTCCAGATAAACGAACAGTTCCATTAGTATTATCAGCCATGGGGGCATCCTATACACCAGACTATGGCATGATCATGAGTGGACTGGTGATTGCGACCTTACCAACTGCACTTGTGTTTTTCGTTTTACAAAAACAATTTGTTCAAGGGATGATTGGTTCTGTCAAATAGACAGAATTAAGCCTGAAATCTCATGTTCAGAAACTATCTTCTGAATAATCAAAAATGAGAAAAAAGGACCCCTTTAGACTTTCGATTTATGGATAACTTTCGTTATAAAATAAACTTCTTAAAAATAAGCGATAAAAGTCAGAAATAGTTTATCTATTTTTGGCTTTTATCGCTTATAGCAAGTAGTTGAGACTTTTTTTAAAAAAACAAAAAATAATGTTTGTTGATTTTTTTTGATGCTTTAGCTAGTTTATTGCTGTTTTTTTTACAGTTTTTACATAAAAATGGTATCGCTTACGGTTTTTCCTCGTAAACTTACTTTTAATCAGGTAAACTAGAAGTAAAGGAGGAGGATACATGAGGAAAAATTTTAAAGAAGTAATCATTGCAATCATGCCTATGACGGTATTGATCGTTATCCTGACCTTTGTATTTGCACCATTAGATGTTAAAACCATGGGAAGATTCATCTTAGGAGCAATCATGATGATGGTTGGTATGAGTCTCTTTTTATTTGGTGCTGATTATTCGATGATGGAAGTTGGTGATTTGGTCGGTAAATATATGATCAAAAAGAAAAGTCTACCAATCATCATTAGTTTGGGTTTTCTGATTGGGATCGTGATCACGATTGCTGAACCGTCGGTGCAAGTATTGGGTCAACAAGTATTTGATATTTCGGATGGAGAGATTGGCCGAGTCTTATTGATCGGTATAGTCAGTGTGGGAACCGGCGTATTTTTAGCTTTTGCACTACTACGAGTCGTATTTAAACTATCTTATTATCGATTGATGGTGATCGGTTATCTTGCGGTACTTATTGCTTCCTTCTTTACAAGTAATGAATTTATGCCGATTGCTTTTGATGCAGGTGGAGTCACAACTGGCCCAGTGACTGTTCCGTTTATTCTAGCCTTGGCTGGTGGAATGACAAGTATGATCCGTCAAGGAAAAAATGAAAACGATAGCTTTGGAATGGTTGGTATTGCCTCACTTGGTCCTATCTTGGCTGTCATGATCCTGGGGGTGATCTTCCAATGAATTTTTTGAACACTTTTTTTGCAGGTATTGGACAAGTTGGATATGAAGTCATCCTTGCGGTGGCACCGATCGTGGGCCTATTTGTACTAATGAACTTTCTTTCATTCAAATTGAGGAGAAAACGTTTTTTTGATATCATGAAAGGTTTTTTGATCACAACTATCGGATTAGTTTTATTTTTACATGGTGTAAATGTTGCTTATGTACCAGTGGGGCAACACCTGGGAAGTGCAATTGCTTCTTTAGCGAATAATCAGATCCTGATTCCTTTAGGGTTTGTTATGGGATTTTTAGTAGGTTTTGCAGAGCCAGCTATCCATGTGATGGTCAAACAAGTCGAAGAACTAAGTGAAGGTCGGATTCATGCAAAAGTAATGTTAGCAGTGATCTCGATTGGGATCGGTCTAGCAGTCGGTCTATCCATGTGGCGCTTATTAGCTGGTTTTTCTCTTTATTATTTCTTGGTTCCTGGATATGGCTTAGCTTTTGTCTTGGGTGCAAAAGTCGACAAGATTTTTCTATCGATGGCTTTTGATAACGGCGGTGTCGCCACAGGACCGATGTGTTCTACCTTTATTTTATCTATGAGTGTGGCAATCGCCACACAGATCGACGGTCGAGATCCAATTATTGATGGATTTGGCGTGGTGGCAATGATCGCATTGACACCAATACTATCAACATTAGTCTTAGGGTTCATTTATAAACAAAAAGACAAAAAAGATCAGAAAAACAAAGAAAAATTACAACAAATGGAGGAACAACAATGAATGATTTAGTCGCACTAAATCTCGAGATGATCGTCACGATCGTGGATGGTGGCATTGGGGAAGATGTGATCGATTACTCAAAGAAGGCTGGCGCATCAGGGGGGACGATTTTACATGGACGTGGTTCTGGCGTCCATGACACAGGAAAATTCTTAGGATTGGATATCTCACCGGAAAAGGATATCGTTCTGACATTAGTACCAGATAGTTTGACAAACGAAGTGATGGATGCGATAGGAAAAGGCATCAAGATCGATGTTCCGGGTAATGGTATTTGTTTTAGTATTGATATCGATAAAGTAATTGGTATTACGAAAATCCATCAATATCGCGAAGTTGTTGAAATGAAAGATTTATTAGAAGATAATTGAAACTCATCCAAATGCAAGTGGCTAAATTCGGAATAGCACTTACCTTGAAATATACCAAAATTTGATCATCTTGTTTTGACAATAAGTCGAAAAAAAAAAAATAGACCTTGTGCTATTTTAAGTTTTTTACGGCTTTTTCTTTTACCAAAAATGCTTGTCTATATTGCTGGATGAGCATTTTTTAGGTTATAACTTAAAATTATAAATAAAGAAACTTCTGATTAGATAAACTTTTTTTCGATTTTTAATTGGAAAAAGGTGAGGTAGACTTCTTGTATTTACTTATAATTAGCCTTGAGACCGATTAAATATAGGATCGGTGGATGTATGTGCTACTAAAGTAGTTAAGTTGATCAAGAGAAATCGCTCGGGTACTAAAACAATTGTAACAGTTTAAGTAATGGCTCTAAAGTGTGTGTGTTATTTTTTGTGTAATGTAGAAAAAATAAAAATAAATTTAAGGAGTGAAGATAGTGACTAAAGACAGTTATTCCGAAGAGATTGGTAAATTGTACAATACACGTCACGAGGATTTTAAACAGTTAAATGATCAAATGTGGCCGAATTATAGTACAAATCAAATGGGAAATACGCTTACGCCAAAAGGTCTAAGAAGTTTAACAGGTTACCTTTATATTTGCAATATCTTAGGTAACTTTCAAATAGTAGGGGAAGTCCCACTGACACGTCAGCAAGTGGGAAAGAAACAGTCAGCTGCTTTTAAAGAAGATACTCATTTAAAGGTTCGCCAAAAAGAAAAGAAATTCACGATGTATAGCCCCTCATCAAGTTCAAGTGTAGACCTCAAACGTTTCAGCTATCCAGACTTTCATAAAACAGTCAATCCCCTCATTGAGCAACTATCCTCAACTAATCCAATGATTTATCTAACGGCTAAAGCACATCAATGGAATCTCAACATGCAGCAGCTTGCCCAGCTATTCTCAAAACGCGCCAATTATACGATGAATAGAGAACTTTCTAATCAAAAGCAACCTGGCTCCCAGAAATCTTTCAATCATACTCAAAACCAGTTTAGCAAAATCCGCCAAGCAGCTGTTCTGAGAGCACAGCAATCAAATGAACAGCAAACCCTAACTCTCTCCCGAAATCACTTTGAGCAACGTACAGAAGAAACCGATTCCTCCTATTTTATAGCAAAAAATTCGGCTGAGAAATTAAAAAATGTATTTGAAGCCAATGTTAACTATCAGTTTAGATCAACTGACATCATTCCTTCAGGCAGTACCAGCAAGATAGTTTCGATCAATGAGGATTCGTTGATAGCAGCTTTTTGGAAAGATATGACCGATCAATTCACTATTTTTTTTAGCATTCCTGAAAATGCAACCTTCACGGAAAAAATGAAAGATTTAAACGGTATTTCAGTGCTCGATCTTTTTCTGGGGATGATGAATCGAGTATTTTACAGGAACGATGAGCAACAAATTCTATCAGATGATCAAGCCAAGAATGCAGAGTCAGTATCTGCATCACTCGTTGATTTCTTACCGGAATCTTTTCAAGGACTGTTTTTTTCAAAAAAAAGTTCGATCACACAGGTTAGAGAGGAAGGGATCTTCTCACAGCTTTGGAGTTTAACAAATAAACTATCAGATACTTTGGATGATTATATTGATAAATGGGATGTTCTGAAAGTAAAGGGAGTTGAAGCAGCTCCATGGTTTGATATTAGCCCATTGAATCCACGGTCTGATCATCGATTGGAATCTTCGTTGAAATCCTATGAGACTTTGCAAATGGAAACCTCTAATATTGTTTTTTTAGCTACTAAAAGATACATTCAAGTTAACTTGCCTGAGTACGAGTTGGGTGAAAAACAACTACCATTTTGGTTTAATTACGCTCTTTTTCAAGAACGGAATGAAACGGAAAAAATCAATACAGCGGTCAAAAAATATCTACGAGAGGAGGGTTCTGGCTGGTGGCTGGAAGACGATACCTCAATGCGTTATGTATTCACAAATCTACAAAAATTGGAAAATAGCGAAGTAGTTGAAAAAGTGATTGCTAGAAGAACACAGATTGCACATATCATTTTTGATACTTGTGGCCTCTCAACACACGGACTGACTGATGAGCGAGCAAATGCTATTTTCCTTCAATGGCGAAATAATAATATATTTAAAAATGTTCAATTTAAAATAATAAAAAAGATTATATGGACACCTTCAAATGTTCTGAGTAATGAAGAAAAAAACAAGCCTGTGAGTGAGACTACACCTGCCACAATTTCCTCTAAGAAAACAGACTTAGAGCGAATTGATGAACTTGTGACAGATCTCATGAATAATCGTAACCTTCTTGTAAACGACGGAGAGTTATTACCGATTTTTTATTACCAATATGATCTTTTTGAGCATAGGGAAAAAACTAGTAAGGTGAATCAACAATTGAAGAAACTCCTTGGAAAAAGTGGTATTACACCCTCTTCTGACAGTGGATTGGAACTGGTAAAGGCAATCGAAAAGTATAGCCAAGAAGATTGGGGCTCAAAGAAGTCATATAAATCAAGAAAAATACAGTATCTTGCTTATGTTATTTTGAAAGCTTATGGAGTGGGACAAAGCAGACTAGGAGATTCCCTATCAGCCAATCAGTTATTCGGAATTTTCATGCAGTGGAAAGCCAATACCTTACTTGAGAAAAATGAGTATAAGAAAATAGATCAGCAAACGATTTATTATAAGTTATCTCCATGGGAAGATTCTTTATTAGCCCGTAATCAAGAACAAAAAAGTGAAAGTAATCAAATCTATGATGATTTCATCAATGAGCGCTATGACTTGATATCTCATGAACATCCATTGATTCCCTTTGTCTATTATCCGCCACTTTTTGAAGTAAGGAATAACATAGTAAAAGCAGTTTATGATTTAAAAAAGATATTAGATGAAAAGGGAATCCCAACTCAGGGAGCGTCCCTGGCGGATGTATCAAAAGCGGTAGATCATTGGATTATTGCTGGAGAGACCTATAAAACAATAATTAAACGAGTAAAAAAAATAGCAAAAATCATTGTAAAAACGTATAAACTCGAGGAAAAAGATTTATCGATGGATAAAGCTGTTGCCATCTATCTTCAGTGGGGGAATAATAATGCGTATTATGGGTATACAATTGAAAAAGACAAAAGAAACTATGCCTATGAATGGAACAAAGGAAATAAAAGGGAAGAATTAGATAAGAAAATCATCACTTTTTTACGTGAGAATGAGATTGATTCCTCAAAACCAACGATTAGTGAACCATTGGCTTTTTCTTTACCTAATTTTACTATTGAACAATATGAGCTTATATGCAAAAATATGACCAATTTTTTATCAGAAAGAGGTTTTGCTAACGATCTAAGTAATAAAAATATCTTGGTGGAAAGTGCCGCTAAATGGGCATTAGTAGAAGGGTTAGAGATTGATACGATCGATTGGGGGAAATTGAAAGAATTAGTTCGGGTAATTCTAGGGGATGAAAAAGAGAGGGTGATCTCTAACGAAGAAGCCCAACAAATATTTGTCCAGTGGATGAAAGATACAATAGAAATGGATACTCCATCTTTGGAAGTGAAACCTAAAGATAATACTTTAGAGCAAAAACAATCTCAGTCTATGAGTAAAGCGATCGTTTCAAAATGGCAATCTGAGAATATCAAGAATCAAATTGAACTTTTTTTTCGACAGAAAGGATTGCTATCTGAACGACCCACGAAAGAAGACATTTTACTTGCAGTCGGAAAATGGTTTACGCAAGAAGGTGTTGGGACGGTGCTAATGCCAGAGAAAGTTCAGGCAGTTGCGAAAGTAATCCTTAATGAGTTGGATCTTTATGGAGGGAAGTCAGACGAAAAGATTTCAAATAAGGACGCTGAAGCAACAGTCATGAAGTGGGTATTTGAAACAGTTCTGGAAAAATCGGTGGAAACCTACATTGTCCAAAATATTATTTCCGCTCCTGATCCGGCAACGTTTACTATCGGCCGTCTAAGAAAGTTATTTGAGGTACACGAGCTAATTGAAGCTGGTCTGATCGAGCAACGACCTAAGAAGGAAGAACAAGAGACTATAACGAAACTATGGATCCTATTGACAAAAAAAATGCTCCCAAATTATTTCCTAGAAACAAGTCAGTTAGCTGATGAGCTTTTGATTTCTGACTATGAATCTTTGATGCAATTGATTGGTTCAAAATTTTTAGAAGATACAGGCTATCATTCGAATTTCAATAAAAATGAAACGAATACTTTAGGAATGTTTTTGTTTGATATTGCCACTCATCAAGGTATAGATAATTTAAATGAATTGAATTATTTTTTTGTGCCAGCCTTACTAGCTACAGCACAACTAGAGCCAGAGCGGTTAAATAAGGCGATGGAGTTAGGGATTCATAAAGAATTTGCATTAAGTAGTTTTATGAGTTATTACCAAAAAGGCTATTTCAATTATATGGAAAATCAAGAAGATGTTGAGCATCTGTATCAAGAGTATGAAGAGGCTTTTATAAACTGGCGTCGTAAAAAAGGCTTAGTGAATGAAGTGTTAGCAGAGTGTGAACGACTCGGAATAAGAGTGAGTTTATTTGGAGATCAAGTGTATCTTGATGGTGGAAACCCATGCCCCGGGCCATGGATCCCAAGAGATATAGAAAAATGGTACACCGAATTAACGAAAGAAGTAGCAGACAAGCACCGTGCATTAAATAAGAAGTTGATGGAGTATGCATTTCATTCACTCAATATAGAAGATTTCAATTTTATTATTTCTCCAAAGACACATATTTATGAAGCATTTACTCAATTGAAAAATGAAGTGCGCTATTATGCGCCTTCCGCACCAGGATCAATTCCTCCAGTATTTTTTGGGAATCGAGAAACTTGGCTGGATACAACTCTTAATTTAGAAAAGACGAATATTTTGGTAGCTGTGAACGAAAAAGAAGAACGGGTGTATGCCTTGAAAAACCTAGATAAAGAGGGAGCGTATGCCATCTATCGTGTAGATAAGGATCCTATGCTCTATCTTAAATATGGCTTATTTGATAAAAAAAATGTCTGGGGAGGAGGATATTCGAAAGTCGGGGAAAAGATTCGAATCGGCAACAAGGACTACACTTTTTCTAGTCAAGTTGATCGAATGAATGCACTCACTTCTAAAGGGGATTTGAGAACAGTTATTGACAGGATTGCTCAGAAACATCGGGACCAGTTGTATCGCCAATTATATGATTCAGGAAATGATAAAACAGTTGCTAGTGCTGCCTGGGATGGTGTCAAGCATTTTATTCCATTTTATGATTGCATTGTTGGGATCAATAATCGAGATACGAAAGGAGCAGCTATTTCTTGCACAATCGACGTGGTGCTTTTACTACCTGTTTTGGGACAGGTCACTTCCCTTAATCTGAAATTCGGTTTATCCGTGGCAAAAGCAGCAATAGTGGGTGGTGCAGAAGGAATTGTTAAAAATAGTGTGCGGGCCCTTCCCAATATTGCCGAGATAGAGTCTCTAGTAATAGGTGCGATCCGTTATATTGATCCGGGAGTTGAGCTGGTAAAAGGGAGTAGTCAGTTAGTCCTCCAGAAGCTGATCAATATGAAAACACGCGCATTTATTCGAAAAGATATCAAACCACTACTAGTAAAGCTAAATAAAATAAAAAAACCGTCAGAACCATTATCGAAAGAGCTTATTTCCGCTCAGCTGAAAAAAAATGGTCCCAAGGTTTTCGTCAAACGGGTGAAAGCCCAACTATACATGCGAGTAACCAATTTGAAAACTAGAGATGTTTTTGGAGAATTCTATACGTTGCGAGGAGGACAATTAAGAGTGTTTGAAGGACAAGCCTCCTTTACCTCTGACCAACTTGATTTGATCAATCGTCTATCCAGTAAAGTGGATATCGATCAACAGTTTGTCGAGGAAAAGAATCTAAACGTCAAGTTTTATGGTGACGGAATGATTTTAACAGGAAAAAAAGAAGGAGAGCAAAGTAGCCGTTACATTGTAATGAAAAATAAAATTACGCCTATAAGAGTAACGGTCATCAAGGAGCAAGGCGTGCGTTATGATATCTGTGAAGGAGAACGGGTTTTTCCGGTGAACTACAACGGCATTGAATGGTATTTCGAACCAGCCACTTCGCGAACGCTCTCCGAAGAAGTATTACAAAAAGTAAGTAAAAATATCGATAAATTTCAATCATTGAAAGAGCCAAGTACGCTTTCACCACCAGATGATTTGGGCTTGATGAGTTCAGAGACAGGTAGAACCTATATCAAGATTAATGAACGTTATGTACCATTAGTTTTATTCCATAAAGAGAAACAGCGCTATCATTTAGTTAAAAACGATATTCTTGAACCGATGACAGTCTTACGCTTAGATTTAGCAAATGATCAGTTCCGATTTGAAACGGAACTAGAAAAACGTGCCCTCAAATTTCAATCTTATGCACAACCCGCAGGTGGGAAAGACGATGTCTCAGATGACCAAATTCCTAGCACTTCAAAAGGCGCCGATTCACTTTTTGATCATCTAGCGTCATCTTCATCACAAGTATTCGTTGATAATCGGTATCCACCATATTTCCAACTTCCAGATACACTACCTTATGCGAAGGAGTGGAATAAACTTCGCCAAGCAATACAAGTTCCTGATGGTACAGATATAGTGGAGGATCCAAAAGTGATAGTACCAGTTTTATCGGAGTTTGTCCCAGAATTCCCACCTTATGTAATCAGTGATGAAGCAAAATTAAGAGAGCAAATTACTTTAGGAATTAAAGGGTTTTTCCCCGAAGGTTCAAATCCAAATTATCGTGTATTTTCTGGTATCGACATCACTAAGGCGCCAGAATCACTCAAACCATTTCTAAAACAATTTACTGCAGAGTTTAAAAATGCGCACGAAAATTTCCAGAAATTTATAGATAAGGAGAAGGAACTATCAAAAGAAGAGGCTCTTGCACCTACGACTGCGGGAGCTTACTTAATCGAAATGTTTAGACTAAGTGATGCGGAAAATCAAGAACAAATTTTAAAAGAAATTATGAAGCGCTTGTTATCAGTTGCAAAAAAAAGTACGCAGCTTCTTCAACAAACGGAGGATTTTAATTTTAAAAATATTTGGCTTGTTTCTACTGATTTATTGCGTGATGAGGTGACAAAAAATTACTACTCACAAATTAAAGGACACATGGGTGCACATGCGTTTGTTATGCGGTTTGACCCTGAATGTCGAATTATTTTAATGCTTGATGGTTTTCATGTAAATCCAGCTACTAGACCAGGGATTCAAGCACAGCCAAGTTCCAAGGATACTCTTATGCACGAAGTGACCCATATTGTCGCGTCATCGGACGATTTGATAAGTTGTCCAAGTAGTCCGATAGGTTTCAGGAGTAGTGGAGAAGATCTTCGAAAGAGATACGAAGTAAATTTTCTGAAGCTAATTCATGGCGAAGGGTTTGATTCTTTTGTGGAGAATGTAAGTGAGATGTTAAATTTGCCGACTGTCACAAAACAAGCTGTCTTCAATGCTGTACTGACTGACAAGATGTTAAAAGCAAACCTTCAAATAACCGATGCTGAGATGCTGATGACTTGTATTCGTGATATTGGATTAGGACGAAACTTTTTTGAGCGAGCACCCGTAAAAAGAAGTCTAGCTGACCAACTAGGAAACGGCGACCTATTGTTTGCTCTTGCTGTGATTGAAGTAGTTAATGTGGAGAATTTAGTAACCGAGCATCAATTAGAAACTACCTTAGAAAACGCGGAAATAACGACAGAAATCAACGTCTCACAGCATACACAGGCCCCTTCGGGAAATAGAAGTTTTTCAACCATTAAAAATATAGGTAAAACAAATAGTAATGATACGAATACAAGGCTTATGCACAAGCAAGAAATCAGAAAGCGCGCCGAATTGAATCTATAAGTTGATTGTCACCTTTAGATTCAGACTAGGTTACGGTTAATGAATCGCCCATAACATCAAATACATGAATAAAAAAAACTAATATAGCCATAAAAAAGTTTTTTATATGCGCATAAAATTCAAAGAATAAGATTTTATGAAATCTCCTGCATATTTGCACACAAACAGTTGAAAATATGCTATTTTGTAATAGAAAAAAGGGGGAGAAGAATGAATTTTTTAGTTGTTTTAAAAGATACGATTCTCAAACGGTCGACATTCATCTATACGCAAATCGATGAACAAAAAACAGTCTTGCATTTTTCGCCGGAGTTTCATTTAGAAGGGTTGACGATTGGGGAAATTTACGAACAAGGTGGCATTCAAGCTGCCAAGCAATTTTTTGTTCAAGAACTTCAACTGCCATTGAATGACTATCTTGAAGTATCATTAAATGAGTGGGACAAAGCAATCTCAGAACTTTTCCCTCAAGGAATCAACGTAGAGTCAGGTACCACTGAAGTACATCTATCGGTGAAAGATCTACAACGTCAGATGCGTTACCAGATCGATGAAGAAGGCTCTCTTTCAATCTTTCAGCGGCAGCAAAAGATATTAAAAAGTTTTTTAAAACAAATCAGCCGAAAAAGAAATTTGTTTAAAACAACGCAGTTATTAAAAAAATATCCAGAATTATTACACACATCGATCCAGTTTCCACAATTGCTCTCGTTGATCCGTCGTTTTGTTCGCTTGAAGGAAATCCAATCTAAGAAGTTGACATTACCTTTACAATATACCTTTCGAGTGGTAAAACGTGAAGATGAAAAAAAACTGATCGTGATCGATTTTATGCGGAACCGTCATGTGTTACAACAAATGACGATGGAAAAGGCCAACTAAGGCTTTTTCTTTTTGAATAAAAGAGAAATGGAGAAAAAAATGGGACCTATTTGGATACAACGTATAATGAAAGCTCAACAAAAATATCAACAAGTCATGAAAGGGAGATATGCGCGTCTTGATCCATTGAATCGTTTATTGTTAGTTTTAGGATTATTTTTCTTTGTCGTTAGATATTGGTTTCCTTTCAGTTTAGGCTATCTACTCTTCTTCTTTTTTATCGCTTTGACCATCGCTCGATTTAGTTCAAAGAAAATCTATGTTCGTTCAAACGAAAATCAAGCGTATTTACAAAAAACAGTGGCGATCAAAAGCTGGTTTACAAAAATAAAAAATAAACTGAAACGTCAACCTGAACAACAAGCTAGCGCTACCTACACGATTTTTTCATGTCCAACTTGTCAACTCAAGCAAAGAGCGCCGAAAGGCAAGGGTGAGATTCGAGTGACTTGTAAAAAGTGCGGCACGCAATTTACAAGAAAGGTATAAGAGAAAATACTAGTCAAATGTCTAGTGAAATGAGTAAAAAGGAGTAAAAGAATGATTAAAAATTACATTTGGGATTTTGATGGGACATTGTTCGATACGTATCCGGCGATGGTTGAAGGAGTATCTCAAGCATTACAAGATTTTGGTATCGAACGCCCAAAAAAGGAAATCTATCGTGTGATGAAGCAAGAATCGGTGAGAAAACTACGAGAAAGCTATCAATTAGAAGAAGTCTCCTTCAATCATTTGTTTCATCAATATGAAGAACAATATCAGGAACTCTCAGTACCGTTCAAAGAGACTGAAATGGTTTTACGCCGTTTAAAACAGAATGGAGCAAAACATTATATTTTAACACATCGTGTAACGGCTTCTACTTGGAAACTTTTAAAAGTCTTTGAGCTAGCAGATTTGATCGAAGAAGTGATTGGTATCGACCAAGGCTTTGCCAGAAAACCAGCACCTGATGCCATCAATCACTTGATCGATCAGTATCACTTAGACCCAGAAAAAACGATGATGGTAGGGGATCGAAGATTAGATATTGAAGCAGGGATCAATGCAAAGATCCACACTTGCCTATATGATATTGATCATTTCTTAGGTGAGATTCCTGCCGATCATATTGTGGCGAATCTAGCGGATATTTTAGCAATCGAAAAGAATGCAGAATAAGTATCCCCTTTCAACTTTAGTTATGCTATAATTTAAACAGAGGAGTGATAAAATGGAAATTAGAAGACAAAAAGAAGTAGTAGAAGCTTTTCATTATGATTTTTTAAAGCCTGATCAAGAGGTACAAACCGACTTAAAAGTAGGTTTTTCACCACTAAAAGAGACAATTGAAAACTATCCGAAAGAACATAGCATCGTTGGTGCCCGTTTAGAATTTCGTTTAGTATTTGATACATATGTGTTATCTGGAAGCGTTAGTCAAATCAACCACATCTTGAATCGTAAAGTCCAAGATCAAAACGATGTGACGCAAGAAGAGGTCGATGAATTAGTGGCACCACTTTTTGAGATGGTCAAACGTCTGGCCTACGAAGTAACAGAGATCGCCTTGGATGCACCAGGTGTGAAATTGAACTTCCAATCAGAAAAAGAAGAAAAAGCCAAAGAAGAAAATTAAGAAAAAAACACTAGTGATAGTTATTAGCTATCACTAGTGTTTTTTTCTATTACTAATTGTAAGCAAAAGTAAGGAAAAATTTCGGAAAATAGTCTAGAATGAATAAGTCACTGAAAAAATATTTTCAGGAGAAGAGCTGAAGAGTTCTTCTCGGGAACCTTTACTTCCTTAGATGGACTTGTCATTACAAATTAAGAGGAGGATGAAAATGACAACACTCATCACAGTTTTAGTGGTTCTAGTTTTTGCGGCATTATTATATGTGTTTTATCGTATGCAAAAGCGCCATGCAAAATTTTCAACGCGGGTTTACACTGCGCTAGCTGCCGGTATCGTATTCGGGGGCGCATTGCAACTGATTTTTGGAGTAGAAAACGAGGTTATTACGCAATCCATGGATTGGATCAGTATCGTTGGGAACGGCTACGTTAGTTTCTTACAAATGTTGATCATGCCTTTAGTCTTTGTTTCAATCGTTGCGGCTTTTACAAAAATGAAAGTATCAGAAAAATTAGGTAAAATCAGTGCAACGGTGCTGACCACTTTATTAGCAACAACGGCTATTTCCGCATTGATTGGGATCGGTGTGACGATCGCATTTGGTCTTCAAGGTGCTGAATTTACGCAAGGAGCAGCCGAAACTGCTCGTATTTCTGAGTTAGCGACACGACAAGAAACAGTGGAAGGATTAAGTATTCCACAACAAATCTTGTCATTTATTCCTAAAAATATTTTTGCAGACCTTGCCGGAACTCGTGCAACAAGTACGATTGCTGTCGTGATCTTTGCGGCATTTGTTGGGGTTGCTTACTTAGGAATCAAACGAAAAGCACCAAAAGAAGCATCATTCTTTGCAGATATGATCGATAGCTTGTACCGTATCGTGATGCGTATCGTGACGTTAGTCTTGCGTTTGACACCTTATGGCGTGTTCGCATTGATGACGAACGTGATGGCAACAAGTGATTTTGATGCCATTTTGAACTTAGGTAAATTTGTGTTAGCGTCTTATCTTGCATTGTTTGCAGTGATGATCGTTCATTTCTTGATTTTGATCGGTGTGAAAGTCAGCCCGATCGACTACTTGAAAAAAACATTTCCAGTACTAAGTTTTGCATTTACTTCACGTTCAAGTGCGGGTGCTTTGCCATTGAATATTGAAACACAAACAAAAGCACTTGGTGTAGATGAAGCCACAGCAAACTTTGCTGCCAGCTTTGGTTTATCGATCGGTCAAAATGGCTGTGCGGGTGTTTACCCAGCCATGCTAGCGACAATCGTTGCACCAGCAGCTGGAATGGATGTCTTTAGCATTCAATTCATCTTGCTACTAGTAGCCATCGTAACAATCAGCTCATTCGGAGTAGCTGGTGTCGGTGGTGGGGCAACCTTTGCCTCATTGATCGTATTAGGTTCAATGAACTTACCAGTAGCAATCGTTGGTTTAGTTATCTCCGTCGAACCATTGATCGACATGGCTCGTACAGCTGTCAACGTAAGTGGTAGTATGGTAGCAGGTATTGTTACAAGTGCACGTATCAATGATCTTGATCGAGATGTGATCAAAGATGAAGCAAAAGTCGTTGACGTGAATGCTTGATAAAAAAAGAAAAGTGAGAGCGAAATGCTCTCGCTTTTTTTACTCTGTAAATATATTCCGAAAAGTGAAAGTGTGGAATTTTCGATATAAAAATGTATAAAACAATAAGGTAACAAGACCTATCTAATACAATTCTCATCCAACGGAAGGTTATGTATTGTTATAATGAATATGTAAGCGTTCTATACCGTCTATATAAATCGAGGAGGAGATCTATGGTCACATTCAGCAGTAATTCTCAACAAGCCCAACAGTCCACTTCAAAAATTACCAGTGCCACCACATCGTTAAAACAAACATCACCGATTGAAGATGATACACGTACTACTCTTATTGGCAATCAAGACATTCAAAGTAGTCTTACATCCGCCAAAAACTCTGCCAGCCAAATCGCCTCAGCCATCTCAGGCGCTGCTAATCAATTGCAAACTGTTGCTCAAGGATTTTCTACACTAGACACTCAATTAAGTCGAGATCTTTTTAAGGAGAGACACTAATGAATCAATGGACAAATCTTGATACTGAGGAAACGTTGTTGCAAGCAAAAAGAGAAGAACAGGAAAAGAAAATGAAACAACTTGATACCTGCCGTTCAGATTACCAGAATCACTTTAAAGAAATCGGAAACTTCTTATTTCGATTACAGTTGTCTTACCAGAAGTCGAATGTCTCTACATCTATCGAAACATTCACCTCGGAGTTTTCACATCAAAGTAGGCGATTGATGAATGGCTTTGATGAATGCCAACATCATGAAATGAGCCAACGACAAAAAATCACGAATAAACTCGAAGAAATTGCTTTTGAGAAAAGAAAAAACATGTCGGAGGAACAAAACCTATGAGTATCGACATGTACCTAAACGACTCCCTGACACAAGCCACGAGCGCCAGTCACTTCTGCCAAAAACAAGTCACTGATTACCAAAATCTCCAACAAGCCATCACTCAATTCACTTTACAAACGCCCAATCTCCAAGGGAAAACCTACGATGCTGCAAAAGCCTATTTTTCCCAAGTACTTTACCCACTCGTGCAAGGAGGAATCTTACTCTCCGAAGCAGTTGAAAAAGCAGCAAAACGATTTCCACAACAGTACATAGAACAAGTTGATTCCATTAGCTTGAAACAATCCGAATTGGAAGCACAAATTCGTCAAATGAATCAATATATCACCCAAGCCGAGGGAATAAGACAATTGCTTCTTTCACCTTATATGCCAGAAGAACATCAAGGCTTTCAACTCAATCAAAATACGTTGTTACTCACAATGTATCATGACTTAAAACAGAAGCTGGAAGAAAAACTCCAAAAACTCTTAGCTTACAACCAAAGCACCGCGCAATTTTTTACAGAAATCAAAAGTCTCGAACAAGCAGTCAATCAAGGACTTGCCCAAACAAAAACTGCTTGGAATAGCCAAACGAAAACATTCTCTATACCAAAAGATTTGACCTGGACAACCACGATCCAAGACAAATGGCAACAAGCAGACAACGAGAAAAAAGGTATTGATCCAACTAAAAACAAAGAACTAGAAAAGTACAACGTTTATGCTCTTATTATTCACGATAGCGAGGGCAACCCACGTGTCTTTTGGAAAATCGAGGACAAGCAATCAGGCTACGGCATCGTGAACCCCGAGCTGTATCAATATGTCACGAAAGTAGGCCATTACTTAGACCCTGAATTGATCCAATTCATGACGTATGACACCTACCAAGAGAAAGTCAATGCAGCATGGCGTCAAGGTGTCAATTACGAAACCGGCGAAAAACTAGACCCACTCTTAGGCAGTCTCGTTTCTACCTCGCAATATGTCAAAGATGGCTACACATGGATCAATGAATCCGAACTCGGTCAAGCCCTGATGATATTAGGCTTTACATATGCGTCTTACAAAGTATTGACGACTACTGGTGTGAAACAGGTGGAGAATGGTAAGATTGAGGAGGTAGGTGGGGCGATATCAGATGTTAAAATAAAAAGACCTCTTAGTAAAAATAATCAATCACATATAAATAAACATAATATTAATTCTCTCAAGAAACAATCACAGTTTTTAACTGAAAATCAATTGACTGAAAAGTTAGATGGAACTAGCTTTTTCAATTCTAATTGGACTAGTGAAGATATAAAAAAATATACAGAAATTGCTTATAATGATTTATTGTCACAAGGAAAGAAGGGAGATACTTTTCTATATAAGATAAATGGAGAGGAAATCAATATTTATATCCAACCTGATGGAGGATTTGGAACGTCTTATGGGAAGTATCGGTATACTTTAGAGGAATTTAAAAATCTTAAGAAATAGGGTGAGAAAATGCTTGAAATAAAATTTAAAGTATTTGAAAACATTGATTCAGACAATCTTATCGGAGAATATGGCTATTTTAGTTTCACAATTGATAATGAACACTATGGGATTATCCTGGAAGAAGAACTAGATGATTTTACTGTATCTCTATATGATTGGTTTATAAGTTTTTTAAGGGCCTTAGAGATTTTAAAAACAGAAAACTATGTTTTGATTAATGATATTGAATCTTTTAATACGTGGATAGAAATTTATAGAGATAAAGAAATCCTATCTATTAGTAAGGTTTCAGGTACTAAAGTGGGTCAAGGAGGGTGGATTCGCACAGAGAAACTTTCAAATCCGGATTATCAATTCTGGAAAGATAAAAAAATGCTATTTTCTGACTTCAGAACAGAAGTATTAGAGAAATCAGAGTATTATTTATCAGAAATAATTAAACTAAATTCTTTGCGAAATAAAAACATTCGTAATTTTAAAAAATTAGTAGAAAAATTAAAATTATAAACTTTAGAAAATAGTAAGTAAGGTATTTCAAGAACAAAAAATCATCACAACACTAGTTTGTGGATGATTTTTTGTTCTTGATACTTTAAGTTGTACATCGAAAATACAACACGTGAATGAATCTTAACGATGATTTTTAGGCTATACGTACATATTCAACTCCTGCTCCATAGTCTATGAGGAGAAATCATAAAATGAAAAAAACAATTTAGATAGAAAAACTAGTTTAATGGGGTGAAAAATGATAAAACTAAATATAAATTTTGAGAATGAAATAATTAACGGACAAGTAACGTATGATGATAAGGATGGAAACTTAGATTTTAATCCCAAATTAAACTCAGATATTTTATTACTTATAAATTATATAAATATAGGATTTGACTCTACTAAAAATTCTGCTAATCAAGTTTGGGGATACACACCAAAAGAAAGTTGGAATAAAAAAGATTTGATTTTACCGTTAAGGGTACAGAAAGGCAAAATCAAACTAGAAGAGGCTTTGGAATCAGGTTCATGGAGGCCAGATAAGGAAGAATCGTGGCTTACTTACTATGATTCATAACGAAATTGGTTATGCTTTGGAGATTTTATGCTTAATAACAGTGATAAATGTGTAGAGTTTCTTGAGAATGTCATCGCTGTGGTAGATAATGATCAATGCCTAAAATCTTTATGGATTAAACCATATTTTAAGTAAAAGTCAAAGAACAGCAATAAACAAAATATCCCCTTAAGGAATACAGTATAGTATCATGATAAGGCATATGATTTTTAGAAAAACAAAAGGGATAAAAATTGTCTTCATAGATCTCAATTCTTTAAGATTGAATGTATTTATGATGTACCAATAAATAGGTTTACAGTACTTGTTAAAGGTGGGAGACAAATTGTAAAATTTCTTATTGGTGAACTAGATGATAGTGGTGAAAAATTTCAATATATTAAAGATGTTCAAATTGGCAGAAAAGTTTTATCAGAAATTGTAAACGAAAAACGGAATGTGTACTATATCAATAAAATTTCTGAAAGTGAATTTCTTATTAAACAAAAAAGCTAAGTTACAAATATACTCGAAAAGATCTTATTCAAGTGAATAGTATTATTCATCCTGATTTCGAATAATACTATATTAAAATATTTTTAACTGATTACTATCATATAGCATAGACTTGACTAGTAAAAGATAAGTTTGCTTATAAAATGAAGGACATAAATCACTTTTCTCATCCGTACCTCTCCAACATAGATTTTCAGTACCAGCTATGCTAAACTAGCTAGGACGAAAAAAGTGGAGGAATGAATAGATGTTTACAAATGAAATGAAAATCATGTTATATGTAGATGACGTTGAAAAAAATGCAGATTTCTGGCAGCAGATCGGTTTTGTGGAGTTGGATCGTCAAGAAATGGATGGTACGTTGATCATTGAGATTGCCCAATCTAAAGAGGCGGATACTGCGTTTGTATTATATGATCGTGAATTTATCGAACAGCATTCACCAGGCACAGCTAGTGGGGCACCTTCTTTGATGTTCTACAGTGCGGATATTTTTGATCTATATAAAAAGATGCAACAATTAGAAGTGACATTGGGTGATTTGGTACATCTAGGTGAAGAATATGTATTCAATTTTGCAGATCCTGATGGGAATTACTTTGCTGTGACAGGGAAATAACTTACTTAGTAAGAATGAAGCAAGAACTCCGACTGATATTTTAGTCGGTTTTTTTGTGTCTTTGCATACATAAAATTACGATATTTATATTATGTAAACTATACTTGCGCAAAAATACACAAGCAGAAATATCGTCATTTTATTTACACTTCTTTATACTGTTATGGAATGAATTGAAGGAAGGAAGTAACTAAATGGATTACCAAGTACTACTATATTATAAATATACTACAATCACAGACCCTGAACTTTTTGCGAAAGAACATCTGGCTTTTTGCCAATCACTAAATTTAAAAGGGCGTATCCTTGTCGCAGAAGAGGGGATCAATGGGACAGTTTCTGGAACGATTGCAGAAACTGAGGCATACATGGAAGCGATGTTGGCAGATGAACGATTTGCTGACACATTTTTCAAAATTGATCCTAGCGAGGGTCATGCGTTCAAAAAAATGTTTGTTCGTGCGCGTCCTGAACTAGTTTCACTAAAACTAGAAGATGACATTGATCCAAAAGAAATGACCGGCGCTTATTTGTCTCCTAAAGAGTTTAAAGAAGCGATTCTTGATGAAGATACGGTTGTGATCGATGCACGAAATGACTATGAATATGATCTTGGGCATTTTAGAGGAGCAGTTCGCCCTGATATCCGTAGTTTTAGAGAACTACCACAATGGATTCGTGACCATAAAGAAGAGTTTATGGAAAAACGGGTCGTCACTTACTGTACAGGTGGCATCCGCTGTGAGAAATTCTCAGGGTGGTTAGCGAGAGAAGGATTTAAAGACGTCGGTCAATTGCATGGTGGTATTGCGACATATGGCAAAGATCCAGAAGTCCAAGGGGAACTATGGGATGGCAAAATGTATGTTTTTGATGAGCGTATCGCTGTCGACATCAATCATGTAGATAAGCAGATCGTAGGGAAAGACTGGTTTGATGGTACTCCTTGCGAACGTTATATCAACTGTGCAAATCCAGAGTGTAATCGTCAAATGTTAGCATCAGTGGAAAACGAAGAAAAACATTTAGGATCATGTTCAGTAGCATGTGCCAAACATCCGCATAATCGCTATGTCAAAGAAAGAAATCTAACAACAGAAGAAATCGATGCACATTTAGCAGCATTTGTATAATTTTTCTAACAATCAAAGCAGACGTAGCTAGTGTTTATAAAATAAAATGAGAGTCATGAAAGTTGTTCTTCAAATTTTCGTGGCTCTCATTTTAATCTGAAATCAGGAGATTTTTCCTTTAACTATTCGGAAATTGTTGCTACCTATGATAGTGGAATTACGATATAATCAAATGAAAAGGTGGTGGTATCATGAATAAACCATTTGTCTATGCAATCGGGGATGTCCATGGAAGTTATGATCTTTTTCAAAAGCTATTAACACATTATGATCTACATCTTCATCAATTAGTCTTGATTGGTGATTTGAATGATCGTGGACCAAAAACAAAAGATTGCTTATTACTAGGAATGAAGTTAGTGAAAGAAACTGGTGCGATCTACTTGCGAGGCAATCATGAAGAGTACTTCTTACAGTTTCTCCAAGAACCAGAAGACTGGTATCCGTCTTATTTACGAAACGGTGGAAGAGAAACAATGGAAAGTCTTTTGCATCCAGGTGCAGCAGAAGAATATTCACCAACTGAGATTGCCATGATGATTCGTTCAAGATATCGTGAATTGGTCGATTTTTTATGTAATTTGCCTTTATATTATGAATGGGAAAACTATCTTTTTGTCCATGCGGGTGTTGATCTAACTAAAAAAGATTGGCGTGATACTAGCCCTAGAGATTTTTTATGGATCAGAGAGCCTTTTCATGAGCATAAGAATCGGACGGGTAAGACGATCGTATTTGGTCATACGATCACGCCACTACTCCATGGAGATATGCAGACAACTGATTTATGGATACAAGATCAGAAAATCGGGATCGACGGTGGGGCTGTCTTTGGCGGATCAATGCATGGTGTCGTTTTTGATCCAATTGGAATCATCCAAGATATCGAGTATCAAAACAATCAAGGACCATGGCAACCACGTGATTGATCAAAAAAAGTTTTTGATAAAAGTGTCCAGTTGTGATTTATAAGCCGAGAAACCCGAAATTTGTTTTTCAAATTTTTGGGCTTTTTCGCTTAGTCCTGAAGGTCAGATTTTGGAACACCGATAATTCGTTTTAAAATTAAAAACAAAAATGAATTTTATTTTTGTTCTAGACACTGTTTAGTTACATTTAGAAATACCAGAATCTATGCTAAAATAAATCAGTATGGTTTTTTGATTCTTGCTTTTTAATGAGTAAACCGTAGCAAGAATCGATTTCGACTTAGAAAAGAGGCTATTTAATGACAGACAAAGTAAATCCAACGATTCTAGATCTTGTAAAGAAAGAATTGGCAGATTATCAAGCAAAACAGTTGACGACTGTTTTAAATCTATTAGCAGAAGGAAATACGGTGCCTTTTATTGCTCGTTACCGTAAAGAAATGACCGGAAGCTTGGACGAAGTACAAATCCGTGAAATTGAAGAGCGCTATGCTTATTTAGAAAATTTAGAAAAGCGTAAAACCGAAGTCTTGCGTTTGATTGATGAACAAGGAAAATTAACTCCAGAATTACAACAAAGTATTACACAATCTGTAAAAATGCAACAAGTAGAGGATTTATATCGTCCGTACAAACAAAAACGAAGAACGAAAGCAACGATTGCGAAAGAAAAAGGGTTAGAACCTTTAGCCACTTGGTTATTGACCTTTACATCTGAGAATGTTTTGACTGAAGCAGCTAAATACGTCACTGAAGAAGTTCCGTCTCCTGAAGAAGCCTTACTAGGTGCCCATGAGATCATTGCGGAGCAGGTAAGTGACAATGCAAAATTCAGAACATGGGTCCGTTCCTATACGTACAACAAGGGCCTGTATGAAAGTACGGTCAAGAACAAAGAGAATGATGAAAAAGGCGTATACGAAATGTATTATGATTTTTCTGAACCGATTCATAAAATCGTTTCTCATCGCATCTTAGCGACCAATCGTGGAGAAAAAGAAGAAGTATTGAAAGTCAATTTAACGGTTGATGAAGCTGCACTTTTAACTTACTTGGAAAGACAACTGATTCCTGATACAGCTTCGCCTTCTGCTAGTTATGTACGTTTGGCGATTCACGATAGTTACAAACGATTCATCCAACCTGCGATTGAGCGGGAGGTCCGTAATGAATTGACCGAAAAAGCGGATGAACAAGCCATCGCTATATTTGGTGAGAATCTGCGTAACTTGTTATTACAACCACCTTTAAAAGGGAAAGTTGTCTTAGGCTTTGACCCAGCTTATCGTACCGGTTGTAAATTAGCAGTGGTGGATGCGACAGGTAAGGTTTTAGCGATCGAAGTGATTTACCCGCATAAACCGGCAAATCAAGCAAAAAGAGCCGAAGCAGGCCCTGCATTTGTGAAATTGATTGATCAGTACCATGTGGATATGGTTGCGATCGGTAATGGAACGGCGAGCCGTGAATCGGAGTTATTTGTGGCAGAACAGTTGAAGTTAGCCAAACATCAAGCGTTTTATGCCATCGTCAATGAAGCCGGAGCTTCTGTCTATTCTGCAAGTGATATTGCCCGTAAAGAATTTCCTGAGTTACAAGTCGAAGAACGGAGTGCAGTGTCGATTGCACGAAGACTACAAGACCCGTTGGCTGAACTAGTGAAAATCGATCCGAAGGCTGTTGGCGTTGGACAATATCAACATGATGTTTCACAAAAAAGATTAGCAGAACAGTTGGATTTTGTTGTTGAAACGGCAGTGAACCAAGTAGGAGTCGATGTCAATACAGCGAGTCCTCAGTTGTTGCAACATATTTCTGGTCTAAATAAGACGACTGCTCAAAACATCGTGACGTATCGTGAAGAAAATGGTGCATTTGCTTCTCGAACGCAATTGAAGAAGGTCCCACGTTTAGGGCCAAAAGCGTATGAACAAGCGATCGGTTTCCTGCGTGTGCCTGGTGGGAAACATGTACTTGATAATACTGCGATCCATCCAGAGAGTTATGCAGTAGCAAAAGAGATCTTACAGGCAAACCAATTATCTGAAAAAGACTTAGGAACAAAAGAAGCAATCGAAAAATTAAGTCAACTTTCTCCGCAACGTTTGGTGCAACAGGTGCCAGTAGGTGAAGAAACATTGAAAGATATTCTTGAAGGGTTGACCCAACCAGGACGAGACATGCGAGATGAAATGCCTGCGCCACTTTTGCGTTCAGATGTATTGAGTATGGAAGACTTGAAACCTGGCATGGAATTAAAAGGAACAGTCCGAAACGTGATCGATTTTGGGGCATTCATCGATATTGGTGTGAAACAAGATGGTTTAGTCCATATCTCTAAATTAAGCAATAAATTCGTCAAACATCCAACTGACGTTGTTTCCGTTGGGGATGTCGTCACTGTTTGGATCGAACAAGTGGATATGAACAAAGGGCGCATCAGTCTGACGATGCTTTCGCCTTACGAGGAACAAGCGTGACACAAGAAGAATTACAACAGTTAGTCGAAGAGATTTCTTTAACAAGCTTCCAGCGTCCGTTCATGCACCAAGCAATGTTCAATAAGCGTTTGAAAACAACAGGTGGCAGGTATCATTTGAATGACCACCATTTGGATTTTAATCCGACGATGTTTGCAGTAGCCGATCAAGCTACGATCATCGGGATCATCAAACATGAGCTGTGTCATTATCATCTTCACTTGACTGGAAAAGGCTATCGTCATCGTGACTCAGATTTCAAACATTTATTGTTAAAGACGGGTGGGTTACGTTATGCACCTGCCATTCCTTCAAATAGAAGGCAAAAAATCGAAGGATATCAATGCCAAAAGTGTGCTGAATGGATTTATCGTAAAAGGAAAATCAATACAGATCGCTATTTGTGTGGGCGTTGTAGAGGACGATTGGTATGGAAAGAAACCACGTACTTGGATGTTGAATAATTGTATGAGGAGAGAAATAGAATGACAGGTGAACGATCAAGAAATGCAGACTGGAATTGCTTATTGGATTTTTTAGCCGACCCTGGCCCACAGGAGTGTTCGGAACTAAAAGCACCTACACTGATTTTAGCGGGGAATTGTCTGCCCGTCCTAGTAGATGAAGCAGCAAAGGCGTACTTGAATCAGCAGGTTGAGCAAATCGTTTTAGTTGGTGGGATCGGACATGCGACGAAGTATCTCTATAAAAATTTTGAAAAACAAGGATTCTTATTTGAACAAGGTTTAAGTGAAAGTGAGATTTGTGCCCGCTATTTACTTGAAAAATATGAGTTACCAAAACAGGCGCTATTGTTAGAAACAGAGTCAACCAATTGTGGCGAGAATGCTTCATTTTCTTACAAGTTATTAAAAGCACAGGGCCCATTACCTGAACGTGTTCTTTTAATGAATGATCCGACCTTGCAACGGCGGACAAAGGCGACTTTTGAGAAGGAATGGAATAATGAGTCTGTACTTTTTTATAATTATGTACCGATCCTTCCACAAGTGACAGAAAGTACGAAGGGATTAAACTTTTCTGATCAAAGACTAAATGACTTGTGGCCTTCTGATTATTTCCAAGCCTTAGTGTTTGGAGAAATGGTTCGTTTGAAAGATGATGCCCAAGGTTACGGACCTAATGGAACGGGATTTATCGGTCATGTCGACATCCCAGATGAAGTGTGGTCTGCTTATTTACGTCTCTTAGCGATGAATGAAAAAGTTTCGCTAAAAAGGTAATAAGAGCCCTAATATTCAAGGAACTAAAGATCATCCGAATAAATTTGGTTGAAATTTTTTATCGTTTATAAGATAATGGGTTTCGTGTTGAATGTATGAATAAAATAATGGATGATAGTTAAGAGAAGAGGATTCAAATGAAAAATCAAGAAAATTTGTACCACTTTGTTGGTATTAAAGGCTCAGGCATGAGCTCTTTGGCACTTGTATTACATGAAAAAGGATTAAACGTTCAAGGATCAGATATCGAAAAATATTTCTTTACCCAAAGAGATTTAGAAAAAGCCAATATCCCGATCTTGCCGTTTGATGCAGAAAACGTCAAACCAGGAATGATCGTGATCGCCGGTAATGCTTTTCCAGATTCACACGAAGAGATCCAACGTGCAAAAGAGCTTGGATTAGAAGTGATCCGTTACCATGATTTTATTGCAGATTTTATCCAAAATTATACGAGTATCGCTGTCACTGGTTCCCATGGGAAAACAAGTACGACAGGTCTATTATCACATGTATTGACAGGGATTCGTCCGACAAGTTACTTGATTGGTGACGGCACTGGTCATGGTGATCCAGAGGCAGAATTCTTTGCTTTTGAAGCATGTGAATATCGTCGCCACTTTTTAGCTTACTCTCCTGATTATGTAATCATGACGAATATCGATTTTGATCATCCTGATTATTATACAAGTATCGATGATGTTTTCTCAGCTTTCCAAACGATGGCAAAACAAGTCAAAAAAGCGATCTTTGCTTACGGAGATGACGACTATCTAAGAAAGTTAGAAGCAGATGTGCCGATCTATTATTACGGTATGAATGAAGATGACGATATCCAAGCACGTAATATTGAACGTACGACAACTGGTTCAGCTTTTGATGTGTTCCATGGCGAAGAATTTGTTGGACACTTTACAGTTCCAGCATTTGGCAAACACAATATTTTGAATGCACTTGGTGTTATCGCAGTTGCCTACTTCGAGAAGTTAGACGTGAAAGAAGTTGCTGACGAAATGTTGACATTCCCTGGAGTGAAACGTCGTTTTAGCGAGAAAATCGTGGCTGATATGACAGTCGTTGATGACTATGCTCACCATCCAGCTGAAATCAAAGCAACTATTGATGGCGCTCGTCAGAAATATCCAGACAAAGAAATCATTGCAGTCTTCCAACCACATACATTTACTCGTACGATTGCCTTGATGGATGAATTTGCCGAAGCCTTAGATTTAGCTGACCGAGTGTATCTATGTGATATTTTTGGTTCTGCCCGTGAAGAACAAGGGGACGTTAAAATCGAAGACCTAGGGGCAAAAATCAAAAAAGGTGGTCAAGTAATCAAAGAAGATAACGTTTCACCGTTATTAGACTACCATGAAGCAGTGATTATTTTCATGGGTGCTGGTGATGTTCAAAAATTTGAACAAGCCTATGAAAAATTATTGAGTAGTACAACGAAAAACGTTCTTTGATCAGTTAAGTGAATAAAAGAAGTTAGCGTCAAAAGGGATTGTCATGTGATAGCCCCTTTTGGCTTTTTTTTGTGTTTATTTTTTTCTCTACCAATGTCTATTACCTTAGTGATCTTACGTGTTCGATCGAATTAAGAAATCCTAAAGTATCCAGACAAAATACGAACGGTTTTTGTTCATCTATGCTATAGTCTTCAATAAATAATGTACGATCATAGAAATGATTGCTTACATAAGTGAAAGACCAAAGCATGTTCTGTAACTTGCGTTTTTTGTATGATTTGGTACAATTGGTACGAATGAATAAATAAACTGGAGGGTTTAAACTTGAACATAAGTAAACCGCGTAAATTAGGAAAAACAATCAATGAAATCGAGGAAGGTGACTCGTTATCTTTAACAGAATCAATTGAAGATAATCAGTTATTATTGTATTTAGGATTAACAAACGATGCCAACCCTTTATATATCCAACATGATTTTGCACAGAAAACGGAATATCATCAACCCATTGTTCCAACTGTGATGCTAATGGGAATCATAACAAGTGCAGTGTCCAAACACTTGCCTGGTCCAGGTTCTCATGTGGTGAATTTTTCAGCTAATTTTGTCGAGCCGGTTTTTCATTATGAAACATTGACTTTTCAGTTTGAAGTCATTCGAGTGGATAAGATGAAAAATGTTGTGACTATTTCAGTGGAGGCCACGAATACACAAGACAATCGTGTATTAGATGCGGTAGTCATGGTACAACCACCAGAATTAGAACAAGAATTAACTCTTGAAAGTGAAGGTGAATAAGATGAACAATCAAATCATATCAAATAGTATCAACCGCTTTTATGCGAAAGTCTACGGATTTTTAGGAATCGGTCTAGCGCTGAGTGCGATCACTTCCTATTTAGCGATCCAAGTCTTTCCTTATCAAGTAGCAAGTTTCATCAATAATTTTCCATTAGGTTTTATGGGATTATGGATCGTCCAAATCATTTTGGTTTTAGTTTTAGGAGCAAAAGCACAAAAAAATCCAAGCTTAGCAATCGGTGGATTTATCGCATATTCCTTGTTGAACGGTATAGTTTTAGCTGTTACATTAGCTTTCTATGATATCGGAACGATCACGACTGCTTTTATTTCAGCAACTGGGATGTTCATTGGGATGTCAGCAATCGGGATGTTCACTAAAAAAGATCTAACAGGTGTGGGTCGTGCCGGTATGGCAGCATTGATCGGTGTGATCATTGCGATGGTCTTGAATGTTTTTATTTTAAGAAGTAGTGCAGTTGAATTGTTCATCTCATTACTACTTGTCGTGATTTTTGCAGGTATCACTGCTTATGATAACCAAAAGATCGCAAATGTATATGTCCAATCAAATGGACAAGCAAATAGTGGGATTGCCGTATTCTTGGCACTTCAACTATATCTAGATTTCATCAACTTGTTCTTGGCATTCTTACGAATCTTTGGACGTAATAACTAAGCAATAAACGAAGAACAAGATAAAAATATCTCTCATATGAAAAGAAAGAATCCACAGAATTTGATCGTCAAATTCTAGTGGGTTCTTTTTTGGGGTCGTCGATACCAATAATCACTATTTTTATCCTAAATTACTTTGTTCGCGATCTAGGATAAACGGTATTCAAAAAGTAACACTGGTATCTTACTCCTTAGTACGGACCGCTTTTCTAACAACCTTTTGCCTGTCCGTTTTTTCTTTTCGCATTCTTTGGCATTCTTTGTTAGAATGAGAAAGAACTTTATAGTAAGGAGTTAAGCGGATGACTAAAAATAAATTATTGCTCGTTGACGGAAATAGTGTGGCCTTTCGTGCATTCTTTGCGTTGCACAATTCGTTGGAACGTTTTAAAAATCGTAATGGGTTGCATACAAACGCAATCTATGCGTTTCATAATATGTTTGAAAATGTCATGCAAAAAGAACAACCAACCCATGTTTTGGTTGCTTTTGATGCGGGGAAAACAACATTCCGAACAGAAATGTACGCAGAATACAAAGGTGGCCGTTCAAAGACACCGGGAGAATTCAAAGAACAAATGCCTTATATCCGTGAGCTTCTAACCGGTCTAGGGGTGAAGTATTACGAGTTGCCGAACTATGAGGCAGACGATATCATTGGTACTTTAGCAGAAAAAGTGGATAAAGAAACATTCGATGTAGTTGTCTTGTCCGGTGACCGAGATTTAACACAATTGGCATCAAAAGAAATCAAAGTCGATATCACTGTGAAAGGTGTAAGTGATATTGAAAGTTATACGCCAGAACATGTGGCGGAAAAATATGATGGACTTACACCGAAACAAATCATCGATATGAAGGGATTAGCAGGGGATGCTTCAGATAATATCCCTGGCGTAACAAAGATCGGTGAAAAAACAGCGATCAAATTATTGAATCAATATGGCTCTGTTGAAGGGATCTATGAACATATCGACGAAATGAAACAAAGTAAGATGAAAGAAAATCTGATCAATGACAAAGAGCAAGCTTTCTTGTCTAAAAAATTAGCAACGATCGATACCGATGCGCCGGTAGAAGTTGATATTGAATCTCTTGCTTATCAAGGGAAAGACTTAGATAAACTGGTGCCTTTCTTCAAGGAAATGGATTTCAAACAATTCCTTGCTAAATTAGATGTGGTCGAAGAACAAGTAGAAATGAAAGATATTTTGTTTGAAGTGGTCCATGAATATGATGAAAGCATGTTCCAGACAAATATGGCTTTATATGTCGAGATGATGGGCGACAACTATCATACAGAAGACATCGTTGGTGTGGCTTGGGGAACACCAGAGAAAATCTATGTGACAAATGACTTAGCGATTTTTGAAAATGAAGCCTTTCTTTCATGGATCGGGGACAAGACTCGCCTGAAAAATGTATATGATGCTAAGCGTACGTATGTGGCATTGAACCGCTATGCAACGAAATTACAAGGGATCGACTTTGATGTCTTACTAGGTGCATATTTATTGGATACGAACGAGAAAAGTGAGGACATCGAAGGGATAGCGTCACATTATGGGTACCACGATATTCAATCGGATGAAGCAATCTATGGAAAAGGCGCGAAGAAAGGTCTACCAGAAGATGAAGAAGTCTTCTTTGCCCACCTAGCACGTAAAGTTTCAGCAATCAATGGCTTGACACCTAAACTAAGTCAAGAATTAGCAGAAAAAAATCAAGAAGATCTTTTCCGAAAAATGGAATTACCTTTGTCGATCATCTTGGCTGAAATGGAAATCAGTGGGATCAAAGTGGATGCGACTCGTCTTCAAGAAATGAAAATCGAATTTTCGGATCGATTGAGAGAGATCGAACGAAAAATCTATGAAGAGGCTGGAGAAGAATTCAATCTAAACTCACCCAAACAATTAGGTGTCATCCTTTTTGAAAAGATGGGTCTTCCAGTGATCAAAAAAACCAAGACAGGGTATTCGACTGCGGTTGATGTCTTAGAACAATTGCGTGAGCAAGCACCGATCGTTGATGATATTTTGATTTATCGACAAATCGCTAAAATCCAATCGACCTATGTCGAAGGTTTACTGAAAGTGATCCAATCGGACGGGAAAGTCCATACTCGCTATGTTCAAACATTGACGCAGACAGGCCGTTTGAGTTCAGTTGATCCCAACTTACAAAATATTCCGATCCGTTTAGATGAAGGTCGCAAGATCCGTCAAGCATTCGTTCCTAGAAATGAAGATTGGTTGATCTATTCTTCTGACTATTCTCAGATCGAATTACGTGTATTGGCGCATATCTCAGATGACGAGCATTTAAAAGCTGCCTTTTTAGAAGGACAAGATATCCATTCAAGTACAGCAATGCGTGTGTTCGGCATTGAAAAAGCCGAAGACGTGACACCAAATATGCGTCGTCAAGCGAAAGCAGTCAATTTCGGAATCGTTTATGGAATTTCTGATTATGGGTTATCACAAAACTTAGGCATTACTCGTAAAGCGGCTCAACAATATATCGATACGTACTTTGAAAAATATCCAGGTGTCAAAGAATACATGGAGCGTATCGTTCGTGAAGCGAAAGATCAAGGTTTTGTCGAAACGTTATACCATCGTCGTCGTTATTTACCCGACATCAATTCAAGAAACTACAACATTCGTTCATTTGCTGAACGAACAGCGATCAATACACCAATCCAAGGAAGTGCGGCGGATATCCTGAAAATCGCCATGATCGAATTAGACAAACGCTTGAAAGAATCGGACTTGCAAGCGACGATGTTGCTTCAAGTGCACGATGAATTAGTCTTTGAAGTGCCAGAAAGTGAATTAGAGAGGTTAGATAAATTAGTCAGCGAAGTAATGGAACAGGCGGTTGCTTTACATGTCCCATTGATCACAGATAGCAGTTGGGGCAAAACATGGTATGAAGCAAAATAATTCTTTACTTTTATACTGACAGACAAACTTTGAGGGAAGCACTTGGATCGGGTTCGTTCGATGCGGGAGTAGATTGTGACTGAAATATCCAGCTCCGAGAATAAGGCGAGAAACCCGAAAATTGTTTTTTAAATTTTTGGGTTTCTTAGCTTATTCCTGAAGGAGTTGTTTCTGGAGTACCGTTTATCAAGGTTGTGATAAACGCATTTTGACCTGAGCCGTAAGATAGAAAATCAAAAAATAGTTTTTTATATTTTACAATTTTATTGCGTAATGTTGAAGGTCAGCTTCTGGAACACCGTTTATTCGGTTTTAAGCTCAGGAACAAAAAAGATTTTATTTCTGTCCCAAATAAGTTCAATTTAAATCAAATAAGTGAAAAATGTAGGTGAGAAAAAGCATGCCCGAATTACCAGAAGTTGAAACTGTCCGAAAAGGATTAGAAAAATTAGTGAAAAACAAAAAAATCAAAAACGTTCAAGTGCTGTGGCCGAGAATCATTGAACAACCGGAGGTACCAATTTTTGAAGCAACGTTAATTGGTGAAACCATCGAATCGATCGGTCGCAGAGGGAAATTTTTGATTTTTCACTTGAGTCATTATGAAATGATTTCCCATTTACGGATGGAGGGAAAATATCAATATTTTGAAAAAGAAGAACTAATCGATAAGCACACACATGTGATTTTCTCTTTTGAAGATGGCAGCCAATTACGATACCACGATGTACGAAAATTCGGTCGGATGACGATTGTTGAAAAAGGGGCGAGCAATACCTATAAAGGGATCTTGAAATTAGGTCCAGAACCTTTACCAGATTTGTTCTTGTTGAAAGACTTTACCTTAGGACTACAAAAGTCACACAAAGCTATCAAACCTTTGTTACTTGATCAAAAGTTGGTCACAGGACTAGGAAATATCTACGTAGATGAAGCATTATGGGAAGCGAAGATCCATCCAGAGCAACCAGCTGATTCTTTACGCCCAAAAGAAATCAAATTACTCCGTCAAGCAATCATTGATGTGTTGTCACGAGCAGTTGAAGCAGGGGGAACAACGATCCGAAGTTATCTCAATGCGTTAGGTGAGTCAGGGAGTTTCCAAGTGGCTTTACATGTCTATGGACAGACAGGAGAAGCATGTGTTCGTTGTCAAACACCAATCGTGAAAACGAAAGTTGCGCAAAGGGGGACGCACTATTGTCCAACATGTCAGAAATTAAGAATACCCAAGTAGGATTTGTTTTAGGTTTGACAGGAGGAATTGCGACAGGCAAGAGTACTGCCGCTGCTATTTTCCAACAATATGGCTTTCCAGTGATTGATGCCGATCAAGTGGCAAGAGCGGTCGTTGAACCGGATACACCAGGACTTCAAGCGTTGGTTCAAGCGTTCGGCAAAGAGATCCTCCAACAGGATGGTCGCTTAGATCGGGCAAAACTTGGACAATTGATTTTCGGCTCTGTCACCGCACGTGAGCAATTGAATCAAGTATTAGATCCATTTATCCGTGGGAAAATCACTGAAGAAATCATAGAGAAGAAAGTAAAATATCCGCTGATCGTCGTCGATATTCCATTATTATTTGAGGGACAGTATGATACACAAATGGATGCCGTCGCAGTGGTCTATATTCCAGAATCCCAGCAGATCGAACGTTTGATGGTACGCAATCAATTATCAAAAAAAGAAGCAGAACAACGGGTGAAAAGTCAATTGTCGATCGAGGAAAAAAAACGACGTGCGGATATCGTGTTCGATAATCGTCAAACCAAGGAAGATTTATCCGCTGAAATCAAAAAATGGTTGTTACTTAATCGCTTTCTTTGAGTAAATCGCAACATTTTGCTATGCTATTTATATAAAGAAAGAGTGGGAGATGATACGATGGGTACATTCAAAAACCAAAAAGACAAAGTAGTAGGTTCTGCGAAAGAAAAGATTGGTGAGATTCTCCACAAAGAAGACTTACAGGAAAAGGGCCAGATCCAAGCAGAAGAAGGTAAAATCCGTGAAGATGAATACCGGGCGAGAATTGCTGAGTTAGAAGACCAACATGTCGAAAAAGAAGCCAAACGCCAAGACTTAACAACAGAACGCAAAGATCCAGAGACAAGTCCTGAAGAAAACCAAGCCCCCCAATTCGATCATCGTTCAACAGAACAAAAAATCGAAGAAGAACGAATGAAACATTATACGGGAATCGAAGATAAACTATAGAGATTACCCAAGCATTTAGTAAAACATAAAATAAAAAAGAAACAGGCTGGTGCTTAACGCCAGTCTGTTTTCGTTCGTTGAGATGAAAACACAACAAATCTTTCAGTTCAAGCGATTTTTTAACTGGGACAGTCGCATTGCTTAATTGTTTCATGTTATACTAAAGTTAGTAATAAGAAAACGTTTATTACGATCCACTTGAATTAGTTCAATAAAAAATCAGTGGAAAAAAATCTAAAACAATTAAGCAGTGAAGTTGTGAAAATTATTTTGACCTGAGCAATAAGATATAAATTGAAAAAGTCCTTTTCATATTTTATAATTTTTAAGCTTAGTGTGAATATCAGCCTTTTTAACACCAATGATTCATAGTAGGTGGAAGAGTTAACTGATGGAACAACTTCATTTGGTACATTTAAATAAGCGATCAAACTACACCAAGAGAGGTGAAAATTACGATGAGATGTCCTAGATGTCAACATAACAACTCAAGAGTGATCGATAGTCGTCAAGCTGACGATGGTCGAGCGATAAGAAGACGCCGGGAGTGCGAAAAATGTTCCTTCCGTTTTACGACCTTTGAACGAATTGAAGCGGCACCTTTATTAGTTATCAAGAAAAATGGTGAACGGGAAGAATTCAATCGTGACAAGATTTTACGTGGATTGATCCGTTCTGCCGAAAAACGTCCAGTAGCGATGGAACAAATGGAACAGATCGTCAATCATGTTGAAAATCGTGTAAGAAGTCTTGGCGAAAATGAGGTTTCAACTAATCTGATCGGCGAATACGTCATGGAAGATTTAGTGAACTTAGATGAAATCGCCTATATTCGTTTTGCGAGTGTTTATCGTCAATTCAAAGATATGTCTGTCTTTTTGAAAGAATTACAAGACATTGTGGATAAAGCCAAAGATTCGGGTAATAGTGAAAATGATGCGTAATTAATAAAGGAGGGAGCATTCCTTGGAAAATGCGTGGAAAGAATTACAACCGAAAAATATTTACCAAGGAAGAAAGAGCAGTCCTTTAAAAGAAGAAGGAAAGTCAGCCTTGTTATCCCTTTACCAACCATTGATCGGGGGAGAAGCGTTGAGTCTTTACTTGACGTTGTACTCGGAGATCTCGTTAGAAACTGGCGTAGGTCCTGAAGGATTACACGCCGATTTATTGAGTAGTCTAAGTTGTGGATTACCACAATTTTATGAGGCGCGAAAAAAACTAGAAGGAATCGGTCTTTTAGAAGTCTATTTCAAAAAAGATGAAAATTTGGGCAATTGTTTTCTTTATGAGTTGTTAGAACCGATGGACGTTCCTGCGTTTTTCAATGATACGTTACTTTCTTTTTTACTTCTAGAAAAAGTTGGTGAACGTCGATTCAACCAATTGACAGAGTTATTTAAGCCAAAAAATCTTTCGCATGAAGGCTATCAAAAAATTACTAAGAAGTTTTTGGAAGTCTATCGGTTCAATGAAACAGTCTATGCAGCAAACCAAGAACAAGTGGAATCGATCCAGCAAAAATTCACAACTGTTGAACCCAAATCATTGATAGCAGATTCAGACTCGTTTGACTGGACGTTTCTGACCGGTTGGTTGAAGAAACAACACATCAATCAGTTGACAGAACCAGTCCTTCAACAAGTGAAAACATACCAACAACTCTATGGCTTTGATGAACTGACTTTAGGAGAGTTGATTCTACAGTCGTTTGATTTTACGACAGAAGAAGTATCTTTAAAAGAACTTCAACGGATCGTCTTGCTACGGCAGCAACAGCAGAATGCGTTGCGACAATCAAGTAACACTCTGGATACCGATCAGCCTGCTGAAACAGGTGTCCCTGTCAATCAGGCGTTGCCTAGTGCTGCACAACAATTGATCCAAGTCGCACGACAAACCCCACCGATGCGTTATCTCGAAGCGATAAAAAAAGAAAAAGGCGGGTATGTTTCCAAACAGGAAAATTGGTTGTTGCAAGATTTGGTCACCCAATCCGGTCTGTCTAGCAGTGTCATCAACATTTTGATCAACTATGTGTTAGTCATAAAAAACCATGCGAGCTTGAATGCGAGCTTCGTGAATACGATCGCCAATGAGTGGGCGCAAAAAAAAATCAGTACGCCAGAAGATGCGATTGAGCATCTCCATACATTGAGTACGAAAGCAAAGCAACCAAAAGCGACAAAACAAAACAACACGTCAAATTATCGACGAAACGTAAGGCGAGAAAAATTGCCTGATTGGGTCAATCAACCAAAAGACGAAACGCAAATCAGTACAGAGAAAAAAGCCGAGATCGATCGTCGCTTCAAAGAGTATCTGGCTAAAAAGGAAGGTGAGAGCTAATGGAAGATGTAGGAAAAGAACTGAAGAAAATCATCAGTAAACGCAACTACCAAGAAAAGTATTCCGAGATGATTGCTGAAGTTTTGAATGATGCGGATGTTCAAGCCTTTCTATCAGCCCATCAAGACCGATTGACGCAAGCGGATATCGAAAAAAGCTATGCCAAACTCTATGAGTATGTCCAAGAAAAAAGAAAATATCAAACGAACGATCCAACGATGATCGCTCCCGGATATGAACCAAAATTGACATTGAATTTCCACTATGTCGATGTCACCTATGTGCCGACAGAAGCACTCTTAGCTCGTCAAAAACAAGAAGAGATCAAGAGTCGTGTGAAAGCAATGGATATGCCCAAAGACATCCAATCTGCTTCCTTTGAAAATTTCGAACGAACAGATGGACGTGGCTATGCAAGCTTAGAAGCATTAGACTTCGTTGAACAATATTCAGCTGATCCTAAAAACTTCCACAAAGGGTTGTACTTGGTCGGAAGTTTTGGTATCGGGAAAACCTATCTTTTAGGTGCAACAGCGAAAGAACTGGCAATCAAAGGATTCACCACAACGTTGGTTCATTTCCCAACATTTGCTGTTGAAATGAAGCAAGCCATCGGCAAAGATCAAGTGGCTGAGAAGTTAGATGCGGTGAAGAAATCGCCGATCTTGATGATCGATGATATTGGAGCGGATGCGATGAGTAGTTGGATCCGTGACGAAGTATTTGGTGTCATCCTACAGTATCGGATGCAAGAACAATTGCCAACATTCTTTTCTTCAAACTTCACGATGAACGAATTAGAACAACATTTGACGGTGACACAACGAGGCGATGAGGAACCGTTGAAAGCCAAACGGATCATGGAACGAATCCGCTATTTGACAAAAGAAATCGAAATGACAGGCCGAAATCGTCGAAATGGCTAATGCCAGCAATTGATTTTTACAGAAACAGGTTGGAGTATCTACTCAACTGTCACTGTTTTTCACCTTTTCAATAAAAATTCATAAAATGAACAAAGTTAAGATGAAACGAATCCATGGACTTGAAGAAATAACCGGATGGAATCATCAAAGCAGTAACGCAAGAAATTACACGGAGGATGTATGATGAAAGCTATTTTAACTGGTCTAGTTGCTGCCGGTCTCGTGTTTGCATTGGCAGGCTGCGGCAACGAAGAAGGAAGTACAGGTTCAATCGATTCGATCAATGCAGAATCGACAGTGGAAACAGATAGTTCTACCGAACAAAAACAAAGTGTGTTTACAGGTACGATCGAAAGCTTCGGCGAAGCGGAAGGTGATGTGTACCAAATCACCGTCAAAGATGTAGAAGAAATAGAAGATCCAGCAAATATCGGTACGTCCTTCAGCAATGATGGAGTGATCTTGAATGCTTCAGTGGATCAAATCACTGGTGGTGTCGATTCCTTGAAAGAAGGAGAAAAGATCGAATTTAAATTGGTAGAAATGGCGGTCATGACGATGTCGATCCCTCCACAAGTTCCTGGAAATTCGATCATTGAGATCACTGTCCAATAAAAAAGAATCAATCGAAATCTTTTGATTACTTGTTAAAAAAAGACTGGGATATTTTCCCAGTTCTTTTTTCTAGTGAACATAAACTAATGTTATGATAGGGACAAGAACAATAGTTATCCCAAAAGCGTAAATAAGTAGGATAACTTTAATAAGTAAGTGTTTGTCCAAAGTCATGACAAATTGGATGCTATCCAAACATTCAGTAGTTAAGGAGTGGAAAAATGAATCACACAGAGTTATCGAAACGTCTTGAAACTGTCGGACGTTTTGTACCAGAAGCTGCTCGTTTAGCAGATATCGGTTCAGATCATGCGTACTTACCCGTCGCATTGATGCTAAAAGGGAAAATCGACTTTGCTATAGCTGGAGAAGTCGTTAAAGGACCTTTTGAATCGGCAAAACGACAGGTGATGAAAAATGGACTGTCTGAGCGAATTGAGGTACGCTTGGCCAATGGATTAGATGCCATCGAAAAGCATGATCAAATCAGCGCGATCACGATTGCTGGCATGGGAGGCTCTTTGATTCGTGACATCTTAGAAGCTGGTCGGCAAAACCAGCGCTTATCGGGAGAAGAACGTTTGGTTCTACAGCCCAATATTGGCGAAAAAACGTTACGAACGTGGCTGAAAGAAAATAACTATCAGATCATTGCAGAAGAAATCATCGAAGAAAACAAAAAGATCTATGAGATCATCGTAGCTGAAAAGAAAGAACAGCCCATCGACTATTCTGAAAAAGAGCTGATGTTCGGGCCATTCTTACTCGAAGATAAAAACGCTACTTTTTCGGCAAAATGGCAACGGGAGCTCAAACAACGTGAAGTGATCTTAGAGCAATTAAAAAATGCGAGTGAACAAAACAGATATGAGACAATCCAACAAGAGGTGGAATGGATCAAGGAGGTTTTATGACATGTCCATTAAAGCACAAGATTTCATCAAAAAATTTGAAAGCTATTGCCCGCAATGGTTAGCGGAAGAAGGCGATCCAGTTGGGTTGCATATTGGCACTTTGGACAAACCGATCCAACGTGTGATGATGACTTTAGATGTCCGACCAGAAGTGGTGGCAGAATCCATTGAGAAAAAGATCGATCTTTTGATTGCAAAACATCCCCCGATTTTTAGACCAGTCAAACGTTTGATCACTGATTCTCCACAAGAAAAAATGTACGCTGATTTGTTGAAACATGATATTGCAGTCTATGCAGCCCACACAAACATGGATATCATTGAAGATGGATTGAACGATTGGTTTTGTGAGCAATTAGGAATTGAGGTCACAGGTCATCTTGTTCAAACGCATGAACGTGGCTACAAAAAATTGATCAGTTATCTTCCAGTGGAGGATGCTCCGCGTTTAAGAGCTGCCTTGGCAAAAGCGGGTGCCGGAGAACAAGGAGAGTATGATAGTACAAGTTTTACCTCGATTGGCCAAGGTCGATTCCGACCAAAAGCTGGGGCGAATCCAACAATTGGTGAAGTCGGCCGTGGGGAACAAGTCCAAGAAGCCAAAGTCGAAGTGATCTTCCCAGAAAATATAGAAGAGAAAGTCTTACAAGCGATGTTTGCAGCACATCCTTACGAAGAACCGGCATTTGATTTGTTCTCGATCGATGCACCAGTTAAAACCTGGGGATTAGGTCGTATTGGGGAACTAGCAAAAGAACAGAGCTTGGATGATTTCGCAGCCCATGTAAAAGAAGTTTTTCAATTGGAAGGTTTACGTGTGGTTCGCCCAACGACAAGCCCACAAAAAATGATCAAACGAGTCGCTATTTGTGGTGGGAGTGGTGAGAAGTTTTATCCCGCAGCCTTGGCTCAAGGAGCGGATGTCTATATTACTGGCGATATTTATTTCCATACAGCGCAAGATATGCAAAGTGCGGGATTAGCTGCAATTGATCCTGGCCATTATATCGAATCATTGTGTAAGGAAAAATTTGTAGAGAAATTTGAAAAGTGGAAAAACGAAGAGAATTGGATGGTTGACTTTTTTGTTTCAGAAACATCGACCAATCCATTTGAATTTAAATAAAAAGGAGAGTCATTTATGTACGAGAACTTATTACCCCGATTTTTAAGATATGTCAAAACGGAAACACAATCCGATCCAACAAGTCGTACTACGCCATCTACGCAAACGCAAGTAGAGTTTGCGCAAGTCTTGAAAAAAGAATTAGAAGATCTAGGCTTGTCTGATGTAACATATAATACAGAAAACGGTTTTGTGATTGCTACACTACCTAGTAATATCGATCATGACGTACGTTCGATTGGTTTTATTGCTCACATGGATACAGCTGATTTCAATGCAGTAGGCGTAAATCCTCAGATCATTGAAAATTATGATGGAGAATCAACGATCGTTTTAGATAAAGAAGGGCGCTTTACCTTGAATGTCAAAGATTTCCCTAATTTAAAAAATTATGATGGCCATACATTGATCACAACTGATGGTACGACATTATTAGGCGCAGATGACAAAGCGGGTATTGCAGAAATCATGACAGCTATGGAGATTTTGTTGAAAAATCCTTCCATTCCTCATGGGGAGATCAAAGTCGCTTTTGGTCCAGATGAAGAAATCGGAGTTGGTGCGGACAAATTTGACGTAGAACAGTTCAACGTGGATTTTGCTTACACGATCGATGGTGGACCTTTAGGAGAGCTACAATACGAAACGTTTAGTGCAGCGCAAGCAAACATCACGATCCAAGGGAAAAATGTCCATCCTGGTACAGCGAAGAATACAATGATCAATGCTTTACAATTAGCGATCGACTTCCACAATGAATTACCAGCTGATGAAGTTCCTGAAAAAACAGATGGTTATGAAGGATTCTTCCATTTGATGGCATTGAATGGTAGTCCAGAAGAGGCGAAAATGAGCTATATCATCCGTGACCATAAACGTGAGTCATTTGAAGCAAGAAAAGCAATGATCACAAGCATTCAAGAAAAAATGAATCAACGGTTTGACCAAGAGCGTATTCAAGTAGAAATGTATGATCAATACTACAATATGCGTGAAATCATCGAAAAGGATATGAGTATCGTTGATCTAGCTGAAAAAGCAATGATCGATTTAGACATTAAGCCAGTGATCGAACCAGTACGTGGTGGGACAGATGGCTCAAAAATCTCTTATCTGGGGATACCAACACCAAATCTATTTGCGGGTGGCGAAAACATGCACGGACGTTTTGAATTTGTGTCCCTACAAGTCATGGAAAAAGCGACAGATGTCATTGTTAAAATAGCGGAGTTGAATACGCAGGTGTAATCGATCCGTTTCATTGATAAAAAAGATTAAATTTCAACCAATAATCTCACATTATTGGTTGATTGCTACACTGCATTGACATATGATTGATTCGAGGCTATTTTAGTCAGTGCTCGAATCACTGTTCATGGGGGAGGGTGAGCGTTTATTTCGCATCCACTCCCTTTGTTTTTTGCAGGAAAGTAGGAGGAATATGGTTTATGAAGAAGTTACTGGTATTTTATAACAAAAGTTCAGGAAAGGATGAAGGGGAACAATTAGCAGAATGGTTCAAAGAGTATGTCGCAAAACATCGACCAGAACTAGAGGTTTATCTAACGGAAACTGGACCGTCGATCAAAGATGAAACATTGAGAGAAAAAGCAAAAGAACATGAGGTAGATACACTAGTCATCATTGGTGGTGATGGCACGATCCATCATATCATCCAAGCATTCCAAGATGAATTAGACCATTATCGTGTTGGCTTATTACCTGGTGGAACAATCAATAACTTAGCGAAAGTGTTAGGCATTCCTTTTGAGAAAGAAGAAGCCGCAGCGATGATGTTAGAGGAATCGATCCGCAAAATCGATTATGGGAAAGTGAATGATAAAGTAGTCATTTCTACTTTGACTATTGGCATATTAGCCGATACAGCGGTCTGGATCAGCCAAAAAGAGAAGCAAAAATACGGTTCATGGATCTTTATCAAACGTTTCGTGAAATTATTGCTAAAAAAGAAAAAATATCATTTAGATATCAAGACGGAAGAAGAGCATTGGAAGGGAAAAGCACAGTTGTTGACGATCACGATGTCCAACTCAGTAGGCGGTTTTACTGGTTTTGATGATTCCGCTGCGCCAGATGATGGCAAGTTCCACATCACCATCGTTCCTTCATTAGATTTTTTCCGGTTTGCATTTTATCTCCCACGTATGATCAAAGGTAAGATCTATTCTGTTCCTGGCATCAAATATCTGACAGCTAGTCAAGTCAATATCCAGGCACGAGAAAAGAAAGTGACAACTCGGACGGATGGTGACACTACAGATGACTTACCGATCGAATTAAAAGTCATCCCAGAAGGTATAACGATCTACGTACCAAAAGAAGAGCAATAATTGGAGGAAGTTGATGGAAGTATTGATGCATAATCCCTTATGGTTTTACTTATTCATTGTGAATGTTTATCTATTTGGCTTGATGGGTTATGATAAACGTCAGGCAAAAAAAGGCGCTTGGCGTGTACCAGAAAGTAATTTGTTGTTTGTTAGCTTGTTAGGCGGTGGTTTGGGCGGTTTGTTCGCACAACGCATATTCCGTCACAAAACTAAAAAAAAGAAGTTCACGATCGTTTTCATGTTAGGAATCATGATTGATCTCGTCTTGATCTATTTTTTCCATTAAGGAGTCGTACATGTCTACTAAAGGAACAAAAATCAAAATCATCATTAATTTATTATTATTGACTATTATTCTCGCTATTATTTATTATTTGATCAACCAATCTTTTGCGGATATTTTCAAAGAGTTGCTTTCAACAAGTGTCCAAGTGCTTCTGGCGATGTTTTTTTTCGGTACACTTTATCAAATTGTAGAAGGTCGCTCAATCAAAGAGATCGCCAAGCCGTTTTCCAAATCTTTCAGTACAAGTGATGGGTTCTGGACGTCTTGTTATATTGCCTTTTATCGGATCGTCTCATTTGGAACGGGTACACTGATCTCAGAAATTTATTTTTACAATAAAAAAGGGCTGAAGTTTTCTCAAGGAGCAGGAGTCACTGCCTTGCATATGATTATGTATAAATTAGCGGTGATCACTTATGCAGTCATTGGCTTGATCGTTCAATTTTCTTTGTTCTACGAAAAGGCACCCAATATGATTTGGTTTATCATTGCTGGGATCATTTTGACGGCTTTGATCATTTTATTTCTTGTGACCGTCTCCGTCAGTTTGAATCTTCAAGTTTTTTTCGTCAAAGTGTCCAATCGTTTATTCAAAACTGAACGTTTACGTCACTGGGTCGATACGTGCAACAGCCAGATCTATTCACTGAGAGAAACGGTACAAACGATCATCCAAGACCGCACCGCATTGATCAGGATCTATTGTTGGAACCTGCTAAAACTACTCTGTTGGTATGTGATGCCTTATCTGTTTTTAGTAGAAAACCATCCACATCTTGATTTTCTTTTGACATTTTCATTTATTAGCTTTGCAGTGGTTTTATCAGGAGTCTTACCAACTCCTGCAGGCATTGGCTCGTTTGAATTTGTCTATCTATTGCTCTTTCGACCTGTAGTTGGAACGGTGGATGCTGTTTCTTCCTTATTACTTTACCGATTTGGCTCGTTCATCTTGCCATTCATTTATGGTTTTTTCTATGTGATTGCAGAAAGACGGAATATCTTACGTCAAGAGATCCATGAAGTAAAGGCAGAAAAAAAGCGTACAAAGGGGAAAATTTAAATAATTTGAACAACTTTCAAGTAAAATTTAAATGGAGAATCAGTCTGAGCTGAAAATGCTTAGATTGATTCTTTTTTCGTTTGTTAAAAAATATCTGTTCAACAATTGTTTTCACGCAGAATAGGCTAGACGTTGCTATCTCTCAAACAAAACAGTCCCTCGAAATGTATGGAAGAAACAATCAACACCGGTAGGGTAAAATTAAAATCCCACGATTAGTTGCTGAAAGTCTATACTTAATGGTATATACTATATATAAAATCAATCGAAAACTTAGCTTTCGACAAGAAAGATTTTCTTGATTTTACTCATCCTACAAGCAGGATAAAAAACGATAGAAGTTGCTCTTTCATTTTGGACAGTTCAACTTTTAGACGTTTGACTTTTGAGGTCAGAATGAATCGACTGTTTGATGAATGATATGTAGTTAGAAAGTAGGTAATAAAGTGAAAAAACAAGCGGTTTTCCAAGATATAGCTGAAAAAATTGCACAACGAGTCAATGATGGAACTTACGTGACCAGTCAAAAGTTGCCTTCAGATTATGATTTAGCGGAAGAATTTCAATGCAGTCGACTGACAGTACGCAAAGCAATTGATCTTTTGATCAGTCAAAATATTTTAGTGAAAGAAAGAGGAAAAGGAACTTATGTCATGAAGCAACCGAAGATCCAAAGCGGTTCCGGTGGCTTACAAAGTTTTACTGAAACTGCCAAGGCTCAAGGAAAAAAGACACGGACAGAAGTATTGCAAGTTGAGATCGTAAAAGAAGTACCGTTGAAGATTCGCCAGATGTTCGCTGACTATGGAAATGAAGCAATGGTGTATCTGTCTCGTTTACGTTACTTTGATGATGAACCAATGACAGTAGAAAACCTCTATATACTAAAACGTTATTTGCAAAATGAAAGTGGTGAACTTCCTCAAGCTCAGCTGGCATCTTCATTATATGAAATAATTGAAGAAAACATTGAGATTGGCTACGCGCATCAAGAAGTCGAAGCAGTCATAAGTCCCCCAGATATTGCCAAGTTATTGCATGTATCAGAAGATGATCCAATGCTTCTCGTCCATTCGATGACTTATTCCCCTTCTGCTAAACCTATATTGTTCGACACGTCTTTTTATCGTGCAGATCAATATACGTTTAAAAATACATTGATACGTCAAAAATAAGAGGTGAAAAATGGATCAAATCAACACAGCAATCGAAGAGAATTGGCTAGATTTTCTGGATTTACTCAAACAAGTCATGCAAGTTCCTAGTGTTAAGTCAGTACCTGGACCAGGAGCTCCCTTTGGTAAAGAAGCACGCTCGGTTCTTTCTTTGGTCATGGACAAAAGTGCCGGATATGGGTTCCAAACAAAAGTAATCGATGATGCGATCGGCTATGCCCAGTGGGGGAATGATGGAAATGATTATATCGGGGTCCTGGGACATCTTGACGTGGTTCCTGCTGGTCAAGGATGGGAGTTTCCGCCGTTTGATCTCAGTGAGAAAAAGGGTCGTTTTTATGGTCGAGGAATATTAGACAACAAAGGGCCTATCATGTGTTGTCTATATGGCATGAAACTATTAAAAGACCTAGGACACCAGCCAAAAAAGAATCTTCGGATCATCTTTGGAACGGATGAAGAAAGTGGCATGTCAGATATTTCTCATTACTTAGCCGAGGAAAGCCCTCCGTCATTTGGTTTCACGCCCGATTGTAAATATCCTGTGGTCTATGGCGAACGTGGTATCGTAAATGTGGTACTCCACTTTACTTTACCCGAAGAGGAACATCAACAAATCAGTCGATTCGAAGGGGACCAGTTCCGTGATCATGTTCCAGACCAACTGCACGTGAGAATTGCCAAAAAAGAAATAAGTGCCAGTGGTAAACGAGCACCAAGTAACGCGCCTGAGTTAGGAGAAAATGCTATCACGATCTTGGTGTCAAAACTAGCTGAAGAACGAATGATCACGCCAATTGCACAGGGTTATTTTCGCTGGATTTGTCAAAGCTTTCATCAAAAACATTTTGGAGAAGGGATCGATTTAGCGTTTGAAGACGAAGATTCAGGCAAGTTGATTTTGACACCTGTTGTGCTACAAAAGTCTCCAGAAGGCTTGCTATTAGAAATTGCCTTACGTTACCCGGTGACCGTATCAGAAAAACAAGTCGTGTTACGTTTGAAAAACCAATTGCCTCTAGGTGTTGATTTAGAAGTGGTTCGTAGTATTCCTGGATTTTGTCGTACAGAAGAGCCAAAAAAAATCGATACACTGTCAATGATCTATCATCAAGTCACCGGTAATGATCCTAAACCAGTGACAACAACAGGCGCCACGTATGCGCGTAAAATGCCGAATATCTTAGCATTTGGTCCTTCATTTCCAGGGCAAAAAGGGATTGCGCATACGGCGAACGAATACATGGATTCCGCAGATTTGCGAACAAATTTAGAAATCTACATGCGCAGCCTCCAAGCATTAACAGAATAAAACATTCAGATAGAACGAACAATTGAAAAATAAATTTCACGTAAAACGAGTTTCTAATAAAACGATGAGTTTTAAAAAGAAACTCGTTTTTTAGTATAGACATAATAGTATATACCATATAGAATATACTTGAAAGCGCTACAAATGTTAGGAGATGGAGGGGAAAAAATGTGGGGAATGATTGCAACTTGGCGCATGGCACATGAAGGTGTCTTGGCGGCTAAACAACAATTAGAAGCACAGTTTTCATGTAAAGATGCTGTGGAAACGGCGATCAAAGTGGTAGAAGATTATCCATTTTATAAATCCGTTGGTTATGGTGGGTTACCAAATGAAAAAGGAATCGTAGAAATGGATGCTGCTTTTATGGATGGAGAAACATTTAAGATTGGTGCAGTTGCAGGGATTACTGATGTAGCCAATCCGATTTCTGTTGCTCGGCAATTAAGTGATGAAAAATTCAATAGTTTTCGAGTAGGACAGGGAGCAACAGAATATGCAATGCTATCTGGTTTTGAACGAAAAAATATGTTAACAGCACGTGCAAAAAAAATCTGGGAACAACGAGTAAAAGAAATCGCTACGTTGAATTTAGATCCTTACGATGGCCATGATACGGTCGGGGTTGTCGCGCTCGATACGCAACAACAGATGGCAGTAGGAACATCCAGTTCCGGTTTGTTTATGAAAAAACATGGACGTGTAGGAGATTCGCCATTATCTGGTTCGGGATTTTATGTGGATAGTACGATTGGCGGTGCGACAGCTACAGGCTTAGGGGAGGATCTTATGAAGGGCTGCCTCTCTTATGAAATCGTTCGATTGATGGGGAATGGATTTACGCCACAAGCGGCTTGTGATCGAGCCGTTTATGGATTTGATGAGCGATTGCGCAAACGTTATGGCAAAGCGGGGGCGTTCTCGTTAGTAGCATTAGATAAATATGGCGAATGGGGGGTAGCTACGAACGTTGAATTTACATTTAGTGTTGCAACGATGGCTCAAGAACCAGCAATTTTTATGGCCAATCCTGGTCCAGATCAGACGACAGTGATCACACCAATCACACAAGCATGGCTTGATGCCTATGAAGCACGTATCAAAGCACCAATTTAACAGCGAATCGGATAAACGGTTAACAAGAATAAAATGGAGGAATAAATATGACAACTAAAAAAATTTATTTATTTTGTGAAGCAGGAATGTCAACAAGTATTATGGTCAATAAAATGATGGAGGTCGTCAAAAAACACAAAATGCCATTAGAAATTGCCGCTTTTCCTGCGATCCATGCGGAAGAAAAAGTCGCACAAGAAAAACCTGTGGCTATTTTATTAGGGCCTCAAGTCCGTCATTTAGCGAGTAAAATGAAAGAAACGTTTGACCCAATGGGGATACCTGTTGGCACGATTGCTCCAGAAACATATGGCATGATGGACGGGGAAAAAGCGTTGAAAGATGTCTTGGGCTTGATCAAAAAATCAAAAGCGCCAAAGTAGCTTAATAAAATGGGATTTCAATCGAAAAATTGTGTCCTCAAACAAAAATAAAGCAGCTGGATGGGAGGAAGAAACATGCAAAAATTTTTGGATTGGTTAGAACGTGTGTTAACACCAATGGCGAAAACAATCGGTGAAAATAAGTATTTGATTGCGATTCGTGATGGTTTTTTGCTATCAACACCCTTACTGATCGTAGGATCGCTCTTTTTAGTTTTGACTAATTTTCCAATTCCAAATTGGAATGAAACGATGAGCCATATTCTTGGAGATAACTGGGCAACGATGTTGAATATGCCTGCCACGGCAAGTTTTGATATTATGACGATTTTAGCGGTTGGGGGTATTGGATATAGTCTGGCAAAACAATTTAAAGTAGATGCCATGCAAGCGGCAATTATTTCATTGGTCGCTTTTTTTATCGTGACCCCTTTTACAACCCTATTTACACCAGAAGGCTCCACTGAAGTCTATGAAGTAGGAAGCTTGCCATTACGTTGGATGGGTTCTAGCGGCCTGTTCTTAGGGATGGTCGTGGCTTTGGTTGCTACCCGATTGTTTGTCGCTTTATTACGTAAAGGTTGGACGATCAAAATGCCTGAAGGTGTGCCACCAACCGTCGTACAATCCTTTGAAGCGTTGATCCCAAGTTTTGTGATTGTTACTCTTTTTATGATTGTCAATTGGTTAGCAAATCTAACCTCATATGGTAATTTACAAGAAATACTATTTAAGTTCCTACAAACTCCTTTACTTAGCTTAGGAAATACTCTAGGCGCGATGATCATAGCCTACTTATTCTTGCATTTTTTTTGGTTTTTCGGTATCAACGGTTCGAGTGTAGTTGGGGCAGTATTCAATCCGATTTTACGAGCACTATCCGTTGAAAATTTAGATGCCTTCAAAAATGGCGCAGATATACCAAATATCATCACAGGTCAATTTCAAGATATGTTTGCTACTTTTGGTGGTGGAGGATCTACGCTTTCATTGATTTTAGTCATGATTCTAGTATGCAAAAGCCAACGAGTAAAAAAACTGTCGCAATTGTCACTAGTACCAGGGATTTTTGGAATCAATGAACCGATTATTTTTGGATTACCGATTGTCTTAAATCCAGTCTTACTTATTCCATTTGCACTTGTACCCACGATCAATATTATCATTTCCTATTTTTGTATGGAGGTAGGATTAGTTAATTATACGAATGGTATTCAACTACCATGGACAACGCCACCGATCATTTCTGGTTTTTTAGTTAGTGGTTGGCAGGCATCTGTTTTGCAAGCATTACTGATCCTATTAGGAATGGCTATTTATTATCCTTTTATTAAAGTGCTAGATAATCAGTATTTAAAAGAAGAAGCAGAGGCGGTACAGGAAGAAGAAGAAATCGATTTTGATGAATTCGATTTTGATGATTTATAGGAAAAGAGGCCATAGGAATGAAAAAAATAGTCTTGATTCTCAATCATTTGACTGCAGGCTTGGGCAGTGATGAAAATGCCCAGCTACCTCCTGGGGGCAAAAAAACAGCTCTTGGACCAGGGCGTACCTTAAATCCACTTTTTCAAGAACACGATACAGAAATCATTGCTACATTGTATTGTGGTGATCAGTATTATCTCGATCACCAAGAAGAGGTAAACAAAAAATTTATAGGTTTTGCCAAAAAATTCGATGCAGATGCTGTTCTTTGTGGTCCCGCGATGCATTATGCTAATTTTGGCATGATGGCGGCCCAATTAGCTTTGGTTTTCAGTGAACAAGGAATCCCAAGTGTAGCTGCGATGTCTGAAGAAAATCCTGCCTTTGTACGCTATGCTAAAAAGATCAATGTAATAAAAATGCCTAAAAAAGGCGGAATTGGTTTAAATGATTCATATAAAAATATCAGCTACTTTATTTCAGCGCTCACTCATCAAAATCAATCCTCATGACTTGATTTTGATGAATCAACTAGTTTGTGCTAAGCAATCATCAGAAATAAATACCCTAGGTCGGAATAGAACCAACCTCTAGAATGAAGGGTAACAACCACGGAATCGTTCTGTAAATGACTGTGGTTGTTGCCCTAATTTTATAGAGGTTTCTTTTTTTTGCCGTTTATTTGGTATAGAGTGACAGACAACATTTACTGTAACTTTTGTCTCAAATTTTTTTGATAATCCTGAGTATAATCTTTGACCAAAGCTGACCAAATGAGTATAATAATCATGTAAAGGTTAAAGAAAACGAGACTTTAGACGGATGTTATAGACGCTAGAGAAAGATATAGTTGACTTTGACCAAACAACTTCTACTACAGGAGGGAAATATATGAATAGTGAAAAAATGACAACTACGCTCCAAGAAGCGATTGCAGAAGCACAACAAGTAGCGATGACAAGAAAACATCAAGAAATCGACATCGTTCATTTATGGAAGATCTTTTTACAGCCAAATCATTTTGGCCGTAATCTATATACAGATGCAGGCATTGATGCAGATGCCTTTGAACAAGAGATTGATCGAGTGTTAGATGAGTATCCAACAGTCTCAGGCAGCAATGTCCAATATGGACAAAATCTTAGTCAAAATCTTTTTCATTTATTGAACGAAGCGGATCAATTGAGAGAAAGTTTTGGCGATGAATTCTTATCCACTGAGATCGTGCTATTAGCTTTAATGAAATTAAAAAATTATCCACTGACGGTTTATTTGACCAAACAGGGACTGAATGAAAAAGAATTGCGTAAAAATATCGAAGACATGAGGGGAGGAGAGCGTGTGACCTCTAAAAATCAAGAAGAACAATATAAAGCGTTAGAAAAATATGGTGTCGATCTCGTCCAACAAGTCCGTAGTGGCAAAATGGACCCGATCATTGGCCGAGATGAAGAAATTCGTGATGTGATTCGGATCTTGTCACGTAAAACTAAAAACAACCCTGTGTTGATCGGGGAACCTGGTGTGGGTAAAACAGCGATCGTTGAAGGATTAGCGCAACGAATCGTCCGTAAAGATGTACCAGAAAACTTAAAAGATAAAACCATTTTTTCTTTAGATATGGGTGCCTTGATTGCCGGAGCAAAATTCCGTGGGGAGTTTGAAGAACGCTTAAAAGCAGTCTTGAAAGAAGTGAAGAAAAGCGATGGGCGGATCATCTTGTTCATCGATGAGATCCACAACATCGTCGGTGCAGGAAAAACGGAAGGTAGTATGGATGCCGGTAACTTGCTTAAACCGATGTTAGCTCGTGGGGAGCTTCATTTGATCGGTGCGACTACTTTAGATGAATACCGCCAATACATGGAAAAAGACAAGGCGTTAGAGCGACGTTTCCAAAAAGTATTAGTGAAGGAACCAACTGTTGAAGATACGATCAGTATTCTGCGGGGGTTGAAAGAACGTTTTGAGATTCACCATAGCGTCAATATTCACGATAATGCTCTGGTTGCGGCAGCTACATTATCCGATCGCTATATCACAGATCGCTTTTTACCTGATAAAGCCATTGATTTGATCGATGAAGCAAGTGCGACGATCCGAGTAGAAATGAATTCCATGCCAACGGAATTAGATCAAGTGACTCGTCGTTTGATGCAGTTGGAAATCGAAGAAGCAGCCTTGAAGAAAGAATCTGATGATGCAAGTAAAAAACGTTTGAAGAACTTACAAGAAGAACTAGCCGATCTTCGAGAAGAAGCCAATGCGATGAAGATGCAGTGGGAAACTGAAAAAGAAGAAGTAAATACCGTATCTTCTAAACGTGCAGAAATCGATAAGGCAAAACATGAATTAGAAGACGCAGAAAACAATTATGATCTTGAGCGTGCCGCTGTTTTACGTCATGGTACGATTCCACAATTAGAGAAAGAATTAGCAGAACTAGAAGCAAAAACAAAAGACAGTGACATCAAGATGGTACAAGAATCTGTCACTGAAAATGAGATTGCTCAAGTTGTAGGTCGTTTAACAGGGATTCCAGTAACGAAACTCGTGGAAGGTGAACGAGAAAAACTAATCAAGTTGAATGAAACACTTCATAAACGTGTCATTGGGCAAGATGAAGCGGTAGACGCAGTGAGTGATGCGGTCATTCGTTCTCGTGCAGGATTACAAGATCCAAACCGACCATTAGGTTCATTCTTATTCTTAGGACCAACTGGTGTCGGTAAAACAGAACTGGCAAAAGCTTTAGCAGAAAACTTGTTTGATTCTGAAGAGCATATGGTGCGGATCGACATGAGTGAATATATGGAAAAACATGCGGTTTCTCGTTTAGTTGGTGCACCTCCAGGTTACATTGGCTACGAAGAAGGTGGACAGCTAACAGAGGCTGTGCGACGAAACCCATATACGATCGTTTTGCTCGATGAAATTGAAAAGGCACATCCAGATGTCTTCAATATTTTATTACAAGTATTGGACGATGGACGTTTGACGGATTCAAAAGGTCGAGTCGTTGACTTTAAAAATACGGTGATGATCATGACAAGCAATATCGGTTCTCAATTATTGTTAGAAGGTGTCACCGCGGAAGGTACAATTCCAGAAGAAGTCGAAGAACAAGTGAGAACGATCCTTCGTGGTCATTTCAAACCAGAATTTTTGAATCGTATTGATGACACGATTCTATTTACACCATTAAGCCTAAACAATGTCAAAGGGATCGTTGACAAGATGGTTTCTCATTTGGCACATCGTTTAGAAAATCAAGAAATCATCTTGGAAATCAGTGACGAAGCAAAAACATGGATTGCAGAAAATGCGTATGAGCCTGCATATGGGGCACGCCCATTAAAACGATTCATTACAAAAGAAGTTGAAACGCCTTTGGCTAAAGAAATCGTAGCTGGCAAGATCATGCCAAAATCAAAAGTAACAATCACATTGTTTGATCACCACTTAGCATTCGCAACTGAAAACTTACCCGAAGACGAATAATAAGAAGCGCTTGTATCACCCTTATACATGACAGAAGCGGAAATCATTACCTGTCAAAGTAGTGGACTATTACTGATAGTCTGCACTTTGACAGGTATTTTTTTTCGTCTATACTTTAATAAACAATTACTTGGTTCATCGAAGAAACAGAAACTAAAAAATGAATGGCGTAGTCAAGTTAGCGACTAAACCTATGATTTACTGTATTCAAAACGGTAAAAGTAAGTGTTTTCATAAAACGGCAGACAAGCTAAGATAGAAAATGTAGATGAGGTGATAGTGTGATGATCAAGGAACGGGAAAAAGCAATCATTCAATATATTTTGATGAACGAACATACGACGGTCACAAAAATAGCAAAACACATGAATTTATCGAATAAAACAGTTTCACAATCACTAAAACTGATCGATGAGCTATTTAGCGGAACAACCATCGAACTAATTAGAAAACCACGAGTCGGTGTCTCGATCAACGGTGATCCAAACGAAATATTAAATCAGATCGATACAACGAACATGGTAACAGTTCCAGCTTCTAAAAAAGAACGTATTCAATTCCTCTGTTTTGAACTCTTGAAAAAAAAGACCTATTTCACTCGCCAAGAACTACAAGATACACTATTTATAAGCAAATCGACATTAGAAGGTGATATGAACCAAGTCCATGAGATTTTCCGCCATTTCAACGTTAGCATCGATCGATTGCCTGGTAAAGGTTCATTTCTAAACTTATCAGAGCAAGAAAAAAGACGCTTAGCCTTTGATCTGATTTACTATTTTTGGGGTAGTAATTGGAAAATCACCAAAAAGAACCAGCTATATCTACACTCGATCCAAGGTATTCCTCCTTTTGTCAATGATTTCATCGACATGAAGAACATCACATTAGTTGATACAATGTTGCAGGAATATCTAAAAGATGCACAAATAAGGTTGAATGATACGACCTATCATTCATTATTGCTCCATCTGTTGATCATGATTGATCGCGTAAGAGAGGATAACTATTTAGAAAGTGAAGGAGTATTTGGAAAAGTCAGAGAAAATAAACCATTTGATTTATTCATTCTAAAACTAGAAAAAACTTTCTCATTGACATTACCTTCTTCTGAAGTCCGTTATATTCTCTTACACTTAGAAGGTGATACATTGCTTGAACAAACGAAGCAAATACAGGAAGTGACAGATGAACGCATTCGACAATTGATTCACGAAAATGTAACCCTTTACAATGAAAGTATCATTTTAGGATTAGTTACACACATCAAAGAAGCAGTCTTGCGTATCAAAAAAGGACTGTTGATCCATAATCCTTTTTTACAAGATGTGAAGAAAAACTTTCCTGTGGCTTTTACAGAAGCGATCCAATTAGCTAATGCCTTGAGCAAAGATTTTGTGATCAACGTCCCAGAAGATGAAGTCGCTTTTCTTGCTGTCCATATCCAAGCAATGAAAGAGCAAAAAGAAGAAAAATATCAGAAGAAAGTCAGTGTCTTACTTGTGTGTAGCAGTGGCAAAGGCACATCACAACTCTTGGCTGCCCGACTTCGTAGAAATTATGAGAAGATCGAAATTTCTAGGATACTTTCAATCCAAGAGTTGATGCAGACATCGATCGATGAAGATCTGGTGATATCGACTGTCAACTTGAACCTAGAGACAATACCAACGATCAATGTTTCACCGGTTCTCAACAAATCAGAACGTCAAAAAATTGAGCGTTTTTTAAAGGATGCTCAAAATAATACCATCAAGCCAACGAATCACTTTGCGGACTTGATCAAAGAGGAATTGATCTTTTTGGATCATTCATTCTCAGACTATCAGGAAGTGATTCAATTCGTTGGACAACAATTGATTGAAAAAGGATACGCAGAAGAAAAAATCATCTCTTCTTCTTTAGAAAGAGAACAGCTTTCATTTACCTCTTTTGGAAAATTTGCAACACCACACGGGGCCCCTAAATACGTTAAAAAATCGGCGATCGTCTTTTTACGCTTAGCTAATGAATTGATGTGGGGAGAAACGAAAGTCAAATATTTATTTTTCATCTGTATCAAAGATGAAACAGCACAAGAGCTGGAAGAAGTCTATGATGTCATGCTAGAGATCATCGAATCTGGTGAAAAAAAACATTTGCTAAAAGGAACAAAAAATGAGATCAAAAACTATTTGAAAGAGGAATTTTAATATGAGCATTGCAACTTTACTACCTTCTAATCATATTTTTTTAGATATGGAGAGTACAACCAAAGAAGAAACGATTCGTCAATTAGGGGAAGTTTTAACGAATAACGGCTTAGTCAACAATAAAGAAGCTTATATCCAGTCTGTATTAGAAAGAGAAGAACATTCGACGACAGGCATTGGGAACAATATTGCCATTCCTCATGGGAAAAGTGAAGCAGTCAGTGAGCCAGCAATTGTTTTTGCACGATTGAAACAACCAATCGATTGGCAATCGTTAGATGAAGAACCAGTTTTTGTGGTCATTTTATTGGCGATCCCAGAGTCACAAAAAGGGGATACCCATCTAAGAATCTTATCTGAAATTGCGATGAAATTAATGGATGATGACATTACGGCACAGTTAAAAACTGAGACAGATAAACAACAAATCGCGAAACTATTAAGCGAATAAACAAATGAAAAGAGGAAAAAGAGATGAAAAGAAAAATTATCGCAGTTACAGCTTGTGCTACAGGGGTCGCTCATACGTATATGGCAGCTCAAGCACTAAAGAAAGCAGCAGCAAAACGTGGAGATTTGATCAAAGTTGAAACACAAGGAGCAACAGGTATCGAAAATGAGTTGACTGAAAAAGATTGCAAGATTGGGGAAGTCGTTATTTTTGCAGTAGATACAAAAGTGAGAAATGAAGAGCGTTTCAAAGGCAAAACGATCTTAAAAGTGCCAGTTGCCGCACCAATCAAGAATGCCGAAAAAGTCATCGAAGAAGCTTTAGGAATGATCGACTAATCAATTAATCAGTGGGGGAGAAAGTAAATGAAAAAAATAGCAAGTGAAATCAAAAATCATGTTTTAACAGGAATATCTTATATGATACCGTTAGTGATCGCCGGAGCAGTAATCATGGCCATTTCTCGTGTGGGTGGTTCATTTTACGGAATTGTGGATATTTGGGACGGTTCTCATGGCGAGAGTGGGAATGCGATCATTCGTTTATTGCATAGTTTAGATGGTTTCGGTGGCACAGCACTTGGTTTAATGTTCCCAGTGATTTCCGCATTTATTGCCTATTCGATCTCAGATAAACTAGGGATTGCTCCTGGTTTAGTTGGCGGGATGTTAGTGAAAGATATCAATGCAGGCTTTTTAGGCGCAATCGTTTCTGGTTTGATCGCTGGTTATGCTTGCTTGTTGATCAAAAACAAAATCAAATTGCCAAAATCAATGGCATCCGTTGTACCAGTATTTCTAGTACCAGTTTTAGGTACATTGATCACCGTTCTATTAGTCAATTATGTGATCGGTACGCCATTTGCAGCATTGAACGTTGGGTTAGAATCATGGTTGAACGGTTTAAGTGGTGGAAATGCCATCGTTATGGCAGCAGTCGTTGGCGCAATGGTTGGTTTTGACTTAGGTGGACCAGTCAATAAAGCGGCGGTGACAACAGCAATGGCGCTATTGACTAGTAATGTTTATGCACCAAATACTGCAGCACAAGTGGCCATCATCATTCCACCAATCGGGTTAGGATTAGCCACGATCTTTGCGAAAAATAAATACAACAATGAATTAAAAGAAGCTGGAAAATCAGCTGTGATCATGGGACTTGTCGGTATTTCTGAAGGAGCGATCCCATTTGCCGTTGAAAATCCATTAAAAGTTATCCCAATCAATATGATTGGTTCTGCCTTAGGTTCTGCGATGGCAGTTGGTTTAGGGGCAGTGAACACAGCACCAATCTCAGGGTTTTATGGCTGGTTCACAGTGGAAAAATGGCCGATCTATGTACTTTCGATCGCTACAGGTGCATTGTTCATCGCGATCTTAACTAGCGTGCTACGTTCAAAAGATGCTGGACAAGAAGTAGAATCAGCGGTAGAAGAATTTGATGAAGCTGCTTGGGAAGAGCAATGGGAAGCGTAACTATGACAAATATACACATTGTAAATCATACACATTGGGATAGAGAATGGTACTTTACTTCCATGGATTGCATCGTTTTAAGTGATCAGTTATTTACAGATGTTTTGGAAGAGCTGAAAAGGCAGCCTAATGCTACTTTTGTATTAGATGGACAGCTTTCGATCTTAGATGATTACTTGGAACTATATCCAGAAAAATTACCAGAGATCAAAGAATTAGTTGCGAAGGGTCAATTATTTATTGGCCCTTGGTTCACACAAACGGATGCGTTTTTTGCCTCAGGGGAATCTATTTTAAGAAATGCAATGGTAGGAGTCTTTGAAAGTAAAAAATATGGGGAGTATCTACCTATTGGTTATCTTCCAGATACATTTGGATTCAATGCACAAATGCCGACGATTTTAAACGAGGCGGGGTTTGACAATATTATTTTTTGGCGTGGGATCGACTTAGGTGAACATGTCCAATCGCCATATTTCAAATGGAAAAGTCTAAGTGGAGAGAATGAATTGTATGCGGTGAACTTTCCCCAAGGTTATGGTGCGCAACAACAACTAGAACCAACGAAGAGTTATGTGGAAGGACGATTAGATAAAGGCATCGATTTTATCAAGAGCTACGCAGATGAAACAGACATCTTGATTCCAACAGGAAACGATCAATTAGGCATTATCTCATCTTTAGAAGAGAAAATCGATAAAATCAATCAAATCGGTAAATATAACTATCAAACAAGCACGTATCAAGCGTTCATGGACTTGGTTCGTCAAAAAGATCTGGAAGAGTACCAAGGAGAATTTCGTGCACCTGTTTTTGCTCGCGTACACAAAACGATTGGTTCTGTCCGGATGGATTTGAAACGTGAGATTTTCAGATTAGAAAATAAACTGACATTAGAAATCGAACCAATGGTCGTGATTGCGAAGGAGCTAGGCATCGTTTTGAGCAATCGGTTAGTCATGAAGGCATGGAAAAAATTATTTGAGTGCCAAGCACATGACAGTCTAGCCGGCTGTGTGTCAGATAGTGTCGCGCAAGACATCGCTCATCGTTTGAAAGAAGTATCAGAAATCTGTGATAGTATCGAAAACTTAGTATTGAAAAGAATTTCTGAAGGACTACAGCTGACGGATCAACAATTCTTGATTTTGAATACTTCAGTTAAACCTTTCAAAGGAAAAAAAGTGGTAAAACTCATCTCAAAAGTCAAGCAAATCGAAGTATTGGGCCATGATTCTGCTGTCATCTCGTTGGATTATGTACCTAGTCGTCAAAATATCATGGAAGAAACCCCAGCCGGCAATCGTTTTATCGAAGAGCCAGGATACTATATTTTACAAGTAGCAGTTGATTGTTCATTTGCTGGGTTAGGCTATCAAGTCTTCGATTTCGTCGAACAGACTACGACTGGTCTACCTGACATGACCCCACGCACGATGATCTCAAAAGGTAACTATTCTTTGACTTTTGAAGAGGGACAACTTGCTTTTTCAGATGGTCATCATACGATCAAAGACTTCTTGACGATCGTGGATGATAGTAATGCCGGAGACACTTACGATTATTCTCCGATACCTAATGATCACCCATTCTCTTTGCCGTTTGATTCATGTAAAGGCAACGAAGAAACCTTGATCTTGGAAGGGAAACTGGCGCTTCCTTATACATTGGCAGAACGTATCGCCGGTCAAACAACGAAAATCTTCGCTTACCAGCTGACATTGAAGTTAACGGAACAGGGAGAGGTCCAAGGCAGTCTTTCTTTTAGAAATTCTGTGTTAAATCACCGTATTCGCATCAAAACAAAGTTGAATCAATCGATTGAAAAGGTCGTTTCTGCGATCCAATTTGGTTACTTGGAAAAAACAAACCAGTCGATGAACGATTGGGAACAAAAATATTCTGAAATGCCAGTAAATATCGAACCTTTTGAAAAACAAGTGATCGCGTATAGTTCCGAAGAGGCATTAGTGTTTTATACCGAACAAAGTAAGGAATACGAATATATCAATGACTCCTTATATGTCACCGTATTAGCCACAACGGATTCGTTAGGGAAACCAGATTTGATGTATCGTCCAGGACGAGCTTCAGGAGATACGACGAAAAAAGGGCATATCATGATGGACACACCGCTTGCTCAAATGGAAAATCAACGGATCGATTTTGACTTTTCTATGCGCATGGCACCAACTGATATTTCAGAAAACACGTTAGTGACATGGAAAGCAGAAAAAGAACAACCGTCGATTTCGTATCAATTGCAAGATTTGAATTATTTCGTTTATCGAATCGACAATAAGATCCAAAGTAGAATCCAACCACTTTCTTTGAGTGAACGTACGTATACGCAAATTTCGTTAGATTTAGCAGAAGGATTAGCTGTCAGTGCGATCCATAATGCTTATTATTCAGAAGGTGTAGTGATTCGATTAGTCAATGGCACTTCAGAAAAGCGTTACCTGGAGCCAGAGAAGCTTTTTGTAGGATTTAAGTACACACGTATCAATGCTTTGGAAGAAGAAGTGACAGAGACAAAAACGATCAACGGCTATGGTTTAGCCACTTATTTATTAACAAAATAAAAAATACATTGAGGCACAAGTTGGTTCTCAAGGCGTTGCTTCTGGAACACCGTTTAACGGGTTTTAGGAACAGCAAGTTGACTACTTGTGTCTTTCTTTAGTTGTGAAATTGAAAGAGGGAAAATTATGGCGATACACCTTTTATTTTTAGCTTTGATCCCAGCATTAGGGTGGGGAATGATGCCGATATTATCTAAGATCATGGGAGGGAAGTCAGAAGAACAGTTGATCGGCACAACCATTGCTGCCTTACTATTTGGCTTGATATTTAGTTTGTTTCAGCAAGTAACGTACCAAACGGTTTCATTTATTATTTGTTTTTTGTCCGGAACATTTTGGGCGGTGGGGCAATACTTTCAGTTCCGCGCATTAGAAAAGGCCGAAGTATCAAAAGCCATGCCCATATCTGTTGGGACACAATTAGCATTTGTCACGCTTGTTTCAGGTATTTTTCTTTTAGAATGGACAAGTGTCTTTGTAGCTATCATGTCGATCGTGGCTTTAACTGTCATCTTAGTTGGTATATTATTAGTGACAAAAACAAGCAACGGAAACGGCGCAGTAGCCAAACAAGTCATTGTCTTTTTGTGCATTTCATCTGGGTTTTTGATGCTATATGTAACGATCACTAGTTATTTTGATATTCATGGACCGCAAGTGTTTCTACCTCAATCCATCGGCATGTTTGTTGGAGGGATGATCATCTCAATCAAGAAGATCAGACAATTGAAACTCAATGCCATTGCTCGAAATATCGTCACCGGTTGTTCTTGGGTGATTGCTAATACGACGTTATTTGCTGTATCTTCTTCTTTAGGTGTGGGCATCACTTATTCCTTTTCGCAAATGAGTTTGCTTGTGGCAACTTACGGAAGTATTATTCTTTTGAGAGAGAAGAAGACATCATTAGAAAAATGCTCAATCTATTTGGGGACACTGGTGTATGTCATCGGTGTAATTGGCATGAGTTTGTTGAAGTAAAAATTTGCAGGAAAAAAAGTGAGTCAGGAATCTTTAGGATCCCAAACTCACTTTTTTTAGTAAGGTTACTGTTGATACTAGCAATCAATCTTCCAATTTTTTTAGTCGGTAACTCTCAAAATGTGCTGGGTCTTTTTTCACTTGGACCCACGCATAAACACCCATGATAAAGGCGCCGACTGTATTTGTTAGTAAATCTCCCATTGTATCCATCAATGCTTCGCGTCCGACGAAGAGTGTACCATCAGAAGCAGCAAATCGTTGCAGGTTCATCCCTAAGAATTGATCGCATAGAAATTCCCAGAACTCCCAGAAAACACCGCATAATCCGGCAAAAGCAAATCCAAATAAAAGAAATAGCCAAGGACTTGTTTTCTCGATTGGCGCGTCTTTCAGCAAGAAGCCAATCAAACCGTAACCTAAGGCAGTCAGAACCATCGGGCTAACGGCGTGTAAGATTTTATCCCAAAATGAAATAATACTGATCAAGTGCATACCTGTTCCTAAAAAGACAGAGATGAACAAGAAAAACCAATAAAATAAAACAATCGCATCAGGAACATGGATCTTGAACAATCGGCGAATGATCTGTGGCAAATAAATCAATAAGATACCTGCCAAAGATTCGACGATAAAGGTGATTCCTTGTGTGGTCGAATATTTGTTTGTTACAAATTCGAAAATGTTATAACCCACAACAAATAGACCGAAAATCGTTAAGGCAATCTGAACTTTTTTTACTGTCTTACTCACTAATATTTCCCCCAGCTAAATATGATTTCAATGCTTCGAACAATGCTTCTTCAGACGACACGATCGTTCCGTTCAACTTGATCAAGCCGACCGTATAAAGATTTAAATAATGAAACTGATTTTCACCGGCCTGTTGCAAGGCAGCGACTTTTTTTGGATGAGTCGCTCCTTGTTGGCGGCTATCTGTATATAAACCAATGATCGGAATGCCTTTTGCATAGGCGACACCGATCTCAGAAGCAACTCCGGCATCAATTGTTAATCCGTCTAAAAGAGCGATCATCAGGTCACTTTCTAGTACTTTTTCTGTATCAGCCAAGGCGATCATTTTGCTGTCTGCATAGGCAGTCTTATCATTGATTGCTTCGTTTTCTTGTGGAAGATAGATCGATAAATCAGAAGAAATCTCTCTGATTTTTTTTACAAGAGATTCGTTATAAAGCAAATCTCCTTTTGCAAATAGTGGTGCTGCAAAATAAATATTCATTCGTTTCAACATCCTTTGTATTAGAAATAGTCACTAAAATAAGCTTCCATGTTTGGGATGATCCGCTCTAATGTCTTGATCATGTCCTCATCCGTGGTTATGCGCTCGATTCGAGCAAGGTAAGAAGCACGACGATAATTCATCATTAGGCATGTCAAGGTTTGGATATCTAAGCGAACCATTTTTCCTAGGGGTTCGTTAACAATCGACAAACGACCATCTCGCCACGTCAAGCCAAATACGCCATTGTTCCAAGGTGCCACGGAATCTTCCACGATGAAATGGAAATCCTCTGCTGTACCAGAAAAAGGGAAGCGCTGGATAAATTCTTTGACGTCAACGATTCTTGCCATAAAATAAGGTTCGATCTGTTCTTTGATTTGACTATCTTCTAATAAGAAAGCGAGGGGTTCATTTTTGTAGATATCGCCATGTACCCAGTAAACCATTGAGAAATGTGCAGAGATGAAGTTCCACAACCCATTACGCGCCTCTTGGTTCAAATAAAACATCTCTTTGACATGGAAGACTTCTTCAGCGACCCAATAAAAAAGTACACCTGTTGGTTCATTGTCGCTATTGTAATAAATCGCCGCAGTCCGTTCTTCTTCATTTTCGAAACGCCAGTATTCTTCCCAGTGAAAGGCACTACGAAACAGTGCACCATGATTCTTTCCCGCAAACTGTTGATAGACACGGAAAACATCTTCGTGATCGACAGGCAGTCGTTCCACGATACCAGAAACAGGTACTTGTTTAGGTAGTTGCGTATCACGTATTTTAAAGGATAACTTATCTGACATGATTTCCCAACCTTTACGCCTGTAATAAGGGATATTGTAAGGATAAAGATATGAGATCCACTGTTTGTTTTTGCGCATGTTGTCTAATGCGACGATGATCAAGTCTTGCATCAATCCATGGTTGGCATATTCGGGATAGGTTCCAACGCCAGTCACACCACCCATTTGGTACCGTGTACCGTGGATATTGACCTCGCAAGGATAGATCGCGATTTGAGATATCAATTTTTCTTTATGAAACCAGCCGAATACATTGGATAATTCTAGAATCGGTCGCTTGGAACGTACAAATTCCCGTTTGTTTTCGAATCCACTTTCTTCAATATCAGAGTCAGTGACTTGAAAAACGTAGGAAAGTAACTCATTGAACTGGTCAACATGTTCCTCCGTGACAGGCTTCAACTCAAAATTTTCTCTAAAATCTGTTTGGTCCATTTTTTCAACTCCAATTTAGTTACTTGTTCACAGTATAACAAAAGTTTCTAAAAAAAACTTCTAAAGTCCTTAGAAGGAAAAAGTCTTTAAATTCCTCCTTTTCGTTGGTATAATGAAAAGTGCTGATTATATGAAAAGAGGAGACGCTATGGATATAAAGAAAATGAAACAACGCCAAGAGCAAATTCGAAATTTTTCGATCATTGCTCATATCGACCATGGGAAATCAACTTTGGCCGATCGGATTTTGGAAAAGACGAACACTGTGACGTCTCGCGAAATGCAAGATCAGTTATTAGACTCCATGGATCTAGAACGTGAACGTGGGATCACGATCAAACTAAATGCCGTAGAATTGAACTATACGGCTAAAAATGGAGAGACATATATCTTCCATTTGATCGATACCCCAGGGCACGTCGATTTTACCTATGAAGTATCCCGAAGTTTAGCTGCCTGTGAAGGAGCAGTCTTAGTCGTGGATGCCGCTCAAGGGATTGAAGCACAGACATTAGCCAATGTTTATTTGGCATTAGATAATGACCTAGAGATTTTACCAGTCATCAATAAGATCGATCTACCAGCCGCAGATCCAGAGCGTGTGCGTAATGAAATCGAAGAAGTGATCGGCATCGATGCCAGTGAAGCGGTGTTAGCAAGTGCGAAGTCTGGGATCGGTATCGAAGAAATATTAGAACAAGTAGTGGAATATGTCCCAGCACCTTCTGGCGATATCGAAGCTCCTTTGAAAGCATTGATTTTTGATTCGATCTATGACAGCTACCGCGGAGTTATTTTAAATGTGCGTATCACAGATGGTGTTGTCAAAGCAGGAGATAAAATCAAATTGATGAGTAATGGCAAGACCTTTGATGTGACCGAAGTTGGTGTATTCTCACCAAAAACCATTGCGCGTGACTTTTTGATGGTCGGTGATGTCGGTTATATCACTGCAAGCATCAAGACAGTCCAAGATACAAGCGTCGGAGATACCGTGACACTTGCGGATAATCCTGCTACAGAAGCATTACCAGGCTATCGAAAAATGAATCCAATGGTCTATTGTGGTTTGTACCCGATCGACACATCACGATATAATGATCTACGTGAAGCATTGGAAAAACTTCAACTAAATGATGCTGCTTTGCAGTTTGAACCAGAAACATCACAAGCACTTGGCTTTGGTTTCCGTTGTGGCTTCTTAGGATTGCTTCATATGGACGTCGTCCAAGAACGTTTAGAGCGTGAGTTCAATCTTGAATTGATCACGACAGCGCCTTCTGTAATCTATCATGTCAACAAGACAGACGGTTCGATGGTCGTTGTTGATAATCCTGCTGATTTTCCTGAACCAGTCACGATCCAAGATGTCGAAGAACCTTTTGTGAAAGCACAGATCATGGTACCTAATGAGTACGTTGGTGCAGTCATGGAACTTTCGCAACGTAAACGTGGCGATTTTATTACAATGGATTATTTAGATGATTATCGTGTCAATGTCGTTTATAACTTGCCTTTGTCAGAGATCGTCTTTGATTTCTTTGACAAACTAAAATCAAGCACGAAAGGCTACGCTTCACTTGACTACGAAATGTCAGGTTATCAAAAGAGCAAGCTAGTGAAAATGGATATCTTGCTGAATGCTGAAAAAGTCGACGCATTAAGCTTCATCGTTCACCGTGATTTTGCCTATGAACGCGGAAAAGCCATCGTTGAAAAACTGAAAAAACTGATCCCTCGTCAACAATTCGAGGTTCCGATCCAAGCAGCGATCGGTCAAAAAATCGTTGCCCGTTCAGACATCAAAGCCTTACGTAAAAATGTGCTGGCTAAATGTTACGGTGGTGACGTTTCCCGTAAACGTAAACTTCTTGAAAAACAAAAAGAAGGTAAGAAACGAATGAAACAAATTGGTAACGTCGAAGTCCCTCAAGAAGCCTTCATGGCTGTTCTGAAAATGGATGAGGATGAGCCGAAGAAATAGAAAATTTAAATTGATTTTAGAGGAAAGCATCTCGCAGGAGATGCTTTTTTTATCGTCAAGAATTCAAGTGGCAAATAAATTCAGTGAAATTATAGCTACTGATTAAATGAGCGGTTATGAATCTTTTATTCTTTTTCTTCTTCGCCATAGATATTCATTAGAATAACTGATGCATGATAAATACCATCTTCAATCCAATGTCGGTATAATCCATTCTGTTCTTCCACAATAGTTTGAACGATTTTTAGCCCAATTCCTTTTCTAATACGCCATTTTCTTGAACGAATTTCGCTAGGATCAAAAGTATTATCGATATTTATGATGAGATTGTTATTAAATAATTTTAGCGAAACATTCATTTTCTTTTCTAAGTTTTTTTGTCTAATGCATGCATAAAGAGCATTATCAAGCAGATTGCCTAATATTGAGGTAATAATAGTATTTCCTATATAAAAATTATTTGGTATAAATGTTTCAATTGCCATTTTTATATTATTATCTCTAGCTTGTTGCGCTTTTTGATTCAACAAATAGTTAATGCTTGGATTACTTGTATAAAAATCAATTAATGATTGATCCAATGTAATAATGGATTTATTTATATAATTTAAAGCTGCTTTCTCATTGTGATTCTCAATATAGCTAGCTAATATGAGGTATTGATTTTTTAAGTCATGGTGCATTGTTCGAATTCTTTTTTCTTTAGTTTCAAGATCATTAAGATACTGGCTATTATTCTTCGCAATAATTTCTCTTCTTTTTTTGTGTGATAATTCAAGAATATGTATTTGGATAAATTTGAATATAAGTAAGTTAGCCATAGTTATTGTTATAACGCCAAAATCTATTCCTAATAACCCAATCACTGATAAAACAATGCGATTATACCACCATAATCTAGTTGTAAATAAAATTGTTATTGATGAAATAGGAACAACACACAAGATGAGAATCAGTTTATTTGGAAGCTTGGGTATTTGTTTTAGATGGTTTTGAAAAAATATCAAAAATATGATGTAAAGCAATATTATCTTTAAAATACTAGAAAAGAGAGAGAGGTTAAGATATGGAATTAACGATGGAACTGAATCAGTGAACCAAGGTTCTCTAGCTGTACCTAGTTGAGTAAGCTGTGCCAGGTTTTCAGAAATCATAACAATACTCAAAAATACAAAAGCCCATAACATAATGCTGCTTTTTTCAACTTTCATTAAGATTCCGACACAAAGGTAAATAATAAATGAAAAAATTAAGTTAATGAACTCTTTAATAAATAAGTTTTCAGGTATAAAGATAAATAATGCGTATTTTAGTATGAAGCAAATAAGTACTAAAATTATCCACTTATTCGTAGATTGTGTAGGAGCAGATTTTTTATAAATGTAAGCCATTAATAGACAGTCTATGAGAGTGAATAAAGTATTAATAAAGTAAACTAGCATAAATTTCATACTCCTAACGTTGATAGGATTTGTTCTTTGCACTGTTCATTGAACTTTGCACTAATAGGTAACTCTTCAGAACCATCATAAATTTGAACAATAACAGATCTTTTTTTCACACCACGTATATAATATGCGTTTACGATATATGAAGTATGAATCTGCACGAAACCGTCACCTAATTTCTCTAAAAGAGTTTTTGTATCCATATAAAAGGATTTTTTACCGATTTTCCCATGCATTATGACTTTTCGCTTCTGTTTCTCAAAGAAATAGATATCGTTTTTAGCAATTATAAAATTGGTTTTTTCACTTAAATAGGAAAATTGATTTGGAAATTCATTCAGATGGCGCACAGCTTTTGCCAAAATTTCCCAAGTTTTCTGTCTATCTAAAGGTTTCAATAGATAATCGAAAGGTCGTACTTTAAAGACACTTTCCATATATTCTCTATAACTAGTAAAAAAAATTAAAATGGCATAGTCATCTTTTTCTCTTATTTTTTCAGCTAAAGAAATGCCATCCAATTTGGGCATATCTATGTCTAAGAAGTAAATATCATATTTCTCTTTTTTTAGTTTCTTGTACAATTGAACACTGTCTGTATATACATCAACGTCGAATTTTAAATTTGGATAACTTAAAATTTGGCGTTCAACTTGCTCTATAAACGAAGGCTCATCATCGCAAATTGCTATATTTAACATACGACTCATCTCCCATAGATATTTAGCTCTATTTTACACCAAAAATATATATTTTTAATATCTTGTAACGTTTTATCGTTTGAACGTAACTGTTCGCAAATTTTATTGATTAAAATTTTACTAGTTAAAGTCCATTTTATTTTTTATTACATGTTATTTTGTTTTTGTTACATATGACGTGTAAAATATTTTAATTTGATAGACTATGAGTGTAGATTAATAGATTAAATCATTGAATAAAAAAGTTTTATATATATGGAGGTGATCAAGTGGAAGGTAACTATTCAACAGACGATGTACTTTTTTTCACAGATTCGAAATACGATACAGATAATTCTAAATCCTTTTCAGTGCCAATCCCTAACAATTGGGAAGAATTTCGTGAAACTGAGTGGACGTATATCATTCCTCTAAAAAATAATATGCAACGTCAAGGATGGAAAGTCCATATTAGTTCAACTCTTGAGTATACAGATGAGATACTAAAAATCGTCTCTGAGAATTGCTATAAAAAAAACATAGTTTTTAAACATTTATCAACAGTTAAACGTTTTGTTAACCGCAATGGAAAACAAATGCCTCGAGAACATGCTGGAAAGTTCATCACTTGTTATCCTGATGAGTCAATATTAGAAGAATTTCTGGACTATTTAGAAGGCCAATTACATGGTTATCCAGGGCCTTATATTTTAAGTGATAAACGTTGGGCAAAAGGGCCGATATATTTACGATATGGAATGTTTAAGAAAGGTTCGCCAAATAGTGAAGGAATGTTTAGTGATGAACTTGAAATAGATGGGAAAATGGTCGCTGATAACAGGAAGTCTTTCTTTGTGAGACCTGATGATAGTGTAATTCCTGAGTTTCTAAAGCAGTGGCTAAATGTGCAAGAAAATGCTTCATCTTCATCTGACTTAATTCCTTTTGAAATAGCTAGACCGATTCGATTTTCAAACTGTGGCGGTATCTATGAAGGATACTACTCTGAACTGGGAGACGAATTAGTTTTTATAAAAGAGGCGAGACCATATACAGGAATTGATGATAAGCACCTCACAGCGATTGATCGAATAAAAAATGAAGGAAAAGCATTGAAATTGCTTGCCGATTCAACCTGTGTACCTAAATTCCTGTGGGAAGGAGAACTTTGGGAACATCATTTTCTTGTTATGGACAAAGTTAACGGAGTAACATTAAATCGATGGATCACAAAAAATTATCCATTGTATTCTAAAGGCGACAAAGCTGGTACATGGTACGCGACGGATTATCTTAACAGAGCACATGAGTTAGTAAAAAAAATAGAGATATTTTTTGAAACTATACATGAAAAAGGTATTTTTCATCAAGATATTCATCCTAAAAACTTTGTTATTGATGTGCAAGACAACTTTAGTGTAATTGATTGGGAGCAAGCGGTATTCAATGAACTTGATAAAAGATTCCATATGGTAGCAGCACCTGGATTCAGGCAGTGGGGACAAACAACACCAGAGGAAATAGATTGGTATGGCGTTTCTCAACTTGCTCATAGTTTGTTTTTCCCTGTTGCTTTACAAGGAGATTTAGTTTATGGGTTTTCCAAACAGCAAGAAAAGGCTGGCAAAGAGATATTTGATTCGCTAAATGTTGATGTTAAAGTCCTAAGTGGATTTTTAGTGACGCTCAATAGGTTGAGAAATAAAGCAGGGAATGTACAAGTTTTGACTGATCGAAAAAACTTACATCCTTATTTAGATCGATATAAGGAGAAAAATATTGATTTTAAGAATATATTAGGAGAATTACTTCAAGGCTTTGATGAAACAATTAGAAGATGGAAATATCCTTATCGTAACTGTCCTGTGCACTATTATGGGTTAACTACACTCCAAGGAATAGCTTTTTCTGATTTAGGTATATTTTGGGCTTATTCACTTGCTGCAAAAAGAATTGGGATTACTTTATCTAATGACTTCAAACAACTACAAGAAAAAGTGAGAACTGAACTGGTAAATGAAATTGCCAATGGTCACATGCGTGATTTTAGTTTTGGAGAAGGAGTAACAGGAACTTTGTGGATCATGCATAAAATGGGAAACTCCGATGTTGCTGCTAAAATATTTGAAAATAATTTTGAATCTTGGTGGAAAGAGACCAATAATCATAGTATTTATAAAGGTAAAGCAGGTATTTTATTAGTAGGACTGGATTTTGCCAATGAAGGATTATTTTCAAAAGAGTTTGAAGTAATACTTAGGACTGTTACAAAAGTTTATGTGAAGGAGTACATTTCTGATCCTGAAAGATATTTATCAATTGGAAAAGGTAAAATTGCGACTAATAATCCGCATAAGATTGAAGCCGGGTTGCTATATGGACATGCCAGTCTTGGCTGGCTTTTTGCTGAAATGTATAGATATACTGGAGAGACTATTTATATAAAAGGATTAAATCAATCAATAGCTAATGAGCTAAAAGGATATTTCAAAGATGATACAGACATGATGCAATATGCTCAAGGGTTTAGAATTTTACCATATCTTTCGATGGGAAGTGTAGGATTAGGAATACTCATCTCACAAAATGCCGATATAGTTGATAAAAAATACATGCATGTACTTGAATCGCTTTATAAAGCGACAAAAACAAATTTTTGTATTTCACCAGGGTTATTTAATGGATTTTCAGGGTTGAAATTGGGACAAATGATGATGAATAAGTATCTAAAAAAAGATGATGTTCAAGAAATTATAAAATCCGTATATTCTGGTATTTCACAACACTTAATCAAGTTCGGTAATGGTTCCTGTGTTGCAGGTGATAGTGGTATGCGTTTAACCACTGATGTTGCTTCCGGTTTCGCAGGTTTAGTACTTGCACTGGAATCGATTTCAACAGATGAATTTTTATTATTACCAAAAATTACAGAAAGGAGGTGAACTAGCAATGTCAAACGAAATTTTGAAGTTTCAATCTCTTGAGATCGAAGATGAAGTTATCGAGGAAGTCGAAGGAGAACGTGGTAGTACAGCTAGCTGGGGTTGGTGTGATACTTCTCCAAGTAATATAAGTCTGGTTGGGTGCTAAATATACTGTGACTATCTTGGATTGAATCAAAAATGCAGTGTGCCTAGTTACTTATTTTAGTATGTGCAAGAAGAAAGTATATCCTAATCTGGTTTATATTTTGAAGCAAGTGGTAGAATTTTTGTTACTTCTGTCTGCTTCTCATAGAACCATTTTAGGATATTTTTATCGAATGAAGATATTTTTGAATTTGATACTTAATATTTTCAAAAGTATTAAATCTAATGATAAGGCTAAGGTCTTATTGTTAGTGCCGTTTTCTTATGATACCTTAAAAATTAGAAATACTAGAAGAGGAGGTTGCTACTAAATGTTTAAATTAATTATTAAGCAATTTTTACAACACTGGAGAATTTGGCTATCCATACTGCCTATTTTTATTGTTTCTGGATTAATATTTAGCACCGCTTTTGTTATATTAAATGCTTTAAGTAGGGCTGATCTTAACAGTTCAGTTGATTATGGTGTTTTTATGCAGTTACCAATCGTTATAGGGATAGTAGTGTTGTTTTTATTGACTATCAATGCAATGAAACAGTGTATAGATTTTTTTGATGAAACAAATGACATATTGCTTCTTTTAGGTGCTTCTCCAGCTCAAATTAGTTTGGTAATGACTGGTCAAATGTCATTAATCGGTATGATTGGAGCCTTTTTTGGAAGCTGCTTCTCCTTAAAATCTTCACAGCTTTTTTTATCCACATTACCTTCGAGTGCTGCTAAAGAATCTCTTGTACATATCCCTCTTCAGTTCTCGTGGAATATCGTTTTTGCTGTGATAATGATTCAACTAGCAATTATTCTATATACATGTATGCGCTATTGTCTTAAAAACTATAACAAAAGAAAGGGAAGCCTTTCCTCTCATAGAGCATCTAATAAAACGAAGAACAGTGGTAAATTTTTAGGAATAATTGCGTTACTAATAAGCGTAGGTGCGACATTATATTTATATTTAAAAAATGTTCCTGATCCAACTTTAATAAAAGAATATACTCGAAGTATGAGTAACTCGATGAATTTATTGCTTCTTTTGTGGCTTTCTATACTTATGACTATGAATTTTTTGATTCGTCCCATATTTCGAGGGATCGTACATATAATTGTTGGATTACCAAAAATGACAAAGAATCCAATGGTCCGCACTGCATTTTACAATATGCAACACAATATTGAAGAATTAATAAAATTAATTCGTCCTGTCAGCATCATTACCTTGCTAGTTGGGAATTTTATAGCTTTGTTTCTCAACACTAAATTACTGATTGATGGTACAAATGATAGTTCTTATATCACAGATTTGATCATCAACCTTATTTTTGTATTCGGGGCGCCAATACTCATTAGTTTAGCAAATGTAATTGTGTCAATTTGCCTTTTTAGAATAAAAACAAAAGTTGAAGCTAAAAACTATTTCTATACTGGGTGTACACCAGATTGGATTTTTAAAATGAGAATCATTGAAATCAGTTCAGTTTCATTCATCTCAATAATAATTACCTTCATTGGAACAATATTGTTTGCGATTCCACTACTAAGAGTGACGTATCTGGGTGGTGGCAATATTTTTAAGGCAAATTGGTCGGTTAATCTCCTATTATCGTTAGGCGCTTTTCTGATATTCGGTTTATGTTTTATTTCAATATATTGGTTTGAGCGCTACACGTTAAAAAAGTTTGTCGAGTAGATTTATTAATATACTAAAAGAAATATACTAAAAGAATTAGATTGTATTAATTGAATAAATACAAGAGCAGAATTAGTCTAACTTTAAGGAAGTTGGTGAATATCAATGATTTATAGTAAAGAAAAAATTGCATCGACTATTCAATCATGCTTACTTGATTATAAAAAAGTTTACAATCAAAAAATCCAAATAAATGATTACATTTACAGCTTTGAAGATTGGAAATTACCGTACTCTGGAACCATTACTGCACAACTAAGCGATACCAAAAAAAATCTAATTATAACAGAATCTGAAAAAAGTCATTTAAAAAAATCTAAACTGCTTTTTGATGTTCGCTTCCATCCTAATAAACAGGTAGTAAAAGTACTTCTTGATCCAGTTCACTTATTTCGAACGATGATTTCTATTTCAAGTAGTAATTATATAATTGAAGTAATGGAGTTGAATTCAGAAAAAGTAATGACCACAGTTTTAACCAGCCTTGATCGTTTTCCTGTATTTGAGTTACATAAAGATCGTATTCTTTTTATTAGTCATACAGAAAACGGGCGACCAAATAAAATTTCGGAAAAGAATTTCAAACAATTGAAAGAGAAAGTCTGCTATTACGAAAGCAGGAGTACGCATCAATTAAAACTGATTAAAACATCTTTATCAAATCGATCTTTGTTTAAAAATAACGTAGAATACTTACTTTTTTCATCAGAAGAAAAAAATCCTGTCCAAGTTATTTGGTCAAAAAAAAATGGAAGAATCAATCATATTATAGGATTTACAAAGGATTCAATAGACTACATATTATTTGTATGTAGGAAAGAGAAATCGGTGAATCATAAATTAATACTCTATAACTGCAATGATAAAAAATATCAAATAATTCCTACAAGAAAAAATATAAGTATTATTACTATTGAGGCGAATCATACCTATATTTTCCTTCGTTACTTTAATGAAAATGGATTGAATTCTGGAATAATATCCATTGAAAATTTTGTGAACGCTAAGATTGAATTTATTGAAGATACTTTCAGCATTCCTTTACAAGGTGATGTTCACCTTTGTCAAAATACTAATGATGAGAGCGTGACATACCTTTTTTGTGAAGACGGTTGTGTATCTAATATGTTATATTCCTATAATCCTAACCTTCCTGAAAGATTAGTTTTGGTTAAAAACAAACAAAGTATACCTAATCTTAACGTGAAAAAGTTACATAAAAAAATTTTCTATGTAACATCTGTTTTTGATGGGATGAAAATACCGTTAACAATATATTGGAAGGGAGACTCAAAACAATTACCCAGAAAACAGCCTGGTATCATTTATGTCTACGGATCATATGGTTCGAGAGAACAAAAAGGAAATCTTGATCCCATGATGATATCTATAATAGAACTTGGTTTTGTATACTGCATTGCTCATGTTAGAGGGGGCGGATATTTAGGTGAGAAATGGCATCGTATGGGGAAAAATTTGAACAAGTGGAATTCAATACATGATTTTTTGGACTGTTGTCATTATTTAATTGACGAGGGAATAGTGGCTACTGACAGATTATCGTTAATTTCTTCTAGTGCTGGAGGAATAGTTGCTGGAGCTAGTCTGAATGAAGAACCAAATTTGTTTAAATCTATATTACTAGCTTCACCATTTATTGATCCTTTTAGTACTATGCTATATAAACGTGATTACTTATCGCATATGGAAGTAGCTGAATGGGGAGATCCTTCTACTGATTTAAAAATACGAAAATATATTCATTCATATTCACCAATGCAAAATGTGAAAAAAGCCAAAGGATCAAAGACAAATTTATTTGTGGTTTGCGGAGAAAATGATAAGCAAATTTCAAATGAAGATGTGAAAAGTTGGCTACATAAACTTAAAGAGTTAGGGGTCACTTCACATTTAGAGATTCACCCAAAAGCTAGTCATGGAGGATTGCCTCAAGGAGATATCCAAGCTTTGACAAAAATTCTAGCTGATTTTTTATATTCCGTTATCAATGAGTAGTTTGCGCCCTACAGTTCTATATGAGAATTCGATTTATAAACTAGAATGATTTTGTGGTAAGGATAGTACTATTAGTATTATTAAATTTTTGGAGGTTAAGACCGATGAGAGAGATAGTGATTTCAATAACTGAATTAAAAAAAGAAATAGAGCTTGCGAAAGGAAATCTTTTACAAGTGCTTACTGATATTTCTTTTGATGTAAAACAACAAGAGTTTGTATCAATCGTAGGACCTTCTGGTTCAGGGAAAACAACGTTGCTTCATTGTATCTCTAGCTTATTACCTCCTACAGAGGGAGAGGTGATGATCGATGGCGAATCACCATATGGATGGAGTGCAGCGAAATTAGCAAAGTTTCGCCGTAAAAAAATCGGCTTTATTTTTCAAGATTTCCAACTCATACCTTCATTGTCAGCCTACGATAATATGGTACTCCCAGGAACATTGAATGGTCACAAAATAAAAAGGGAAAATGTTTATTCTCTGGCAGAACGATTGGAATTAAAAGCGGATTTACACCAACCCATTGATGCTCTTTCGGGTGGTGAACAACAAAAAGTGGCAATTGGTCGCACAATATTAGCAGATCCAGAAATATTATTTTTAGATGAACCTACTAGCGCATTAGATACTCACTCACGTGTCCTTATTATGGAAGTACTGAAAGAATTAGTAAGCAAAGGAAAGACAATCGTTATGGTGACTCATGACCTAGAGCTTGCCAGTCAATCTTCCAGAGCAATTGTTTTAAAGGATGGGCGCATTCATAATAATATATGTTCGCCAGCATTGGAAAACCTCATATTCTAAAAGATAAGATTCATTCATTCCTACCTTAGCTCCATCTAGTTTTACTCAATGAAATTAGCGTATGCTTTCTTTGGTTCTCAAATAAATTAAACAAATCATTCGGACAAAAAAATAGATTCATGTATAATTTAAACAATAGTATATATTACTGTTGTTATAATATTTTCAGAGAATATTTTATGTTAAATTTATTGCTATTTTTTATTCATTTATGAGGAGGAAAAAGATGAAAAGGGGATTTATTACTAAGGGGATTTGTGGGTTCACGATACTTGCGATTTTAGCGAGTTCGTTTGGTGTGAGTCAAGTTTTTGCAGAGGATTCGTCTACAATGGCTACCTCGACTGAATCGACTCAAACGTCAGCAGCTCCACAGATAAATAGTACAGAAGCGACAGAAACAGAGGTACCAACGCAAGAGTCACAACAAACACCATCAATACAAGCGAGTGAAGAAACAGAAGTTCAACCAGAGCAACCACAAACTGCAATCGTCGATGGAGTAGAAGTCGCTTTGGAAGCGCCAGAAAAAGCTGGTAAAAACGAAGCGGATATCACACAAGCGCCAAAAGAGGAATTGATCGAAGGCTCCCCAAGATTATTTCGAGCAGCTGTGCAAACGATTCCAATGTATCGTTTATTCAATCCACATAGTGGTGAGCATTTTTACACGAGAGATACTGGTGAACGAGATAATTTAAGAAGGATTGGTTGGAATTACGAAGGTGTTGGTTGGCAGGCACCGACAAGTGGTGATCCTGTCTATCGTTTGTACAATCGCTATAATGGGGAACATTTTTATACGTTGAACGCAAAAGAAAGAGATAGTATCACGAAACAAGGCTGGAAGTATGAAGGAATCGGTTGGTATTCCTATAAAGGAGCGAATGCCATTCCTGTCAGTCGTTTATATAGTAAACGAGTGAACTGGCACCATTACACGTTAGATGAAAACGAGAAAAAAGTAATCACGAAACAAGGCTGGGTCTATGAAGGTGTTGGTTGGTACGCAGTTGGTAGTGGTCAACAAAATCAAGAGGACTATAAACTATTGGGTGTGAAAAATTACAACCAATATGCGTTAGGTGCGCCAAGTGGATGTGAAGGGGCTTCTTTATTGCAAGCACTTCAATATAAAGGGAAGATCACAAATTGGAGTTTGACTCAATTCTTGAATACGATCCCTAAATCACCGAATGGTAATCCAAACAGCGGTTTTGTCGGCAGCCCATTCGTCGAAAATTCATGGACTTATTCTGCAATTTATCCTGCACCTTTGACGACGTGGGGCAAGAAGTACGGAAATGCCCAAAATATTTCAGGTAGCTCGATGAATACGTTGCTAAACGAAGTCAAAAATGGCCATCCGGTTGTTGCTTGGGTGACGATCAATTTCCAACCAATCCGTTGGGGGAATTGGAATTTTGGTGTCGCAGCGAATAATAATCATGCGGTCACTCTTGATGGATATAATAAAGGAAGTAATCAAGTCCATGTATCAGATCCGATCAGTGGTTCTTATTGGATGAATCGGACAACATTTGAGAATATTTATAATGCACGTAAATACGCGGTAGTTGTAAGATAGACTAAAGCATAATAAAACCAATTGTTGTAGTAATACTTTTCAATAGCCTGTAAAATCCGAGAATGAATTATCTTCTTGGGTTTTACGGTTTTTTTATTGCATAATTCTAGCTAGGTCAAAAGCAATTGCAAAAAAATTTGTTACGTTAATGTAAGCTAATCACTAGTAGAATAGATTCCAACCCACATGCCTATTTAGTATGATTTAGACAGGAAGTGAAAAAGAATAGGGAAGTGGGAATGATAATGGGAAAACTAGTAAAAGGATTATTAGCAATTGTGCTTATTTTAGGAATTGGTGCATTTTTTATTGAATCAAAGACAGAAGGCTTTCAAGCATTAACGGAAAATTTTTTATCTGATAAAGAAGTGAAGGAATACTATGTCAAAACAAGTAGTGGGGATAAAAAAGGGAAGGATTATCTCTACACGTTTGAAGGATACGATGAAGATGGCAATCAACAAACAGTAAAAAAATTAGTGGATCACGAGTTAAAACAAGGTAAATACTTAAAAATCTATGCAAAAGGAATGCAAGGAAAAGGATGGAGTGAAGTACCAGAAAACGAAGTGCCTACGAAGGCGTTGGAAAAAATCAATTCGTAATGGCTAGGATGTTGAATTCTTAGTGTCCATTTATTAATAGTAGAAAAAGCTCACAGTGATGTTAAGGATAAATATCATTGGAGCTTTTTCAATATACTCGAAAGATGAGCTCAGTCTGAAGTCGTTAATAAATTGACTTTATTCGTATTTCTTTTTTGACAAACAAATAAAGAAGTGGTATTGTAGTTCTACCCAAAACGTAATTATTACGATTTAATAAATATAAAGTGGAATAAAGGAGCAGATTATTAGTGGCAAAAAAATCAAAAATTGCAAAAATGAATAAGCAAGTAGCTTTGATCAATAAATATAGTGAACAACGTCAAGAGTTAAAAGCAGCAAAAGATTATGAAGGACTAGCTAAGCTACCAAAAGAGTCTAATCCTAATCGTTTGAAACTGAGAGATCAGACAGACGGACGTCCTCGTGGCTACATGAGAAAATTTGGTATGTCTCGAATCACATTTAGAGAACTGGCGCATCAAGGAATGATCCCAGGAGTTAAAAAAGCAAGTTGGTAAAATAGGAGGAAAAAGTCATGGCAGTACCAGCAAGAAAAACATCGAAAGCTAAAAAACGTTTGCGACGAACACACCAACGTTTGACGAAACCAGAGATTTCTTTTGACGAGGTGACTGGTGATTATCGTCGAAGTCATCACGTCTCCTTAAAAGGTTATTATAAAGGACGGAAAGTGACAGAATAATCGATTGGACGATGCAAGGAGGCTGCAAGAAATGGAAATTATTTATCCGCCATTGGTCGAACAAGGAATCAAATATTATTCGGAAACGGAAAACGAACCTGTAGACAAAGGAGAATTCTATCGTGCGATGGTCGATAAGAAACTGATTACAGAAACTGGTCTTCCTACAGAACATGCGATAGAGCAAGGCTTTGTCAAAGACTATTACGAAAAACAAAACTTATCCTTTGAAGAATTTTTGGACATTTATCCTATTTTTCAAAAGTATGATGCCGATTTGTTCAAATCTATTGACGGCTTCTGGGAGATTCCTGTAGACTTGAAAATAGAATTAATGGAAATGCTTGAAACGGATCAACTGGATTATGATGACGAACAACAAATCAACATCTATTTAGAAGATCGGTAAAAGGATAGAATAAGAAAAGCCAAAAGGACAATCTATATGCACAACTTTCGTAAATCAGGTATAAAACCTTGGGATATCATCATTATTTTTGTTCTGGTAGTTGCTTCTTTCGCTCCGACAATTGTTTTTGCTTTGTCTTTTGATAATGCAGAAACTGAAAATAGCGTGACGTATGCGATAGTCAAAATCGACGGAAAAGAAGTCGAACGTTTTGATTTAGATGAAATCAGTAGCAAGATGGTGACTTACCATCCATCTGATACCCAATACAATATTGTCGAAATCCAAGAAGGTAAGATCAGAGTCAAAGAAGATAATAGCCCCGATCAAATCGCTGTAAGAACAGGTTGGATCTCGGAACCTGGACAGACTAGTATCTGTTTGCCTCATCGACTAGTGATAACCATTGAAAAAGAAGGAAAGTCTGATTATCACATCTATTAAGTAAAAGAAAACTGCTATTGTCAGCTTGTAGAAAGTTGATGGTGGTAGTTTTTTTTCTCCAGAGTAACAGGGTACAATCGGATATGATCATACATTAAAAAATATGTATTTAAAAATTAAAGAAGATGGCATGAGCTATTTAAATGATTTCAAAATTTAGAATTTATCAACCAAGAAAAATCGCTCGTTAAAAATATAGCCTCACCTTTACATACGTGCTGGCACGTGCTATAGTTGTTTTTGTAAGGAGGTATCGTGCAGAATGCCGCTTACAGGAAAAGAAATGCTTCGGTTATTGAAGAAGAATGGCTGGATTGAGCGAAGGCAGGAAGACTCTCATCATCACCTTTATAAAGATGGCGTTAGAATTACTGTCCCTGTTCATGCCAATCAAGATCTAGGCCGAGGACTTGAGCAAAAAATTTTGAAGGATGCGGGATTGAAATAATCTCGCATTTGATTACAAGAAGGGATTGACTGAAATGTTAAGCGAACCTTTAGCAAAAACATATCCTGCTATTTTTAAACCCGAAGAAGGTGGCGGTTACTTCATTGAATTTCCTGATATTCAGGGTGCTTATACAGGAATCAATGAAGATGATATCTCTTATGGAATTGCTATGGCACAAGAGGTATTAGGTATGGTTCTAGCGGACTATATTGAGCACGAAGAGCAAATACCTGAGCCGACGCCGATCAAAGAAGTCTTTGCTGAAAAAGATTCCTTTACGACATTGATTCGTGTAGATGTTGCTAAATATTTAAAGGATACAGAACTTGTCAAAAAGACTTTAACGATTCCACGATGGGCCGATACATTAGGCAAACGTGCGGGGATAAATTTTTCAGTCCTTTTAACAGAATCCATTGCAGATAAAGCGGATGATATTCTTCATTCAGGTAAAAATAATAGATAAGAAAAGAACCTGGACAGACTAGTATCTGTTTGCCTCATCGACTAGTGATAACCGTTGAACAAGAAGGAAAGTCTGATTATCACATTTATTAAGTAAAAGAAAACTGCTATTGTCAGCTCTGATAAAGTTGAGAATAGCAGTTTTTTGATCGCATAATAAATTATACCAAGCCGCAAATATTTGTTACTCCACTGGATCAAAAGCAAAATCCTTTTATTCATCTATGCTAGAATATAGTTATTATCAGATTGTAGGAGGTGGCAAATGGTAGCAAATGAAAGACAAATCGAACGAACGATCCAAGAGTACGTCCCTGGAAAACAGGTCACACTTGCGCATATTATCCCAAATGCAGATCGTGAAGTTTTTACAAAACTTGGATTAAGTGAAGCAAGTAATGCAATCGGTATTTTGACGATCACACCGAGTGAGGCGTCGATCATTGGTGCAGATATCGCAAAAAAATCTGGAGATGTGGCGATTGGTTTCATGGATCGCTTTAGTGGATCAGTCGTTTTCACTGGTGAGGTATCTTCAGTTGAATATGCTTTGCAACAAGTCATCCAAACAATGAGTACGGTTTTGGGGTTTGATACGCCTAATATTACAAAAAACTAAATGGTTGGTAGTTATTTATTTATGAGAGACGATAGGTGAAGAGATGCGTCGAGTGATTTTTATCGGACAAACAGGTAGCGGTAAGACTACATTGTCACAGTGGCTACAAAAGAAAGACATTTCTTATCACAAGACTCAACAAGTGTATTATCTGGATGATTCAATTGATACACCGGGTGAGTTCATGGAAAATCAGTTTTATTATAATGCGTTGGTAAGTGCTTCAATCGAGGCGGAGGTAGTGGCATTCGTTCAAGATATTACAAGCGCACAAAACTATTTTCCACCTTATTTTTCATCGAGATTCAACAAAGAAGTGATTGGTGTGATCTCCAAAGTCGATTTAGCAGATCAGCAGACGCTAGCAAAAGCCCGTGAATTATTGGAGTTAGCCGGTGCTTCTAAGATATTTGAAGTTTCTACGATAACAGGTTTTGGTTTAGATGAGTTAGAGAAACACTTGTCTACGAATGGATAAAAGCTAAAAACAATTTTTAAAATAAATCGTTTCCGTTATCTATTGACCGCGATTGTGAATTAATGTATAATTGAAAATAATAAAATATGAGCACATGATGTGAAGGGAACAAGGTGCGAATCCTTGACAGACCCTTTTTACTGTATATGCAGACGACCCCTCAATTTAGCCACTTACGGGAAGGCGAGGTAGTAGGATGAAGCAAAGTCAGGATACCTTACATGATGTGAAAGTGATTTTATTGGGAAAATTACTTTGCGAGCCAAACCGATTCCTATTGAACGGTTTGTTTAGTGAAGTGTTTTTTCGAAGACACTTCATTTTTTTATTAAACAAAAAGACAGTCGGACAACTGTCTTTCAGTGGATCAGCTCGTTCTTCGAAAGGAAGCAGGAGTTGTTCCGGTCTCTTTTTTGAATAACTTACAGAAATAGCTCGGTTGGGTATAACCGATGCGATAAGCAATTTTTTGAACGCTTAAATTGGTTTGGCGTAATAATTCTTTTGCTTGTTCGATTCTCTGTTTATTAAGGTAGTTGACAAAACTGATGCCTAATTCTTTTTTGAAGAGTCTGCTGAAATAATAATGACTCAAATAGACATGATTTGCCACTTCATCTAAGGTAATATTGCGAGAGAGATTTTTATTGATATATTCGATTGCTTTATTGATTTCTCCATGGTCGGAGTCGATTCGTTTGTTTTTAGACTTAATCGGTTTATGTTCAGCTGTTTTGATATTGAATTTGATTCGATCTCTAGGATGGTTTTCTTCTTTCTCATAATGTTGAGCAATCGTTTCGAAAAGTGAGGCGGCAGCCGTGACCTGTTTTCTGTTCACTACGCGTACCTTATTACGTGCATGCCTCAACTCCGCATGCTCTTTCCAATTCGTGATGGATGGATGAATGCGGTCGATTTGATGATCTTCAATATCTGATACTTTTACTTGCCCAAAAAGTGCAAAACCGTGCAGTTGTCGATCATGGATCAAAGGTAATGAGATATCCGTCAATCCAGCATGGCATTGATAAATGTGTGGTTTTCCAGTCTTTGATGCTTCTAAACCACCGTAAGCATCACACTTTTGACAGAGATGTTTGAATTGTGGATTTGCTCGCATATTTTGGCAAAAAGGAGAAAAATTAAATAGATTTGACGTTTCTTTGCCGTGAATATCAACTAAAACAGCGCCATAATCGACTGCTAATGCAAATTCTTCCAATATCTTTGTTAGTCTATCTGAATGAATTCCTTTTGGATGATCTTGAATCATGCAACAGCCCCCTTTCATGGCACTTATTTTAACAGAAAAACAATGGTTATTGTATAAAACATCACAAATACCACAATTTTGACTATCAAATGACAAGAATTTGATAGATTATTTGGCTTGAATTATTTAAATTTAAGCCTATTTGTCGTGTTTTCTTTTTTTATTCACAGCAAATTATTATTATTATCTCAATAGGTACAAAAAAGATGGGGCAATTATTTCCCATCTTTTTTTATTATGATAGTTTTTGTAAGCGCTACTAAAATTAGGAGGTATGACAATGGGTCAAGAAGCTTTAGGCATGATTGAAACTCGCGGTTTGATTGGATCGATCGAAGCAGCAGATGCGATGGTGAAGGCGGCAAATGTAACGCTGATCGGTACTGAAAAAATCGGTTCAGGTTTAGTCACTGTAATGGTCAGAGGAGATGTAGGTGCAGTAAAAGCCGCAGTTGATGCTGGCGTGACAGCAGCTAGTTCTGTGGGAGAAGTTGTTTCAAATTATGTGATTCCACGCCCTCACTCTGAGGTTGAGAGAGTACTCCCCAAATTTAACTGACTGAGGTGATTTAAATGGTTAAAAGCAATGCAGCAGTAGAAGAAATCTTGAAAAAAGTTTTGAATAAAATCGAATCGAATGAAACAAAGGAAACTACATCGGGAGGAACAAGCAAAATGATTGAAAAATATTGTGGATTAACAGAATTTGTCGGTGCATCAGCATTTGGGGATACTATTGGTTTAGTGATCGCAAATGTTGATTCAGCCTTATTGGATACGATGAAATTAGAGAAAAAATATCGATCGATTGGTATCGTAGGTGCTCGTACCGGTGCTGGACCGCATATTTTAGCGGCAGATGAAGCAGTCAAAGCAACAAACACAGAAGTCATCTCGATCGAAATGCCAAGAGATACTAAAGGTGGCGCTGGTCATGGCTCGCTTATCATTTTTGGTGGGGATGATGTTTCGGATGTTAAACGTGCGGTAGAAGTGACGTTAAAAGAAGTGGATACTCGCACGTTCGGAGATGTGTATGCGAATGAAGCAGGCCACATTGAATGTCAATACACTGCTAGAGCAAGTTATGCGTGTAACAAAGTATTTGGAACTCCAATCGGCAAATCATTTGGTTTAATCGTTGGTGCACCAGCTGCAATCGGTGTAGTGATGGCAGATACAGCCATGAAGGCGGCGAATATTGAAGTGGTCAGCTATGCGACTCCACAAAATGGACAGAATTTCTCAAATGAAGTCACGATGACATTTAGTGGTGATTCAGGGGCTGTCCGTCAGGCTGTTATTTCTGCTCGCGAAATCGGTATCAAACTATTAGCGACATTAGGTAGTGAGCCAACAAATGATCAGCCATCATATATTTAAATTGGAGAGTGAGTAAATAGATGAAATCGAAACGATTTGAAGAATTATCAAAAAGACCAGTGAACCAAGATGGATTTGTTGATGAGTGGATAGACGAAGGTCTGATTGCCATGCAAAGTCCTAATGATCCAAAACCAAGCATCAAGATCGTTGCGGGTGAGGTCGTTGAATTAGATGGGAAAGCAAAAGAAGACTTTGATTTGATCGATGCTTATATCGCACAGTATGGCATCGACATCACTCGTGCGGAAGAAGTCATGCAAATGTCATCGAAAGAATTAGCGAATAAAATCGTTGATCCGAACATTTGTCGTGAAGAAATCATCCAATTGACGACTTCTGCTACACCGGCAAAAATCAATGAAGTGGTTGGCTACATGAACGTGGTTGAAATGATGATGGCTGTGCAAAAAATGCGTGCTCGCCGTCGTCCTACCACCCAATCTCACGTAACAAACTTACGCGACAACCCAGTGCAGATTGCTGCGGATGCCGCTGAAGGTGCTTTACGTGGGTTTGATGAACAAGAAACCACAGTTGCAGTTGCACGTTATGCACCATTTAATGCCATCTCGATCATGATTGGTTCACAAGTTGGACGTCCAGGGGTGTTGACACAGTGCTCATTGGAAGAAGCAACTGAACTTGACCTTGGTATGAGAGGATTCACAGCTTATGCTGAAACGATCTCAGTTTATGGAACAGAGAAAGTATTTACCGATGGCGATGATACGCCTTGGTCGAAAGGATTCCTTGCCTCATGTTATGCGTCTCGCGGCTTGAAGATGCGTTTCACCTCAGGGACTGGTTCAGAAGTACAAATGGGTTATGCAGAAGGCAAATCGATGTTGTACTTGGAAACTAGATGTATTTATCTGACAAAAGCAGCGGGGGTTCAAGGGTTACAAAATGGTTCGATCAGTTGTATCGGTATTCCAGGTGCGGTGCCATCAGGGATTCGTGCGGTCTTAGCGGAAAACTTGATCGCTATGTTGCTTGACCTTGAAGTGGCCTCTGGAAATGACCAAACATTCTCTCACTCAGATATCCGTCGAACAGCTCGTTTATTGATGCAATTCTTACCAGGGACTGACTATATCTCTTCTGGCTACTCTGCTACTCCGAATTACGACAATATGTTTGCGGGTTCAAACTTTGATGCAGATGATTTCGACGATTACAACATTTTACAACGTGACCTTCGTGTTGATGGTGGTTTACGACCAGTCAAAGAAGCAGAAGTGATCAAAGTTCGTAATAAAGCAGCGAAAGCGATGCAAGCACTATTTGCAGAGTTAGGGTTGCCAACGATCACAGACGAAGAAGTAGAAGCGGCGACTTATGCTCGTGGTTCTGATGACATGCCTGCTCGTGATATGGTTCAAGATATCAAAGGTGCAGAAGAGTTGTTGGCTAGTGGAGCAACTGGTTTAGATCTAGTCAAAGCATTATCTAAAACAGGCTTTGAAGATGTGGCTGTCAGTGTATTGAATCTATTGAAACAACGCGTTGCCGGAGACCTTTTACAAACTTCTTCTATCTTTGATAAAGATTGGAATGTCATTTCTGCTGTCAATGATAAAAATGACTATGCTGGACCAGGAACTGGACACCGTTTAGATGGCTCAGAGTGGGAAAAAGTGAAAGCAATTCCTAACGCAATCAACCCGCAGGATATATAGGAGGAGTATGAAATGGCAGAAATCAACGAAAATTTACTAAGATCGATCATTCAAGAAGTCTTGACTGAAATGGATACAACGAAAAGTGAACAAACAGTTGCGTTCAAAAGTACACCGTCGACGGCTGTAGCGACAGACAACAATTCTGAATCTTGGTTCCGTTCAATCGGTGTCGCACAACCTGGCAATGCACAAGACGAAGTGGTTATTGCAGTTGGACCTGCATTCGCAACATCTCAAACAACGAATATCATTGGTGTGAGCCATAAAGATATCTTGAAACAAGTGATTGCAGGAATCGAAGAAGAAGGGTTGAAAGCCCGTGTAATTAAAGTTTTCCGTTCATCTGATGTGGCATTTGTCGCAGTTGAGGGAGATAAGCTTTCAGGTTCAGGAATTTGCGTGTCGATCCAATCAAAAGGAACGGCGATCATTCACCAAAAAGATCTACAACCATTGTCAAATCTTGAATTATTCCCGCAAGCGCCACTGATCACGCTGGAAACGTATCGTGCAATCGGTAAGAACGCTGCGAAATATGCAAAAGGCGAATCACCAAATCCAGTGCCGATGATGAATGACCAAATGGCACGTCCGAAATACCAAGCACAATCTGCTTTACTTCACATCAAAGAAACAAAGCATGTTGTCATTGGGAAACCAGCAGAAGAAATTGCTGTAACATTATAACGAGGTGAAACAGATGAACGAACAGACATTAGAAAGCTTGGTAAGAAATATCTTACAAGATATGAACAATAAACCGACTGGGACAACTGAAGTTGCGAATGGCGCCCAAGCGACGACTGCTGATTACCCAATTGCTGTCAAACATCCAGACTGGGTGAAAACAAAAACAGGCAAAACGTTAGAAGATATCACATTAGCTAATGTATTGAACGGTTCTTTAACGCCAGAAGACTTGAAGATCACACCATCGATCTTAAAAGCGCAAGGTGAAATTGCTCATAGTGCAGGACGCAAGACGATTTCTTCTAACTTCGATCGTGCCGCAGAATTGACGGCGGTTCCTGATGAGCGTGTCTTAGCAATGTACAATGCGTTACGTCCGTATCGCTCAAGTAAACAAGAATTGTTAGATATTGCCGACGAATTAGAAACGAAATACCATGCGAAAATCTCTGCTGCTTATTTCCGTGAAGCAAGTGAACATTATGAAACACGTAAGAAGCTCAAAGGGGATAATTAAAGGATCGCCAGTTATCGGGAGGAATGTGCATGAAACGTATTATAGGTATTGATATTGGAAATTCCTCAACGGAGATCGCACTTGCAGAGATCGATACGAATGATCAGGTTCATTTTCTACAATCGGCTATTACTGAAACAACGGGGATCAAAGGAACGAAGAAGAATCTCTTTGGGATCTATAAAGCAATCAATGAAGCTTGCACTAAAAATGACCTTACGATCTCTGATATCGATTTGATCCGCATCAACGAGGCAACGCCTGTCATTGGTGACGTGGCGATGGAGATGATCACTGAAACGATCATCACCGAATCGACGATGATCGGTCACAACCCAAAAACGCCTGGCGGTCATGGCTTAGGCGTAGGAAAAACGATCAAATTATCAGAATTAGTCCAAAAAACATTCAGCGATGATGACTATGTCGTCGTCGTTGAAAAAGAAATCGAATTTGATCAGGCGGCGAAATGGATCAACCAAATCGTTGAAACGAATATTCGGGTCACAGGTGCGATTCTTCAAAGTGATGATGGGGTTTTAGTCAATAATCGTTTGACTCATAAGATCCCGATCATAGACGAAGTGGCTTATATTGAAAAAATTCCACTAGGCATGTTAGCTGCGGTCGAAGTAGCGCCTGCCGGTCAAGGGGTTGCTCAATTATCGAATCCATATGGTATTGCGACAGTTTTTGAACTGGATTCAGAAGCAACGAAAAGTATCGTTCCTATGGCTCGTGCGTTGATTGGTAATCGTTCTGCTGTTGTGATCAAGACACCTCAAGGGGATGTACAAGCACGAGTGATCCCAGCAGGAAGTATTGAGATCACAGGTGGCAATCGTCGTAAGATCGTTGAAATTTCTGCTGGTGCAGAAGATATCATGACTGCGGTGAGTTCGTTTGCAGAAATCGACAATGTGACTGGTGAGTCAGGAACCAATGTCGGTGGGATGCTCGAAAAAGTTCGACTAACGATGGCGAATTTAACGGAACGCCCTCTCGCTGAAATTTTCATCCAAGACTTACTGGCAGTCGATACTTTTGTTCCTATAGAGGTCAAAGGTGGTGTTGCCGGTGAGTTCTCGATGGAGCAAGCAGTAGGGATTGCTTCGATGGTCAAATCGGATCATTTGCAAATGTCGAAAATCGCACAATCCATTGAAGAAGATTTGAAAACACCTGTTGAAATTGGCGGAGCAGAAGCAGAAGCGGCTATTTTAGGCGCCTTGACGACACCTGGTACAAGCACACCTTTAGCTATTTTGGACTTAGGTGCTGGTTCGACTGATGCGTCGATCATTGGGGAACAAGCGATTTCTGCTACACATTTGGCTGGTGCAGGAGATATGGTGACATTATTGATCAAGTCGGAGTTAGGGATCGACGATATTTACTTGGCAGAAGATATCAAAAAGTATCCTTTGGCAAAAGTAGAGAACATCTTTTATATCCGACATGAAGACGGTAGTGTGCAATTCTTTGAGGAACCGTTAGATCCTCATTTATTTGCGAAAGTTGTCGTTGTCAAACCAGAGGGTCTCATTCCAATTCCACTTGATCTTTCGATCGAAAAAATCAAATTGGTTAGACAGACAGCGAAAAAACGAGTATTTGTAACAAACACGATTCGAGCATTGAAACGAGTAAGTCCAACTGGCAACATCCGTGATATTCCTTTTGTTGTGATCGTTGGAGGATCAGCACTTGATTTTGAGATTCCCCAAATCGTGACAGATGCGTTATCTCACTATGGGTTAGTTGCTGGACAAGGAAATGTCCGTGCGTGTGAAGGTCCTAGAAATGCGGTTGCCACTGGGTTGATCCTTTCACATTTGAGGAGGAATGAACATGGATAGACCGTCGATCATCATCTACGTAGATGGAATAGACGAAGAAATCTTGACTTCCTTACTCTATGGGATAGAAGAAGAAAGCATTCCGTATAAGCTAGAAGCAAAAATGTTTGAGGATGCAGCACAAGCGGCGTATGAAGCGGCTTTAGCTTCTCCTTTACAAGTAGGTATTGGTGGGAGCAGGGACACTCTTTGCATACATCATAAAAGCTTGAAAAAAGAGAAACCTTATCAAGTGGTGGAGCATGTTTCAATTATCCCTTCTGCGATCTTGAGAAATCTAGGAAGTAATGCTGCTCGAATCGTCAAAGGTATTCCATTAAAATCCTTGGAATTATTGGAGGTGAAACAATGAATCAAGCAATCGGAATGATCGAATCAACAGGATTAGCCAGTGCCATCAACCTTTCTGATATCATGGTGAAATCCGCAAATATTGAACTTTTGAGTATAGAAAAAACAAAAGGTTTTGGCTGGATGACCGTGATGATCCAAGGGGATGTCGGGGCTGTCAAAGCAGCGATCGATGCAGCGAAGTCAGCTGCCATTGGTCTGGATGCTTACGTCTCTTCTCTAGTTATACCAAGACCAGGAGACAATATCCTTGATGTCTTTTCTTCAAAAGAAGCGCAACATGATTCCCTACAAGCAGAGCAACGTGTCATTGATATCGAGGAAACAGCAACGAAGCAAGAATCCTCATTAGACAAAACCACACCAGTGAAGAGTGAAAATGTACCTGTTATCAAGGAAGATAAGAAAGAACCTACTTCACTTAGCACTGATGAAGTGGCAAGCAAAGAAAAAAAGTCAAAAGATTCTTCAAAAAAAGGAAATAAAACTGCAACCAAAAAAAATAAGAAAAACTAGGAGGAACACATAAATGAATGACGCATTAGGAATGATCGAAACAAAAGGTTTAGTAGGGGCTGTCGAGGCAGCTGATGCAATGGTGAAAGCCGCAAACGTACAATTGATCGGAACGGAGAAAATCGGTTCTGGTTTAGTAACGATCATGGTTCGTGGAGATGTTGGTGCGGTCAAAGCAGCGACAGATGCAGGTTCTGCCGCAGCTGAGCGTGTAGGTGAAGTGGTTTCTGTACACGTGATCCCTCGCCCTCATCATGATGTGAACAAACTATTAGCAGGTCAAAACAATGCTTGATTTTTCAAAAGCTGAGTTGAAAGAAATCGTTCGGAAGGTGATCGCAGATCTTGATCAAACCTTTCCGATCGGTATCTCTAATCGTCATATCCATTTGACACCTGCTCACTTTGAACAACTTTTCCCAGGACAATCCATCGAAAAATTGCGTGATTTAAAGCAACCAGGTGAATTTGCGGCAAAACAAACGGTGACGTTGATCGGTCCAAAAGGAAAGATCGAAAGAGTGCGGATTCTGGGTCCGTTCCGCAATCGCTCACAAGTAGAAGTATCAAAAACAGATGCACGTCTATTAGGGATCAATCCACCAATCAAACTTTCTGGTGATCTTGATGAAGCAGTAGAAATCACTTTGATGACCGAAGCTGCTTCAATTACGATCCCAGCTGCAATCATCGCACAACGTCATATCCATTTGAATCATGAAGATATGAAACGTTTGAATCTGCATAAGGATGAGAGCGTTTCAGTCGAAATTTTATCTGGCGAACGAGGAACTGTCTATCATGAGGTTGCGCTACGCCCGCACGAAAAATTTATCATGGAAATGCACATCGATACAGATGAAGCCAATGCGGCCAATGTCACTACCGAAACTAGAGCAAGGATCATTCGTTGATCAGAAGGAGCAAAAGATGCAAGGAATTGAGAAAGGCAATGAGTTACTAGAATCTTTCAATCAAATCGTCCATTCTTTTGTGCCAACTGGTCACAAAGCGGCCGATGGCTATAAGGTTGGTGTTGATCTGGGCACAGCTTCGATCGTCTTAGTTGTCTTAGATGCTGACAATCAACCATTGTTCGGTTCGTTCAAAGAAGCCAAAGTGATACGTGATGGCTTGGTCGTTGATTATCAAAAAGCAGTAAAGATCGTTGAAGTATTAAGGGAAGAAGCAGAAGCCGCTTTAGGGTTTGCACTTAAAGCAGCTTCCGGGGCTATCCCCCCAGGAACGATCGGCAACAACAAAAAAGTCGTGGCAAACGTCATTGAAAGTGCCGGCATGGAAATCGACCAGTTAGTGGATGAACCATCAGCGGCTGCCTTGACACTTGATATTACAGATGGGGCGGTCATTGATATCGGGGGCGGTACGACGGGGATCAGTGTCCTTAAAAATGGAGAAGTTGCCTTCGTTGATGATGAACCAACTGGTGGTACACATATGACTCTAGTGATCGCCGGTTATCATAGCGTAGATATAGATGACGCAGAAAAAATAAAGAGAAATTCCAAAAATGAAGCAGAAAATTTTACGATTTGTCGTCCAGTGATTCAAAAAATGGCGACCATCGCCAAAAAAATGCTAGATGAACATCCAATCGAGCCGATTTTTGTTGTCGGCGGGGCTGCCTATTTTTCACAGTTTGAAGAAGAAATGAGTAGCGTCATTGGTAAGAAAGTATTGAAACCTGTTCATCCGCAATTCGTTACACCGATCGGCATAGCGATGGCCTCAAAAGTCATTGTGGAATAGGAGTTTCGTATGGAAGATATTGTTCAAAAAGTAGTGGGTTGGCTAATAAAAAGAGAAAAAAGTACATTGTTCGTATCAACTGATTCCGTTCAAACGGATTCGATCAGCCCTTTTTTGTCGAATAAATATATCTATGTCAAAAATTGCGACTGCTTCTTTTTAACGAAATTTGCAACAAAAAATGAGAACGACCCATTCGTACGATGGCTATTTCGTAGCTTGGACTACGGTTGTGAGCTTAGATTTCAATGCTCTTTTTCGGATCTGACTTTGATACCTGTAGAAATCTTCCATTATAACGTCGAAGTTTTTACAGTTGCTGAAAAACCATGTTATGCCTTTTCAAATCGGTATATCACTTACAAGCAAGTGGCTGTTTTACCGAATCAAGCAGCGTTGATACTTTCAACGAATCAAAACTTTACATTATTGGCGCAAGAAAAAATTCAGGAAAAACAGATGACTATCTGTAAAAGGAGCGGATCGCAATGTTAATGGGAAAAATTATTGGTAGCGTTGTTTCTACTCAAAAAGATTCCTCTCTTGTAGGCAAAAAATTAATGATCGTGCAACCGATAAATGCTCAAAAAGAGGCAGTACGTTTTCAACAAGTGGCAGCTGATACGGTAGGTGCTGGAATTGGTGATTATGTTCTGTTAAATAGCGGTAGTTCAGCGAGACATTTATTCTCGGAGCCATCAGAAGCGGTGGATTGTGCGATTGTTGGCATCATCGATACGTTTGATATGTAAGGAAGTGAAAAGAATGCCGATCTATACAAAAACTGGTGATCAAGGAATGACGAGCCTTTTTGACGGAACACGAGTAAAAAAAGCAAGTTTACGAGTAGAAGTCTATGGAACGTTTGACGAGTGCTGTGCGCAAATCAGCTTGGCACAAAAAATGTTGAAAAATCCAGAAAGCCAACAAGCGCTTGACTGGGTGCAAAATAAACTTTTTCAGATGAACGCAGAATTAGCGACAGCAACGAAAAAGGATAAATTAGCGCATAAAAGCGACTTGATCTCTGCAGAAGATATTCATCAATTGGAAATCTGGATCGATGAAAAAACAGCAAAACTACCAGAAATCCATGAATTTATTTTGCCTGGAAAAAGTCTAGCAGGGGCGCAGTTGCATGTTGCTCGGACGGTTTGCCGTCGTGGGGAACGTGTTCTTGATCGCTTTATGGCAAACGAAGAAGTCCGTTCAGAACTCAGCAAGTTTGCCAACCGTTTATCTGATTGTCTGTACTCTTTTGCCCGTGAAGCAGATCATGAACAGGAACAAGAAGTGCTGCTTAATCAAATCATCCGTCGTTATCAAGAACGGGTGCAACAACCAAAGATCAAACTTGATTTTGAAGAGATCGTTCACGCGTGTATCGATCATGCGAATTGTTTGAGCGTACCGGTTTCTATTGCAATCGTTGATAAAAACGGGGCTTTGAAACAATTCTATCGAATGGACGATGCACTGATTGTGAGTGAAAGCATGGCAATCAAAAAGGCTTATACAGCGGTCTCAATGAAAGCTGACACCCACGAACTAACGGAGTTGGTACAACCAAACCAGCCGCTTTTCCAATTAGAAACATTAAGTGATGGAAAGCTTGTGACCTTTGGTGGTGGATTCCTTCTCAAAGATGGGCAAGGAAACATTGTTGGTGGTATTGGTGTGAGCGGTGGTAGTCCAGATCAAGATAGGGCAATTGCAACAAAAGGAATTGAAAAGTTTAAGGAGCGAGCATGATGGGCGAAGAACAATTAAAAGAACAAATCATGAAAGTGATTCAAGGAATCCTTTTAGAAGAACCGACTACCGCAACAGTTGTAACTTCTTCCGTCGGGATTTTTCCAACGGTTGATGCAGCAGTTGCCGCAGCAAAAGTAGCACAAGATCGTTTAGATGACTTGTCATTGGAACAACGAAGAGCAATCATTGCTGCGATTCGTACTGGAATGACACCTCATATCGAAACAATTGCTCGTGAAACAGTGGAAGAAACGAAAATGGGAAGATATGAAGATAAGATCCAAAAATTGACTCTTGCGATCAACAAGACACCAGGTGTCGAAGATCTTATTACTGAAGCGGTCACTGGTGACAACGGAATGACCCTTTATGAGTTATCTCCGTATGGCGTGATCGGTGCGGTGACACCAAGTACTAATCCGGCAGAAACGTTGATCTGTAACGCAATCGGAATGATTGCAGCAGGCAATGCTATTTATTTCAGTGTTCATCCAGGCGCGAAGCGCATTTCTGGCTGGGTCGTTTCAAAATTGAATGAATTGATTTATCAAAGCTGTGGCATCCATAACTTGGTTGTAACGATCGAAAAACCTTCGATTGAAGCTGCTCAAGAGATGATGTCCCATCCAGACATTTCACTATTAGTGATCACAGGCGGTCCTGGTGTGGTGAGACAAGCAATGAAGAGTGGTAAGAAAACGATTGCTGCTGGAGAAGGCAATCCACCTTCACTTGTTGATGAAACCGCTGATCTTGATAAGGCAGCGGCAGATATTGTCTTGGGTGCATCTTTTGATAATAATATTTTATGTACGGCAGAGAAAAGTGTCGTTGCTGTCGAACAAGTCGTTGACTACTTGATTTTACAAATGGAAAAACAAGGGGCTTATTATATAGGTGATGAACAAATCATTCAACGATTGATCAATCAGATGATTGCGGAAAATGGTGCGCCTAACCGACAGTTTGTCGGTAAAAACGCGAGCGAGATCTTAGCCGCCGTAGGTGTCCATGTATCAGCGGACATTCGAGTGATCATCATGAAAACAGAGAAAGATCATCCATTTGTTGTCAAAGAAATGTTGATGCCGATCTTACCGATCGTGACTGTAAAAGATTTTGATGAAGCATTACCGACAGCATTAGGAATCGAAAATAAATGCCACCATACAGCAACGATGCACTCCCAAAATATTCAACGATTGAACCTTGCAGCGAAGAAATTCCAAACCTCGATCTTTGTAAAAAATGGCTCTTCATTTGCAGGATTAGGATTTGGTGGCGAAGGTCCAACCACATTCACGATTGCAACACCAACCGGCGAGTGTACGACGACTGCTAGAAATTTTGCTAGAAAACGTCGTTGTGTATTAACGGACGGATTTTCGATTCGTTAGGAGGAAACAGTTTGAATCAATGGTCAATGAAAACAAAAGTAGCTGTAACAACGGACATCGTTAAAAGGTTCGAACGTTTTTCAGACGAAACTGTCTTGTTCGTTTTTGATCCTTTTTTGAAAAGCAATCAAAAAGTACGTGAAATGATTGCATATCTAGAACAAAAAAATCGCGTGATCATTTTTACGGAGATCGTGCCAGATCCGCCGATTGAAAAAGTGGTAACAGGCATGCAAATGGCTTTGCAAACTGAACCAACTGTTGTGATCGCAATTGGTGGTGGTTCAGCGTTAGACACGGCAAAAGGGATCATCTATTTCTATCAGAAGGTAGCAAAGCGATCAATCAATTATTTTGTTGCGATCCCAACAACGAGTGGCACTGGATCTGAAGTGACCAGTGCAGCTGTGATCACCGATACGGCAAACAAAATCAAATATCCGATATTTGCTGAAGTGTTGATTCCTGACGAAGCAATCTTGTCCATTGATTTTGTGATGACAAGCCCACCTTCGATCACGGCATACAGTGGTTTGGATGTCTTGACTCATGCCTTAGAAGCATTGGTCGCAAAAGGTCGAACAAATTATTCTTCTGCGCTTGCAGAAAAAGCAATCACGCTTGTCTTTTCGAATTTAGTTGAGTGTGTTAAAAATGGCCAAAATGAAGATGCACGCATCCAAATGCACGAAGCAGCAACACTTGCTGGAGTGGCTTTTGACAATGCTGGTTTAGGTGTTTGCCATGCTTTAGCACATCAAGTCGGCGCGCTTTTCAAAGTTCCTCATGGTTTAGCAAATGCGATGTTGTTACCACATGTCGTTTTAGCGAATGCCAAAGATTGGACGGCAAAGTCTTTATACGCTGATGTGTCAAGAAAACTTAAATTATGTACGAACGGTCTTTCAGACGAAGTGGCTGTGATCAAATTAGTAGATGCCATCAAGCGATTGAGTAAAGATTCTGTGGTGCCAGCAACATTGGCCGAATGGAACATCGAAGAATCAACAGCGATCAGAGCAGCGGAACAAGTAGCTGACAATGCGATGAACGATTTTACTTTCCAATCGAATCCAATCTCGTTTGATCGTACAAAACTAAAAGAAATCTATCATAAAATCGTTTGAAAAGGGGTACAAAAATGGATAATACAGTATTAGGTGAATTTATTGGAACGTTAGTCTTAACACTTTTCGGTTGTGGTGTTGGTTGTAGCATCAACTTGAAGAAGACTTTGGCCAAAGCAGTTGGTGCCAATTGGGTATTAGTTGCGTTTGGCTGGGGTGTTGCCGTAATGTTAGGGATTTATTCTGCGGGTTACTTTGGATCGCCAGGTCATTTGAATCCTGCGGTTTCGATTGCTTTTGCGATTGGCGGACTTTTTGAATGGAATATGGTTGTACCATTTGTTTTAGCGCAATTTGCAGGTGCTTTTTTAGGTGCATTGATCGCTGCAATCTCATTTATGGCTCACTTTAAAGAAACCGGACCAGATGAAGGAAACTCCGTAGGCATCTTTGCTACAGGTCCAGCAATCGACGCGCCTATTGCGAATGTCATCAGTGAGATCATTGCAACATTTGCATTTATCTTCACCTTATTGTTACTTCCAGCGGGAGACTTCCCAGGAGGATTTCAACCAGTTGTTGCATTGTTCTTGCTAGTAGGGATTTCATTTTCATTTGGTTCGACAACAGGCTACGCGATCAATCCAGCGCGTGACCTTGGTCCGCGTTTGATGTATACATTGATGCCATTACCAAATAAAAACACTGACTATAACTGGAAATACGCATGGGTACCATTAGTAGGCCCGATCGTTGGTGCAACGATTGCTGTGCTTTTAGTAAACATTCTGTAAAAGATTAGATTGAGGGGTAAAGCATTGAAAGAATTAATTATTGCAATCAATTCAGGAAGTTCTTCGTTAAAGTTTCAAGTTTATGAGTTTCCTGAAGAAAAAATGATCGCCAAGGGATTGTTCGAACGAATCGGGTTAGCAAGCTCCATGGATTTGACGTATTCTTTAGACGGTGATAAAAGCAGTCGCTCAGTTAAAGGTGAAACACATGAAGATGCAGTCAAGTATTTACTAGATTTTTTATTGGAAGAAAAAATCGTTACTGATTTGTCAGAAATCACTGGTGTCGGCCATCGTGTCGCTCATGGTGGAGAATTCTTCAAAGGGTCCTGTATCGTTGAGGATGAATCATTGAAAAAAATCAAATCGCTTTCTCATTTAGCACCGTTGCACAACCCAATCAACATCATGGGGATCGAAGCGTTCAAAAATAATTTGCCAGCTTGTCCGCAAGTGGCTGTTTTCGATACGTCATTCCACCAAACAATGCCAGAAGAAAACTATCTTTATCCAATTCCTTATAAATTATATGAGGAAGAGGGAATTCGCCGTTTCGGATTTCATGGGACAAGTCATCAATTTGTGGCGACGGAAGCTGCCAAGTCTTTAGGTAAAAAGCTTGAGGATTTAAAAATCATTTCCTGTCATTTAGGAAATGGGGGAAGTATTTGCGGGATCAAGAATGGCCAGTCTGTTATCACTAGTATGGGATTCACTCCTTTAGCAGGTATCATGATGGGAACGCGCTGTGGCGACATCGATCCTTCCATCGTGACCTATCTAGGAAGAGAAAAACAGATGAGCTTCGCAGAAATCGAGCAGATGATGAACCAAGACTCAGGGTTCAAAGGAGTTTCTGGCATCAGCAGTGATGCTCGTGACATCGAAGAAGCTTTTGAACAGGGCAATCCAAAAGCGGTCTTAGCAATGAACATGTATTGTGGTCGCGTAAAACAGATGATCGGTGCTTACGCTGCTGAACTAGGCGGACTTGATGTATTGATCTTCACGGCGGGCATCGGAGAAAACTCGCCAATCATTCGTCAACTATCTTGTGAAGGGTTGTCATTGTTTGGTATAACTGTTGACGAAGAAAGAAACAATAGAAGACAAGCAATTGTCAGTCAAGACAATGGACAAGTGGCTGTCATGGTCGTACCGACGAATGAAGAACGTATGATTGTCCGTGAGACGAATCAATTGATTTCGAAATAAAATAGATCAACCTCCTTATGAATACATGATGTAAAACGCATTCTAAAAGACTTTAAAAAGCTTTTAGAATGCGTTTTAAAGCTGATACATTTGTTTTACAAGTAGTGGAAAAGACCATTAAAAGTTTTCAGCAGATGACAACCAATAGTGAGACAAAAGGACCCATCTACGTATTGATTTAGATGGGTCCTTTTTCTCTGATGTCAAGTAAAAACTAGTTGGATCGGGCTATAGTTATTTCTAGGAGTGTAGCCCTTATAAGCATATCTTGACTAGTCTGCTACTGTCAGCTGGCGATGATTTTTAATGCTCGCTAGTACGTTTTCTTGCTGCTTTTCAAAGGTTACTGTAATTTGAAAAAAATCCTATTTGTAAAATCATTAAATTCAATAAGCGTATCGTCCCCAATTGGAACGAGCAATGCAACTTTGCCTTTGTCCGTACCACCTTCGTACAAATCTTTGTTCCCAAATTCTTCGTTGCCTAAGTAGCTATAGCTTTCCTGATTGACTTCTTCACCAGTTGAACTAACTGGTACGAATCTAGAAAAAGCGCGATATGGCTCATCTTGGCTCCCTTTATTGACAGTTAGCTCTGCATCAAAAACTACCCATTCTTTTCCTTCTGGTGCTGGTTCATTGTACTCATCCATGCTGATCATATAATTATACGCTTCTTCACCACGGACAACGTTACTGATGGTTAAGGAAATATTTGTATCGATTTCTTCATATTCGTCATCATAATAAACAGTGTCGAACGTGATCGGGTTGTCGAGGGGCACAGGGTTTGAGCGTTTGCCAAAAGCAGAATCACCTGACGCGTCATCCGAGCCGCTTAGTTCAGTTGAGTTATCAGTGATATCTACGAGAGATGAATCATCTGTTGCGTCTTTATCAGTTGTGGAGCTGTCTGAAGAAGTAGAAGATGTTGCTCTTTTACTTTTATCATATGGCTTCAGAACAATTTTTTTATCTTCCTCGTTATCTTTGGTAGGTGTGAGAATAATATTTTTATCTTCTTTTGTTACTGTATACTTGCCTGTTTCCCCGTCGTTTTCCCAGGTCATGATATTTCCTTCTAACGTGTGTTCAAACTTATGTTGAAATTCTTCAAGCATGCTTTTCGCAAATTCTTCACCCAAGGCTTCCCATTCATTGGTAGCGGTCGATTGGTAAGAAGAAGGATCAATGCGAAACGATACCACATGATTTGAGAAAGAGGCAATCATGTCTACTTCCTCCAATTCTTCAATCAGCCAATCATTGGCTTTCAGGTCATCAACACTGACTTGCTTTCCACAGGCAGCTAGAAATAGTAGAACGAACAATAACACGGAACAACTAACGATTTTTTTCATTTTTTTCCCCCAAAAAATTATTTTCACTACTATGTAAATGTAGTAGTTACCAAAAATGGTTAACACAAGGTGCGGTTAGAAAACGTATTCAATTTGTGATGAACGAGCTTTTGTATCTAATTTTTTGTCGCTTCATCGAAAACACACTAATATTATATCTTTATCTAATGAATAATACAAGACGTGATAATATTACGTTGGTTTTTTATACTTTTAAAAAAATGGAGAATATGTAAAGTAGTGTGAAATTATTGTTGTTTAGGATTTTTTGATGTTAAATATATTTGAAAAATAGAAGATTGTTAAATAATTTTACATTAAAAAATAACAATGAAATGTAAAGTTAAAAGATTACCTATGGTATAATCAATATCTAAGCACTTGATACTGGAGCAATATTTAGTATGTAGGAGAATTGCAATGAGAGAAAAGGACAAAAGAAGTGAATTGTTGAGTATCGGGGAAATGGCGAAAATAACCGGTGTCAATATTAAATCGTTAAGATATTATGAACAAGTCGGAGTGTTGTTGCCGGTATACATCAATCCAGATTCTGGCTATCGCTATTATTCCTTAGCCCAAGTGAGCGCGGTCGAGCTGATTCAAGCATGTGTAGAGATTGGTTTACCATTAAAAGAACTGCATCGCTTTAGTGATCCAAATAATTCCATCGATTATCTATCTTTTTTATCATATAGTGAAGAATTGATGAAGCAAAAAATCGAGTTACTTCAACAAAACTTAAAAGGGATGCAAGAGGTCAAAGAGGAAATCAAATTATTAAAAAAATACAGACATTCTAAAAAGCAACATATTCGTCAATTGTCAGAAAAGTACTTATATGTTTTTCCTTACCAACCGACTGATAACAAAAAGACTCTTTATACAGAAGCAGCCCATTTGTTTGATCGCTCAATGGAAGCGGGGTATGAGCCTTTATATGATTTTGGCATTCTCTATGAATTTATTGATAAAGACGTGCAGCAGTATATGTATATAGAGATCAAGCCTACAAAAAATGTCGGTAACAATATCAAGATTTTACCTAGTGGAGAATACGTATGCCGATTTAGTCCTAAAAGTTACGGTGAGCGCCTTCCAGAGTTATTTCCAGAAATCTTTGAAAAAAAAGCGGCAGTTCTTGCGATTGAAGCAGAAGCTTCCACTGGAACATTAGAAGAAATCGTTTATGAGATTCGTGTTTTCAGTGATGGAATGAATGATTGAAAAATCCGTCTTCACTGAACAAACGACGAAAAGTCAAATGTTGTAGTAACTATCTCCATGAATAAAGGTAATACCATTGAAGTAACTAATCATGCTGACCTACAATACAAGTTTTATTATAGTTGATTGGTTTCGTGAGGGTTTCAAATAAAATCTATCGTAAAACGGCATAATAGCGAATCAACAATACAAAAACTGATTTCGATCGACGATCAAAATCAGTTTTTTATTCATGTTACCTATAATTTGTTGTGAAAGTTCTATGCTTTGTTCATATACCCACGTTTAAGAAAGCGTTATCATTTTTGTGTATCAATTAAATTTAGGGGGAGCGGAGATGAAGAATAAGAAAAAAATAGCAGTCGGACTCTTTTGTGCAGTAGTAATATCAAGTGCAATTGGTAGTGGGACAACGTATCACGCAGAGACTAAAACGTTTGATTACAAAGAAACAGAAGCAGCAACTTATCAACGAGGAATGGATAATCAGCCGGAATCGTCTTACTGGTTTCCTGAAGAATTGTTAGAATGGGAATTTTTTAAAGATCTGGATGCACCTTATAACGTCAGTAAAGTGCCTTTAGCAAAACGGATCGATAAAAAGGCACTGACAACTTCAAATGACACGCAAACACCAGAAATGAAAGTGGTCGCTTTGTCGATCATGAATAGCAGTACAAGTGGGAATGCGCCTAGAGGTATCAATACTTTTGATGCCAATGTATTTTCCAATTGGCAATATATCGACCAACTTGTGTATTGGGGTGGTTCGTCTGGTGAAGGGATCATTGTACCGCCAAGTCCTGATGTCATTGATGCGGCCCATAAAAATGGTGTGCCAGTATTAGGGACAGTTTTCTTTCCGCAGTCCGCTCATGGCGGTAAAATCGAATGGTTGGATACATTCTTGCAAAAAGATGAGGACGGTACCTTTCCTTTAGTTGATCAATTGATCGAAGTAGCTACTCGATATGGGTTTGATGGCTGGTTTATCAATCAGGAAACGGACACACTAGTCACAAGTTTTGATGATGCAAACAATCAAAAAAAGGTAGAAGGGGCAAATACAGCAGGAGGATTGAGTAAAGAACATGCGGATTTGATGCAAGAATTCATCAAACAATTCAAGCAAAAAGCAGCAGCTTTAGAAATCATGTGGTACGATTCGATGACTTCGGAAGGGAAGATGGATTGGCAAAATGCGTTGACAGATAAAAACCAAGCGTTTTTAGTCGATGCGGAAATGAATCCTGTAGCTGATAGCATGTTTTTGAATTTTTGGTGGAATACCGATCGTTTAGCGAGTCAAGAATTATTGAAAGCTTCAAAGAAGAAAGCCAATGAATTAGGGATCGATCCTTATCAATTATATGCGGGAATCGATGTCCAGCAAAATGGGTATGATACCCCAGTGAACTGGCGGCTATTCACAGATGAAACTGGCACTCCTTATACTTCATTAGGACTGTATGTCCCGAGTTGGACCTACACATCAGCAAGTGATCCTGCTGATTTTCAACGTCGTGAAATGCGTTTTTGGGTCAATGAACAAGGTGATCCAACGAAAGGGAAGGCACCGATAGAAAAAGAATGGCCTGGGATCTCTACGTATGCAGTAGAGCAGAGCGCTATTACCAGCATACCTTTTGTAACGAATTTTAGTGTGGGAAATGGGTATGGTTACTTCATTAATGGAAAAAAAGTATCTAATCTACAGTGGAATAATCGCAGTATGCAAGACGTGATGCCAACGTATCGTTGGATCTTTGAACATCAAGGAGAAAATCAATTAGCAGTTGAGATGGATTATGATGAGGCGTTTCGTGGCGGGAATTCTTTGCTTCTTAAAGGGAGTATGGTGAACGAGGCATCAAGTACAATCAAACTATATCGAATGGATGGAATCATTTCCGATAAAACTTCTATCACAACAACGGCAAAAGCAACGAGCATGAGCCAACTTGACTTAGTTTTAGAAATGGCTGACGGACGAAAAGAAATCATCTCGGCAAGTGTACCAATCGGTCGGGATTGGACGATTGTCAGCTATGATGTCAGTCGGTTGGCAGGAGAAAAAATCAACACACTCTCTTATCAGCTTGCTTCTTCAGAGACTCAGTCCGATTACGCGCTACACTTGGGTCAATTAGCACTGACAGAGGGAAAGGAACTTCCAACCACAAAAGTTTCGGGACTGACGCTTGAAGATGTTGCATTTGATGAAGAAGAAGGGCGATACGCTGGCATACGACTTGCTTGGGATGAGACGAAGAGTCAAGCAAGCTATTATGAGATCTACCGGTTGAATCCTGATAACTCAAAATCTTTCTTAGGAGCAACACCAGCTACGAATCATTATATCAATGCCCTTGAACGAACCTTAGACACCACGCAAACAAAATTGATTGTCGTGCCTGTTGATGCGCTGGGTAATCAAGGTGAACCTTCAGAGACCGTTTCTTTTGATTGGCCGGATAATAAAGTGCCGAGAGCTGATTTTACTGCTTCAAGAACGTTAGCCGCTCCAGGGTCAGCGATTACTTTTACAAACACGTCATCTTTAAATACCGAAACGGTTACTTGGGAATTTGAAGGTGGGGATATTACGACAAGTCATGAAAATTCGCCAGTTGTCACTTACCACAAAGAAGGTGTTTATAAAGTCAAATTAACCGCAAGCAATCAAGCAGGGGAGACACCTGTCGAAAAAGTCGGTTTGATCACAATTTCTGATAAAGTACCAACTGAGTTGCCGCTGTTATCACGAGACGCGAAAGCGACCGCTTCTTCTTACACCAATGAAGCGGAAGCACCTCATTTTGCAATAGATGGCGACTTGACGACTAAGTGGTGTGCAACGGGTACGCCGCCACACGAATTGACACTTGATTTAGGGCATGTTCAAACCATTAGTGAAGTTCGTATAGACCATGCGCAAGCAGGTGGAGAAAGTCCTGATATGAATACAAAAGCATATGTGATCGAACTAAGTGAAGATGGAGAGATATATAAAGAAGTCGCCAAAACTACCAATAATACGGCGAGTAGCTCGGTCGAGACTTTTGCGGTACAATCTGCACGATATGTCCGATTACGTATTGACAAACCAACACAAGGATCAGACACTGCAGCAAGAATCTATGGATTTGAAGTATTTGGATTGCCAGAATTATTACAATAGCTTGGTGGTATAAAAAGCGTATTTGTCATCCCATCAGTTCTATCATTTAATATAATTGAGATCCACTTCATTATAAAATAAGCGTCACCCTTTTCGAAACCATAAAAATGATTTTCGAGAGGTGGCGCTTATTTTTAACTATATTTCTAATGCAGTTTTCGTTGCCTTTACATAATCAAACGAGTTTTATTTATTAAGGTTGGAACGTCGTTTTTTTTCATAGAACGTCAATCCAGCAATAATCAATACTACAACAAAGTATGTTGTCCAACTAATCACATTAAAAAGTAATAAAGCTAATCCAATGATCAAACATAATAGTAAAGTCCATACGGTTAGATTCTTTTCCATATCAAATTGAAAACATGGAGACAGCCATTTTTTCTATCACGTGAAGAGTGAACTGTCGCTGTTTTCATTTCTAAACCTCCTTGTAAACGGCTTCTAAAGACAAAAATATTTTTTTATCTTGAAAAAGAAATTTTAGCATAAAGCAAAAAAGATTGTAAGGATTAGTTGAAGATTAGTGCCAATAAGGTCATTATTCCAGTTGCTGAAAATAGGATCGAATAATTTAAAAAAGAATATTCTTAAGAATAAGCTAGGATCATCCGATCATCATATGTAAAATAAGAGAAGAGTTTCGTCACGCATATAAAATTTAAGACACCTACTTTGATCTTTCAAGTAGGTGTCTTATTGTGAACTAGAGTTGCAATCGTCCATTCGAGGTTTTCACTCCTATGCGGATTTTTTAAGTTCTTGCACTGCTTGTTCGATCGTTACACCAGTCGCTACACGATTGCTATCTTCTTTGTCGAACACGACGAAAAGATTTAAATCGGTATTAAGAGTGACACGATATTGTAATTCTTTGTTATAGAATGTCATAGTCATTCTCCTTTCTTATTGTTCTGTTGAAAGGCAACGATACGTTGATAACGAAATTCCATAACTATTATAGCACAGATAGTTGAATTGAATCAACTGTATTTTTATTAAATAATAATGATTATTATTTAAAGGGCAACATTGACACAAAAAAATTGGATTATTTAAATGAAAAGAAAGGATAAGAAGATGTACACTAAATTATAAAGTTGATAAGAAAAAAGCAGTATACGAGATCGGTAGCGATCTCGTATACTGCATAAATTATTTTAGTAACATTTTTCGCAAGGGGTCAATCCGCGTGCCAATGCTTCACTCATTGTCGCAGGATAGTAGTCACCGTTACCACACTTATGCGTATGGTACTTTGCTCCAGTTCTGGTAACTAAGACTTGTGCTTCATTCGCTTGTGCTTGTTGCGCTTGAGCTGCGGCTGCTTGTTCTTGTGCCACGCGTTGGGCTTCTGCTTGTTCAGCGGCTACACGAGCTTGTTCAGCGATACGCGCTTGTTCCGCTGCCTGTGCTTGTGCGGCCTGTTCTGCTTCAAGACGAGCTTGTTCTTCCTGTGCTTTCTTTTCTGCTTCAAGACGAGCTTGTTCTTCTTGTGCTTTCTTTTCTGCTTCAAGTTTTGCTTGTTCTTCTTGCGCTTTATTTTCCGCTTCACGTTTCGCTTGTTCTTCTTGTGCTTTCTTTTCTGCTTCACGTTTCGCTTGTTCTTCTTGTGCTTTTTTCTCAGCTGCTAATTTTTCTTCTTTCTTTTTCTCTTCTAATTCTTTTTTTTCAACCGCTTCTCGTTGGGCTTTATCTTCACTGGATGTTGAAGTGGTTTCCGAAGTAGCAGTATCTGCTTTTGACGCTTGATTGGTACCAGATCCGCAAGCGCTACTGATTAGTAGTAAACCGAATAAAGCACTAAATAAAATGAGATGGCGCTGCCAAGTTTTTCCATTTCTTTTACTTGATCGGCTAAATAGATGGAGACCAAGTATCAAACTGATTAATCCTAACAATAACAACAATAAATTCATTTTTTCCTCCTGTTTCTACAAAAAATAGATCGCTTTCATACAAAGCTCCCCCTAATAAAAGCGATTGGTTTTATTTACGGCGCTTGACCGTATTCTCTATGTCGGAATCGAACCGACGAAAGCCAGTTAGAGAGTGTAGATAAATCAAAAAAGAATAGTAGTACAAGAAAGCGCAACGTTATAATTATATAAAGAAATAATTACAAACAAACTTTATTTTATCATTAAGATGAATATAATAACAGAGAGTTTTAATGGATGATGATTTTTTTAATATTTGTTTTTTTAATGTAAAAAATGTTATATTTGATGAAGAAAAGTATCGTTTTGATATCATAATCGTTTGAATATAAAAATTAACCAAGAGTTCATATGAAAAAAAGAGTGAGGATGAAAAACTGGGTAGAGGAGGAGATAATATGCGCATTTTGTTTATTAATGCAAGCCCGAACAAAGAGGGGATGACCGTTAAATGGGGAGAAAAAATCTTAAAAGATATCGACTATACGGTCCTGCATTTAGTTGATTATTCGATCAATCAGTTAGGGCAGATGACCGAAGAGGATGAATTTGACAAAGTCATGGGAGTAATCAAACAAGCTGACGTCTTGGTGATTGGTACACCTATCTACTGGTGGGATGTGACCGGTCTGTTAAAAACATTTATTGATCGCTGGACGGATCTATTTGAGTATGGGTTAGACACACCAGAGGCTCCTTTGTATCAAAAATCTGTTTTCTGGTTTGTTCAAGGATCTGCTCCAGAAGAAGCTATCAGCGGAATTAGACAAATGTTGTCAAATGTGAGTGAGCGTTTTTTGATGCAGGAGTTAGGGATGATTTATCAAAAGAAAGACATTACTTCATCTAATGAACGAATCAAACAAATGAGATAAATAGAGAAATTGAAAGTACCGAGGGTTTATAGTTGTGTTTTATGAAAGGGCATGCTATAGTATAAAAGTAATCTATTTTGAAACGTAATTTGAGCTATAAGTTAAACATTATAAGACTCCTTTTGCCTATCAAATATTTATTGCACTATAAACGTACGTTGATACGTATCAGGAGGAAATATACATGAATAACGGTACAGTAAAATGGTTTAACGCAGACAAAGGTTTTGGATTTATCACTGGTGAAGATGGAAATGACGTATTCGCTCATTTTTCAGCTATCCAAGGTGACGGTTTCAAAACATTAGACGAAGGTCAAGCTGTGACTTTTGATGTTGAAGATGGACAACGTGGCCCTCAAGCAATCAACATCGTTAAAGCATAATCAAACGATTGATATCTTACTGCTCTTTCTTATGAAAGAGCAGTTTTTTTGTGTCTAATTTCAATAAAAGCCTCTCGATTCAGTAATCGAGAGGTTTGATAGAGCCATGAGTTATTACTTGTTTATAAGATGATCCCTTTCTGTTCTAAGTTTGCCACGCATTCGGCTAAGTAGATCTGATCATGTTCTGGATAAAGGGGTGAGGTCCATTCGATAGGGGAAAGGGTAGGATAAGGTTCGCAGATCTTCCCACGATACAAGGGATCAAACCATTCTTCACCAGGTTTATAATTCTGTTTCTTCATTTCTTCCATTACTAACAAATGATATTGAAATAATTTATAAGGCGAATGTGTAAAAACGTAATCGACAGTTGCATGTTTTCGTCCCCAACCATTGCCTCTCAGAGCACAACATTCGCGATGTTGTCCTAATAATTGTTGGCGTGGAAGTGATTGCAAGAGGCTTTGATGCCATAAGCGCATATAAGATTTCCTTCTTTCTAAAACAGTGAATTGAGTGTTTAGGATGCTTCCGTTCGACCAATCAAATAATCGATGGTCGTGTCGTAAAAATCTGCGATAAAGATTAATTCGATAATACTAGGTATATTTTTTCCATCTTCATAGCTTTTATATGTCTCAATCGGTAAGTTCACTTTTTCAGCAACCTGTGGTGTAGTTAAATGCTTTTTATCTTTGAGGAAGTTTAAACGGCAATGCAGTGTATCCAGTAAAATCGCTTCTTCAATGGTCATTTTACCTCACCTTTCTCTTAAATAATTATCTATGAGAGTTAACGTTTATTTTTTCTGTTTAGATAAAATAAATACCCAATGACAAAGAGTATGGAGAAAATGAACCCAACTAAATTAAACGTGAAGATCTGGAAGGGTTCGAAAAACTGATAATTTAATACTTTGTACATAAAATAGATCGCAGGAAAACTAGCCAAAGCGATTTTTTTTCGTTCTTTTGTCCATTTGATAAATGAAAAAACGATCGGTACAAAGATAAAAACAGGAAAAATAAAAGCAAGTCGGCTCAATTCCAGCATAATAAATAAACTCCCATAGCTATATTTTATTCGTGCATAAATTGTGTTTTGAGTTATTCTATTTGAGAATATACTAGATTTATATTCACTAAATAAAAGATAGCATGTTATACGATTCTGAACAAATATTTCGATAAAAAACATGATTTTTCTGTAGACGTATCATTTGAAAAAAATAAAAAAAGGTGGAACCTTCATTCCACCTTTTTTATGCTTTTCGATTGGTTTCGACCATTTACTCTTTAACATAAACATTAAAGTCTTTTAGAAGTTTAAGTGCTTGTGGCTCATGATTACGACTGCTGACTAGTGACGAATCAATGATAAAGTCAGCTTCTGGAAAGGCGCTTTGTAAAGCAATCGTGTTGGATAAGACACACAAATTCGTTTCGATCCCAACTACTTCAATTGTTTTTTGTTCTTCTTTACGTTCAAAAAGTGAATGTTTGATCTCTGTTAATATTTCTGGAGGCAGAGTGAAGTAGTATTTTTTGATTTCACGCTCATCTGATAGAGGGGAGAGAGCGGGAATGATTTTAAGATCTTCACTCTCTGCCTCATCTTTCCGTTCGATAGGGATATCTCGAGTGAATAGTACGTATTCATTCGCTGCACGTGCTTGGTTTAAGCGTGTGTTTACACGTTCAACTAATGCTTCACCATCTTCTAAATAAAATTCACTAGTTGGATCTAAAATATGATTTTGCATATCGATAACCACTAACATCTATCATCTCTCCTTATAAAAAGTGATCATTCAAAAAGTTTGCAACACCGGCTTCGTCATTAGTTTCTGTCACTTCATCTGCTAAATCCTTCACATGTTCTTGCGCATTGCCCATAGCCACGCTTAATCCACTGAACTCAAGCATTGCCAAATCATTTTCTTGATCACCAAACGCCATGACGTCTTCTGAAGATAAACCTAAGTACTCAGTTAGGAATAAGAGAGAGTGTGCCTTTGTAATATTTCTAGGAGTGATTTCCAAGAAATGTGGGTCTGAAAAGACAGAATCAATTCCTTCTTTCTCCAACTCTACTTGGATTTTTTTTAGTTTTTCCTCATTTTTATCCGTCAGTGCCAGTTTCAAATAGCTCAATGAAGGATCGTCCAACTGTGCTGTGATCTCATCGAAAGAATGATTTTGCAAGTTAAAGTGTTGATAATAAGGATCGTCTTTTACTAAGGCATTTTCGTTAAAAGTGATTTGGTCATCTTGTGTTTCTCGGCTTGCGATGATCGATATTTTTGCTTCTTTTGCTAAATAAAAGGCCTTTTTTAGTATAGGTACTTCAATTTTTGAGCGTCTTAATACATGATCGATCTTGCCGTCTTTCATTTCCGAAATTAATGCACCATTAGAAGAAATCAAATAGCCACTAACTCCTAATTGTGCAAAGACATCCTTTGCAGATATACTATTTCTTCCTGTAGCGATCGTTACGATTCCTCCATTAGAGGAGAATGCTTTTAATGCTCGAATATTTTCTTGTGGGACAACTCCTTGGGAATCAAGCAAGGTCCCGTCTAGATCGATTGCTGCTAATTTCATCTTTTTACGCTCCCTTAGTCTTTTTTCTTTCACCAATAGCTTAAATGAGAAACTTCTAAAATAAAAATAAAATGCTTTAACTCTTTGAATTTTTTCAAAAAAGATTTTTCATAAAGGGTGAAAAGGATATTAGTAAGTAAATGGTTAAGACCGCTGTATAAAAAAGCATAACAATCTTAATGTTTTCGTTTTCATTTTCATAAAAAAGGGCAAATTTAGGGTAATATTCATAAAAAACAAAGCATATCTTTTGCTTTCAGGAAAAAGTAGGCATATTGTAGATGTAGAACAGGTTAGAAAAAGATTAAAAAAAGGAGTGATTTTGATGGAGATTAAGTATGGGACTGTACCGGTTGTGACTGCTTCAGATGAAAATTATGCTCCTTATCTAAGCGTAATGATTGCAACGGCACTGGAAAATGCGAATAAGATGAGACATATATATTTTTATGTGATTGATGATGGCCTATCAGAATATAGTAAAGAAGGATTGCGTCAGACAGTTGCACAACACTCAGAACATGCAAGCATCCAATTCTTGACAGTGGAGAAAGATGTATATGAAGATTTCTTAGTCAGTGACCACATTACAACAACTGCGTATTTACGAATTTCTCTACCTAAGATCTTAGCAAAATACAATTATAAAAAAGTGTTGTATCTAGATGCAGATGTTTTAGTATTAGATGATATCGTTGCATTATATGATGAATCATTGAACGGTAAAACAATTGGGGCAGTAATTGATCCAGGACAAACGAAAGCGTTGAAGCGCCTAGGGATCGATTCAGAAGAATATTATTTTAACTCAGGTGTTATGGTGATCGATATTGATCAATGGATTGAAAAAGACATTACAGATAAAACGATCCAATTCCTAAAAGAAAATGGTGATCAGATTATCTATCATGACCAAGACGCATTGAATGGTGTCTTATATGGAGATTGGGAACAACTTCATCCAAAATGGAACATGCAATGTTCGTTGATTTTTGAACGCCACCCAGCTCCAGATAAAAAATATGAAGAGTTATATAAGAGTGGGAATGAAGCTCCTTCAATCATTCATTTCACAGGGCATGATAAACCTTGGAATACATTGGAGGATCATCCTTATACACAAATCTATCTAAAAAATCTAGCGCATAGCGTATTAATGAAAGTAGGCGAGGTAAATGAATAGAAGAAAAGAAGTAGCAGTTGTCTCTAGTTGTAATACAAAATTTGTGCCTCATCTAGCAGCACTGTTCGTGTCGATTTTAGAAAATAGTGACCCAAAAGTGTTTGTACGATTCTATGTGGTTGATGATGATATTGAATTAGAAAGTAAAAATCTTTTACGTTATTCAGTGAAGAATTCACGAATGAATACAGATGTAGAATTTTTGAAAATCAATAAAAAATTCTTCAAAAACTTAGTAACAAGTGATCGTATTCCTGAAACAGCATACTATCGTATTGCAATCCCTGAGTTGTTTAGAGGGAAAAATGTGGAACGTGTCCTTTATATGGATTGTGACATGATCGCGTTGAACGATGTCAGCAAACTATGGGATTTAGAGTTTAACGGCGCAGTCATGGCAGCAGTTGAAGATGCTGGTTTCCACCAACGTCTTGAAAAAATGGAGATCGAAGCAGACTCAATGCGTTACTTTAACTCAGGCTTGATGCTGATCAATGTTGAAAAATGGTTAGAACAAAATATCACGAAAAAAGTTCTTAACTTCATTGAAGAAAATCCAGAAAAACTTCGATTCCATGACCAAGATGCATTGAATGCTATCTTACACGATCGTTGGATTGCTTTGCATCCAAAATGGAATGCACAAGGTTACATCATGGCGAAAGCAAAACAACATCCAACAGCTGAAGGAGAAAAAGAGTACGAAGAAGCACGTCGTAAGCCTTATATCATCCATTACTCTGGACACATCAAACCATGGAGTGAAGATTTTAAAGGTGCTAGTAAAAAATACTATGAAAAGTATGCAAATATGACCGCTTTTCGTTGTGTTAAATCATTCCCTAAATATCCAATGTACGCTCGTGTTAAACGAAATACAGAATTGAGTCATTGATCGATAATAGAAAAACTTACTATTATATAGAGGAGATGATCGATATGGAAATCACGCTGACAAGAAATGCGATGGACATCTTGAAGGAAAAAGCAGGCGAACAATCAAAATTAGCACTTGCATTGATCAATAGTAAAGATCCTTTTCTTAGAGACAAAGGAGCTTGTGCGAAAGGTAGCTTTTTCCAAATTATCCCTTTTGTTACTGAATTTGGACTATACGTCACAAAAATCAATCATCCTTCGCTAGAAATCTATACATCACAAAGTGAACAATGCTATTTAGGCAAATATTTGACGATGGATTATGATCATGTATTGAACAGTTTTTCATTAGAAAATGAGATTGCTGTACTAGATCATAATATCAAACTAACTAATTGTTTCTTTAGTTGATTGCATACTGGAAAGGACGATTCACCATGCTGGAATATTACTTGATTGATGAAAACAAGAAAGTAATAGCCGCAGATGAAGAACATTTTAATTGGCTTGTTATTGATACGAGCGATACTGAGGAAATCGAACAGGTTACTCGAACCTACCAGCTTCCTGAAGATATTTTTGTCGGTATGACTTATCCAGAAGAGGTCTCACGGCTTGAACATCTATCAGGAACAAGTTTGAACAACCCGATTTCCTTAGTACTGCTCAACCTTTCAAGTGAAAAAGAAAAAATCGAACGTCGCCTGACGCCATTGTCGTTCGTCATATCAAATGACTTATTGATTACTTGTCGGGACGAAAAAACCAATTTTATCGATCGGCTGATTGAACATCATGGTAATAAAATCGATTCTTTCGAAAAAGTGATTGTTTATGCGGCATTAGATATCTATACCCATTTTGTCAAAGAACTTCGTGAAATGAAAACGCGTATTGATGCGTTAGATCAAGAAGCTCGAAAAACGACAGAAAATGAAGAGCTGTACAAGCAAGCTGATTTAGAAAGAGACATTGTTTACATCGATCATACGTTGCGGGATCAAAAAGAGACAATGGAACTATTGTGGGAAACACCTGAATTCAAAGAACGTGTCAATGACGAACAGCTTCTTTATGACGTTCGTTTAAGGCAACGCCAAACAGAGAAGATGATTCTGATTTATCGCGATCTGTTAGAAAGTATCGGCGATCTGTTCAATGGAATGATGGACAACAATTTGAATCATCTGATGAAATATCTGGATTCTACCGCATTGATCATCTCTGTACCTGCGATGATCGCTGGTATTTGGGGAATGAATACCGGTGGATTACCAGGAGAAGATTCAGCAACTGGTTTTCTCTTAGTATTAGGAGGATCAATCCTTGCGGCGGCTGCGCTAGGGTATCATTTATTTAGAAAAGATTACACAAAATAATTAATATGGGCTTTTATGCCCAAATTTATAACGTCAGTTATGACTAAAAATTAGGAGGATCAACATGACAGAACCAAATTTAATCGACCCAAGAAAACTATACCACACAGAAGAATTTCCAAAACAGGATCAAGAAACTCCGGCTTTGCAAAAGGATATGAAACCAGTGCCTGATTGCGGTGAAGAAAGTTATAAAGGTACGGAGCAATTAGCAAATCGACGGGTCTTGATCACAGGTGCAGACTCTGGTATTGGACGTGCCGCTGCCATTGCCTTTGCACGAGAAGGCGCAGATGTAGCCATTCAATTTTTCCCAGGTGAGGAAGAAGACGCGCAACAAGTGGCCCATTATATCGAGGAAGCTGGACGTAAAGCATTACTATTACCTTATGATTTGCGAGATGAAGCTGCACCAAAAGAAATCATCCAAAAAACAGTGGATGCATTTGGTGGATTAGACACACTTGTTCTGAATGCGGCGCAACAAATTTCGTCTCCTTCAATTGCAGAAATCCCATTAGAACAAGTAAAAGATACTTTTGCTGTAAATATCATCGCAATGTTTGCACTTGTGAAAGAAGCAATTCCACATATTCCAGCAGGAGGAGCAATCCTTACAACGACTTCTGTCCAAGCATTCAATCCAAGTGAACACTTGTTAGATTATGCAGCGACTAAAGCTTCGATTGCAAACTTCACCATTGGTTTAGCAAAACAATTAGCACCAAAAGGAATTCGTGTCAACGGCGTAGCACCAGGACCAATTTGGACACCATTACAACTAGATGCAGGTCAACCAAAAGAAGATCTACCTGAGTTTGGTCAACAAGCATTGTTGGAACGTGCAGGTCAACCAGCTGAGCTAGCACCTGTTTATGTCTTTCTTGCATCCAACAAAGCAAGCTATGTCACAGCACAGATTTACGGTATCACTGGTGGAGAAGCTATCAATCTATAATCAGTGACTAGAAGCTAGGAGGGCGAGAAAATGAACAAAGGAGCCAAAACGATAGGAGCGATCTTACTGATCCTTCTGCTGTCTGTTTTAATATTTGCAATGTTGCTAAGCTCAGTGTATCCATTGCCGTTTAAGTTAGAAGAATTTCGCTTTTTATCATTAACTAACTTTTACGTACAACAATATGTCTTTTGGGTAACCGCAGCGTTTGCTGTGTTGACGTTGATATTGATTCTAGTCTTATTATTCTACCCAAAAACTTACCGGTCATTCTTATTAAAAAAAGGTGATGGAGAGTTAACATTAGATAAAAAAGCAATCGAAGGAATGGTTCGTTCACGATTGACGAAAGAAGACTTTGTTTCTTCCCCAAAAGTAACGATCAAAGCAACAAAAAATAAAATTGACGTAAAAGTAAAAGGCGAGTTGAAACGTACGTCATCATTAATCGGTAAAACAGGAGCACTAATGACAGACATTGAGCGCGATGTAAAACAAATCATCGGCACAGATGAACCAGTGAATGTCCTGATCAATTATACCGGTTTTGATTCACCACAATCAAAAAGAGTTGAACACTCACGAGTACAGTAAGGGGGAGAGAAAATGAACGAGATCTTTTCGACATACAAGCTCCCAATTATTTGTGGCGCGCTTGGATTGATATTAGCTATTTTGCTAGTAGCTGTCGGATTTTTTAAAACATTGCTGATCGTGATCATGGTTGCACTTGGCGTAGCCATCGGCATGTATTTAAAAAGAACCGGAATTTTAGAACATTACTTTAAATCTTAGGAGGCTTTACCATGGAAAACAATCATACAAATACAAACGGAAATACACCGAAATCAGCACATCCAGATCCAACAACGCCAAATCAAGCGCAAGGGATCAAGGATGAAAAAAATAAAACAGCACCGGTATCTGCACATCCAGATCCAGTGGTGCCACATGTAGAAGAAAAAGTAGCGCATGATCAAAAAGAACACCATGATCATCCACATCATGAAGCAAAAAATCCAGGTGTGCATACTCCAACTCATGAGGCAAGTAAACAGACAAACGAAGTGAAGGGCAGTGAAGAATCAATGAACGGTGAAGTAACTTATGATGACAAAGTCATTCAAAAAATTATTGCGATCGCATTAGAACGTATCGACGGACTATTAACAGTAGATGGAGGCTTTTTCTCAAATGTTGCTGGTAAATTAGTCAATACGGACAATGAAACAGCAGGCATCGAAACAGAAGTTGGAAAAAAACAAGTGGCTGTTGATATGTCGATCGTCGTTGAATACGGCAAGGACATTGAAGATATCTTTAAACAAATGAAAGAGATCATCAGTGAAGAAGTAGCGAATATGACACATTTAGATGTCATCGAAGTGAATGTCAATGTCACAGATATCAAATCAAAAGAAGAATTTGAACAAGACCAAGTCACTGTTCAAGATAAAGTGACAGATGCTGCAAAAGCAACTGGAGAATTTGCGTCAGAACAAACAGACAAAGCAAAACATGCAGCAAACAAAGGAACGGAAAAAGTAAAAGAAAATAACGAACCAAGAGTACAATAAAGTATCTTGGTGAGTCAAAAAAACTTTTAATTAAAATAAATAAGATGTCGCATTGAAAAAATCGGCTAGACACTATAGGAGGAAATACAGATGGGTTTTATTTGGTCATTAATCGTAGGTGGAGTTATCGGAGCAATTGCAGGAGCAATCACAAATAAGGGTTCTTCAATGGGTATCATTGCAAACGTCATTGCAGGGCTTGTTGGTTCAGCAATCGGGCAAGCAGTGCTAGGATCATGGGGACCAGTAATTGGTGGTATGGCAATCGTTCCTTCATTGATCGGTGCGATCGTCTTAGTATTGATCGTGTCATTCTTTGCACGTAAATTATAAGAATAAAGAAGAAATTTGCGATGAATGCAAAAATTCTTCTACTTTGAAATAATCGGTAACATTCAATTAACAGTTATTTGATTGAAGGATCTTTACAAGTTGACTTGTTCAACGAAGTAAAGATCCTTCTTTTTTGTTGTCCTTTCGGCGTTTTAGCAAGTAGATAAGCAAAAGATTATTTTCTCACAAAAAACCTCCTTTCAATTACTCCCAATCGAAAGGGAAAAAATGGCGTTACACAAGATGAGGATGACCGATAAGCTTGAATAAGTAAAGCTTTTCGATGCTTTTCTAAATGATTTGAAAAAGGAGTGAATAGTAAAAAGACGATTAAGAAACGGAAAATACATAACGTTTTTAATAAAAGAGTCATTTGAGATACTACGAACATCCTTTGAAGGTAAATAAATGACTACCAACAGAGAATGAAACAGACGAAATGTTTTTTCTCTTGTTGTTTGAGAATAGGGAGGTAATGATTTGAGAACAAGAAAAAAACTGTTGAACAGTGCTTTGATCCTAGGATTGACTTTAGGTAATCTTAATGGAACAGTTGTTCAGGCAGTGACTGCATTCAATAATTTAGGAATGAGTCAAAATAGACAAGTTAGTAATAGGCAAAAAAATGATGACTCTGAGAAGGCGATAGAAAACACTGAAGATAGTAAAAAGGTAAATAAAAACGCCAGTAGAACAACAGATAGTACATCAAATAAAGAAGAAACAAATTCTCGCACGGTATCAGAGAAAGAATCAAAAGAAGAACAAGAACGAATTTTGGAACGATTATTAAATCCTAGATATGCGATAGACGTTCCAGATAGTATCCTAGTTGCTCCTAGTACTAATTCAATTCGTTTAGGTGAGTTTTTAGTTAATGAGATGCAAAAAGGGATCAATGAACAATTCAATACAGACAATGATAATTTAAGTGTTAATGACACAATGATATTTAGAAACGTGACACCTATTTTTTATTATTCCTCTAGTGTGAGTACACCAGGAGTAACAATCAATAATCTGAGCCCATTAAGGGCGAATGGGGATTCTGCACCAAGAAGAGTTTTCAGGATCAACGCCATTTCACGTAGTGGAAATTGGCGAATGGAAATCACCCCTACGGAAAGTTCTACAGCTCAAAATTTGAATATTGGAGAAATAAATGTTGTATTTACTCGTCTAAGAGTAGCTCCACCTCAAGAAGAAATATTTGATGTAGAGAGATTTCCGTATTCTTATTATTGGTATATTGAACCCTGGAATGAAGCTTGGAGTACGGTAAGAATTGCGACGGAGTTTAAATTTGATTTTTCAACTACGGATATTGGTGATCTACGTGCGAATGTCAAGCCAGGTACACATACACTTAGCCATGGGGAGACAGTTCCCGATCCTGAAAGCTATGTAAACGTAGTAAATTCTCGTGGAGATGTCAGTTACCGATGGTTAACGGAACCAGATACGAACAGAATAGGTAAGCAACAAGTACGCATAGAAGTCAGGGATCAAACAGGCAGACCTCCAGTAATCGTGACTTTTGATATGGAAGTCCTACCTTTAATTACTACAAAAGAAGATCAAATACAAGTTTATCAAAATGATCCAGTACCAGCTTTGGATGAACTTTTTGACGTCAATTATCAAGGTTCCTATCAATTGTCATGGATTACTCCGACGAGTACAGCGACCCCAGGTTCCTTCGTATGGCAAGCGCGAGTTCGTACACAAGATGGCAGAGAAGCAACCGCTTCTGTGAATGCTGAAGTAATACCAGACCAAGGAATAATGATTGAGTTACATCCAATCAGAGCTCAACAGCTAGGTAATACAAGATCTTTATTGAATAGTAATGCATTCAGAGATTTAATCAAATCTGCATCTTTTAGAGGAACACCACTAGATATCGATTCTCTTAGATTGGTTGCTTCAGAATCATTTGAGCCAGATTATCAAACAGTTGGTGAACATCAATTAAGATTAACTGTTGAAGGACAACGACCAGACGTAAACGTGAGAACCACAGGAACAATTGAAACTACTGTTAACGTGCGTTGGGATAACACAATTTTGATGAGATCGATCAACGGTCAATCAGCTGGGGCATTTTCATTATTATTAAGTAATTCAGATTCTAATAATATTCCCCTAAGAATTACTAATGGCTTAGTAACAGACATGGACGCTTCTGTAGGACGATTAACTTCTCCTTTTTCTACATACTATTCGATCCAAATTATGCGTAATAACAATGTAATCTACAATCAAGAGATGTCGAATCGTACGACTCTACAACAAATCATGGATCAATTTGGTAACACAGACAATATTTTCAATGTCCAATTGGGCGATGTAATTCGTATCCATCATCCGGAACGAACAGCCAACAGCTCAGTTTTGATGATGAATGAAGAAGAGCATGATTTTACCTATGACACAGAATATGCATACTACGAAGTCACCTCTTCTGGTTTTAGACCTGCTCCGGTCATGGAAGCGCAAGCTTCACAAAAAAACTTTGCTTTAGGTGAAAACACCTCCAACATTGATCCTAGCTCATTGATCGATAATGTGACGATCAATGGTCGAAGAATTGATAATAGCCAATATACAGTAGAATCACTGATTGATTTTGACACGAGTACGATCGGCACACGTAATATGCGTCTAAGACTAAATATGAATGATGGTCTTGCCTCGAATGAAATGGAAGTAGAATACGGTGTGAATTGGGGCCATACTTTTGTGTTAAGAGGATTGAATGAAGCAACGGTTGGTGCGTTTAGTTTGCTTAAAGAAGACGGACAATTGGCACTCCATGCATCTCAAGGCGTAAGTGGTACGAACCTTGCCAATCCAGTCAACAATCACTTTGGTCGCGATACGTATTATTCGATCGAGATCATGGGAGGAACTAGCTCGAATTTTACATATGAAGTAGCAGGTAACTCCTCGATCCGAGATGCGATCAGTGGCTTCAATAATGGACAGCCTTTACCAGTTGAAAAAGGCAATGTGATCAAAGTTTACCATGCAGATCCTCAAGGTGCTTCGCAAGGGCGAAACTTGCTCATGCAAGACGAATTAGTTCGTGATTACACGATTGGTTCAAATTATGCTTATTACGAAGTGACAGATAATGGGTTAGAACCAATTATTACCGTGGCTGCAGAATCTTCACCACAAGAATTTACTTTAGGCGATAGTACAGCAGGCATCAATGGAGCAAATCTGATCGATCATATCACAGTCAATGGGGTCGAATTAGCACCGAGTCTATATACAGTGACTCAATTAGAAGAATTTGATACATCCACTGCTGGTAAGAAAGATTTACGCATCCAATTTGAAACAAGAGATGGATTAGTTTCAAAAGAAATCACTGTCCCTTATGAAGTCAAGTGGGGGAATACGATTGTGATGCGTTCAGCCAATGGCGGTGCGGCAGGAGCTTTCTCTTTAAGACCAGGAAGTAATAATTCGGTGCGTCAGTTAACGATGTTCCCGGGGATTGATTCACCGTTAAATGAGCAGTTGAGTCCAAACTCTTCCTTGTATTACTCAATGGAGATCATTCGTGGCGATCGTACAATTTATTCTCAAGATATGCCAGGACGAGCAACGCTACAACAAGTGATGGATAATTTTGGAACCAATCGCGCGGTAACCGTTCAATTTGGAGATATCATCAAAATTTATCATCCGCAACGTTCAGAAGGAAGTTCAGTGTTATTTGTTAATGAGGAAGAAAAAGACTTTACTCATAATTCTTCTTATGCTTACTATGAGGTAACCGCATACGGATTTGAACCAATGGCAGTAATGGATGCTCATACAGCAAATAAGGAACTTGTTTTAGCGCAAGATACAACCAACTTTGAATTGGAAGAATTATTAGATAGCGTGACGATCAATGGAGAACCTGTGGCAGAAGATACCTATACGATCGAGCGCTTATCTGATTTCGATACTTCAACCATTGGTAAACGAGAAGTTCGTTTGAGAATGGCTATGAAGGACGGTCTAGCCTCCGTGGAGCTGGAGATTCCTTATGAAGTGAAGTGGGGCAGTACGTTCTTATTGAAGGGCTTAGAAAATGCAACAGTTGGGGCATTCAGTATCGTCGAGCAAGATGGGCTATCAAAAATCCACGCCACTCAAGGCGAGGAAGGAACGATTTTAAACAATGCGGTGAATAATGTTTTTGGTCGTGATACGTATTATCGAATCGAAATTTTAGCTGATCCAGAGCAGCCAGAAAGTCGCCTATTTCCTGATAATATCAAATACAGCTATGAAGTGACAGGACATATGACGATCAGACAAGCAATCCAAGGCTTTAATAATGGGCAACCGTTAGAAGTAAATGAAGGGGATATTTTCAAAGTTTATCATGCGGAAACAGAAAATCGTAACTTGTTGATGCGTGATAACTTGGTCAGAAACTTTACGGCGGGATCTAATTATGCCCATTACCGAATCCAAAACGGTGAGTTTGAACCAATCACTATGATCCATGCAGAAAAACAAAATCAAAGCTTGGTTTTAGGTGAAGATGCAAGTGAATTGGATGCAACAAAGCTGATCAATGAAGTCCGCTTTAACGGACACCAATTATCTAGTTCGTTATATAATGTGGAACAAATTGATGCGTTCGATACACAAACAGCTGGTCAAAAATCAGTGACCGTTCGTGTATCCACAGCAGATGGTGTAACCGCAACAGATATTGAAGTGCCTTATGAAGTCAAATGGGGTAGCACGATCCATTTAAAGAATCGTCAAAATGAGACAGTAGGTTCATTTGGTTTAGTGAAAAGTGGTCGCCAAATCGAGATTCAATCCATTCAAGGTTCGGATCGTACGATTTTAAATAATCGAGTAACGCAAGTGGACGACAATAATGTGTATTATGGAATCGAAATCATCGGCCAAGATGGACGGTCGAAATATCAATATGAAGTTCGTGGAACACAAACGATCCAACAAGCTATTTCACGGTTCAATAGTGGAAGTGCCTTTCCAGTAGTTGAAGGAGATGTTGTCAAGGTCTTCCACCAAGATGCGAACAACAATATCTTGATGCATGAAGAACAAGAAAGAAACTTCACTTATGGAGGACAGTTTGCTGTTTATAATGTGACAGAATATGGCTTTGAGCCAACAGGGGAGTTAGATGTTCGAACACGAGTAGCTTCTATTGCGATTGGCACAGAAAGAGTCGATCCGAAATCTATGGTTGAAACAGTAAGAGTAAATGGTCGAGAAATTCCAGCCAATTCTTATACGGTTCAGTTACAAGAAGATTCACAAATCGATACATCTGCACTTGGAAGTAACAATGTTGTTGGTTTAGACATCCAAGTCAATGAAGCACATGGTGGTTTTACAACAAGTGCTGAAGGAAGATACTCAGTGGTTGAACAAGGTGCAGAAGATACTCCAGGTGCTGCTGGTGAAGAGGGGACTGGAAGTGATACCGGCGAGAACGGAGAAAGTGGACCTAATGACGGAAGTGATCAAGAAGCAACAGGCAACTTACCACAAACAAATGCCACTAGAAACACGCTTCTCTCTGTATTGGGTACCATATTACTGACATTGGTTGGCGGCATCTTCTTTTGGAAAAAACGATCTACTGACGAGGTGGAAGAAGAGTCAAATGAATAAAACAACTTTTTATCCACTTTTTATCCATTGGAGAAAAAATAGTTTTTAGAGAAGAAAAAAGACCACTAAAATTAAATAAGGGAAACACTCAAAGGAGGGGAGACCCAAATTTGAGTGTTTTTTATTTGTTAGTGAGGTGAATAGAAATGTTGAAAATTTTGTCAAAAAAATTAAAAAGACAATTGAAATTACTAGAGTACTTATTTGAAGGCAATACCTATCGTTTTAACGACTTAGAAAATTTACTTGGTTGTTCAGCAAAAACTTTGAGGAATGACTTACTTGATCTTAACTCTTATGCCAGTGATATTACCATTCAAATGACACGAGAAGAAGGGGTTAAAGCAACAATTCTACCTCATGTAACAGAAGATTATATTTATCAAGTGATCAAGCAAGAGTCGATCGAATATCGTTACTTAGAAGCTATATTATTACATAAGTTTAAGAATTATCTAGAATTAGCAGACTATTTATTTATTTCTGAAAGTACCTTGCGACGAATTGTCGATAAAATCAATCCGATGTTACAAAGTTTTGATCTGAAAGTACAAGCATTGATTAAGCTTGTTGGTAACGACCAAATCATTACTGAAATGACTGTACAGTTCTTAATGGAAAAATATCATTATTTTGAGGATGCTTTCCCTGCGACTTTTCGGTTGATTGTTACTCAACTAGCACAGGAGTTTGTTGAAGAAAATAACTTGCAACAAACGCTGATTAGTTTGGAGCCACAAGAGAAAAAAATATTTCATTTTTGGATTGCGAGCCGTATACTATTGCTCCAAAATGATAGTGCGCTAGTTTCAAACAGTAAAAAAACAAAGAAATTCAAGTACGAAATATTAAAAACTAAGCAATTGCACCTACCTAAGAAGAACGAATTGATTAATGAGCACTTGGCACGGTTTATATTCGATCAACCGTTTATTTTCCAATTATTCGATATAGATACTTTGAATCAAAAAAATCCCATTATACTTGCATTAGATAGCTTCATCAAAGAGGTGGAAGAGAAATATGGAATTGTATGCGAAGACAAAACAAAGATCTTCCACAAGATCACTATTTTATTACAACAAAATACGGTGCCATTTTCCATAAATTACCAAAAGCACTCACTTTTTTTAAAAAACACTCACTCAGAAATGAATAAAATCCAACTTCGATTATGGAATAAGTTAAAACATTACGTCCATACGCATAATATTCTACTAAATGATTTCGAAGAATTTGCGACAACTGTATTTACAGAAATATTATTGTACTGGCCAGATCTAATAAAAAAATTCGAAGATAATAAACATGTTCGTGCATTAGTCATAACCAATTCTACCCTTAAATATGACGACTATTTGCTCAGCAAGCTAGAACACCAGTTGGGCAATCAATATGAATTTGTCGTGAAAAACAATAAAGTATTATCTCAGGATCTAATTAATTATGAGAATTTTGATTGTATTATTTCAAATATTACGATTGATAAAACATATAATATCCCTATATTCGGTATCTCCGTTTTCCCTAAAACAAGGGAGATACATAATCTGATAAACTTTTATCAAGAATTGCTTGCTTGATAACGAATAAAAAAATGCAAGTCCTCCAAATCTTGAGATTATGGGGCTTGCATTTTTATAATAGCTGAAATAGTTAGATTTCTTTATCTTTTTCAAAGACAAGAAGGTCACCTGGTTGACAATTTAAAACTTCACAGATTTTATCTAACGTAGTGAAGCGAATCGCCTTTGCTTTTCCAGTTTTCAATATTGAAAGATTAGCCATGGTTATGCCAACTTTCTCACTTAGTTCAGTTACTGACATTTTCCGTTTTGCTAACATCACGTCTAAATTAACAATGATCGCCATCTCGCACCTCACACTGTCAATTCGTCATTTTTCTTCAAACGAATTGCTTCTTCCAATATTTTGATCAAGACATTCATTAATACTAACCCTGCAAAAGGTAAGAAAACCAGTGCAAGGCCTAATAGCATCAATCCAGGAGCGTCATCCGCATCTGCCATTTGGTAGAATTTTGGTAAAATACCAAAAGCACTGAGTGATAAGAAAATCATTACTTTCCGGATATAGCTAACTAAACGATGGGAATGCTTTGAAAATGTCTGGTCTTTAGATACGATTGTTAATAATTTAAAAATGATGCCACCAATGATGATACCTGATAGCAGAGTAGTGAAAATGACTAAAATCATAAGAATGGTTTGCCAATCTAAGAGGGTGTTTGATTCATTGGTTAATAACTGAGTACCAAATAATAGACCAAATAGACCGAAAACGACACATACTCCGATAGTAGTTGTTTTTAAAAATAATGAATGTATTTTCATTTGTTTAACTCCTTAAATAAATATATATTGATATTCAATTATTATTTATCGTTTTTCGATAAATAAATGGCTGAACGATTGCCTTTCCCGAAGAAAAGGCAATCTAACGAAGCATTTGTGTTACTTAAAACCTCTAAAGAGGCGATTACTCTATATTAACTCTTTCTCATTTAAACAATGTATTCCCTAACCACTAATACATCCTTGTAACCCTTTAGTTACGCCAGTGGGATTAAATTTCATAAAAACAAATTAAGATGTCGTATAACATATGATCCGTAATAAATCTATTATAACACAACATGCTATAGATGTAAATAGACTATAACTTTCAGGAAAAAACATTGGCTGTACCGAAAAAATGAAAAATTCTACGCGGTTTATTAATCAACATGTAATCCAAAAGACTAGTGAAATGTGCTACAATCTTTTTTGTTAAAAAGGATTAAAACGTTTTTGTTATCGAAAGATACATAAAATGAAGAACTTAGGCTTTGTTTAAGAAAAATAGGTTAAGAAGCAATTCTTTGTTGTTTTTGGTTTGTTGTGTACGTGAGGACTTACTTAAATTAGGGGGACATTTTGTGAATTTAGACACGCTGGAAAGCTTGTTGATTGTCATCGTTCAAACGGCTTGCATCTTTTGGGTGACTAGCTATTTGGATACGCATTTAAAAAATCGGTATTACGTCATTTTGTCGATCATTGGAATCATTTGCTATATGGCACTTTATTTTGTGATCAATGTTTTTGCAACTGCGGTTTTATGGGCTAGTTTATGTGCCGTAACTTATTACTTCCGGCGAAATATTTATATTGCGCTATTTATCCCTTCTGTCACATTCTGTTTATATATTTTTTCCGATTATATCATCAATTTCAGTTATACGATTCTTCACTTGGTTCTAAATATAAGATTAACTGTGATTTTAGGAACCCTTCTTTTTTTCTTCTTTGCATATATTTTCAAAACACGGTTATTAGAAAAGTGCTACAAAGATCTCTTGACGATGAAAATCAGCGGAGTCATTGCGACAGCGACGATTTGTGTCTATTTTAGTCTAGTGGTCATAGAAAGATTTCCTAATTTGCGCATTTATTTGATCGATGCACATGAGCTATTCATGATATTGTATGGGCTGTTGTCAGCGATCATTTGTTTTTCTTTTATTTTCATAAAAAGAACGGAATATGAAAATAGAGAACAAAAACGCCAAATGAGTTACTTGATCGAATACAGTGAACAAGCTGAAAAAAATTATCTAGAGATTCTAAAATTTAAACACGATTACAAAAACATTCTTATTTCATTAGAAGAGTACATCGAAACTGAAGATCTAGCAGGACTAAAGGATTATTTTAGAAATAGTATCAAGGCGACAGGTTCGATTTTTGATCAAGAAATTTTCAGGATGTCTTCGATTTCGAATATTAAAATCCGAGAAATCAAAAGTGTGATCATGAGCAAGTTATATATGGCACACCAGAAAGGGATACATGTGAGTATTTCGGTGCCTGAGGTGGTCAATCATGTGGAAGTGTCTACGATGGTACTCGTAAGAATGCTGGGGATCATTTTGGATAATGCAATTGAAGCCTCAGAAGAACTTGAATATCCAGAGATCGAACTAGCAATCGTGGCAGACCATAAAGACTGTACCTTTATGTTGATCAATAACTGTCCAGGTGATTTGCCTAAATTACATGATTTAAAGAAAGCAAGTTTTACAACAAAACCCGGTAATTCTGGGATAGGTTTGACAAATCTGGATGAGCTAGTCCAGTTGAATGCAAATGTGTTTTTAGATACAAAGATCCAAGATGATAAGTTTATACAAATCATAACTATATGTGAGGTAGAGGGGTAAGTATGTTAAAAATTTTTATTTGTGATGATGAAGAGATCCATCGTAACCGCATCACCAACATTATTAAAAATTACGTAATGATGATGGATTATGATGTTGAGTTCCAACTAGCTGCAGATAACCCGTATGATATTTTATCTTATGTATCAACTAACAAAACAGAGGGTATCTATTTTTTAGATATCGATTTAAATTCAGATATCAATGGCGTAGAACTAGGGAAGCAGATCCGACTGTATGATCCAACAGCCAAAATCATTTTTGTTACGACGTACACCGATTTTGTCTATCTTACTTTTCTTTATAAGGTAGAGGCGTTGGATTATATAATCAAAGATAATGAAGAACAATTGCAACAAAAAATCATCAGTTGTATTGATATTGCGATTGAACGATATATGAATACTGCGTTGTCTACTAGGGAACAGATCTGGCTAAAAAGCGGTGCCGTCGATGTAAAATTATATGTTGATGAAATTCTCTTTTTTAGTTCAAGTCCAACACCACATAAACTGATCGTACACTTGGACAATCGCATGATTGAGTATGCGGGGAAAATCAAAGAAATCGAAAAATTAAGTGATTCTTTGTGTCGTTGTCACCAATCGTTTGTCGTCAATTTGGCAAACATAGCAGAAATCAATAAGAAAGAGCGAAAAGTGATCATGACGAATGGGGAAGAATGTTTAGTCTCTACCAGGTATTTAAAAAAATTAGTCACTCGCTTTGAAAATGAGTTTTCGCCCAAAGCATAAATGCATCGATTTTTGCACTTTTGACAAAATTAGAAACACTTTTGATAAAATAATCTATAGATTAGTAAAATAGGTATAATAAACTGTGAAGGAGCGTGAAAGATGACTGAAGAGTACATTTCAATAGAGGAAAAATTATCAAAGAAAATAAGTGGACATTTCGCTTCACAATTAGGCCTTTCACCGATTGAACAAGCAAAGATGGAATATGGGTTATCGATCCTATTTGTTGATCTGTTCAAGATGATCGTGATGTATGGGATTGCGTTTCTCTTACACATTGTGGGAGCAGTGTTCATCACACACCTTGTATTCATCTCAGTTCGTTTGACAACGAAAGGATTTCATGCAAGTAATAGTGCAGTTTGTACAATACTTAGTGTGCTGTTCTTGGTTGTTTTGCCTTGGATCACCGCTTCGATTGGTTTTGAATTGACTCGTCCTTTGTTTGTTCTCGGAATTCTATTCGTTGGCTTAGGAATACTCGTAAAAGAGCGAACGATCAATCAAACAAAAGGACCTTTCCGATTAAGAAAAACGGTCTTTATCATTCTGTTCATCACAACGATCGGCGTGCTTTTACCTAGTGACAGTATTCGTACATATCTCTTGTTAGGTCTAGCAATTGCTACATTGTTGATGTTTATTAAAAATAAAGGGGTAGAGTAAATATGTTAACAAGTCTAAAAACAAAGAAATTACAAATGATGCAGGTTATCTCAACAATGGCGATTGCTATCGCAACTTATGCAATGGGAACGATCGGTGCGGATTGCACATTCGTTATCTACGAACCAAAAATGCCAGAAGCATTAAAAAATGAAATGAATAAATAAAAATAAAAAAGCAATTTAGAAAAAATCTAAATTGCTTTTTTTTTGTAAATGTCAATTCATTTCTTTCGATAATTTTGTAGTAAGAGAACGAATAAAAAGAAAAATAATGATTCCCACAACGTAGTTGTCCAGCTAAATTCTTTTGACACCCCAAAAAATAGATTGCCAGCATTGGAAACAATCAAATAAATAATCGTTATTATAAATGCGTATATGGATTTTTTTAACATGTGACACCTCTTTCTAAGAATAATAGCTTAACTAAATCAAATTACTATTATTCTAACATTTTTCTTCAACTTATTATAAAATATTTCAATGATTTTTGAAAAGGGTATCATCCTTTATAATAAAAGATTAAAACATTTGGTTTGAAAGCGGGAAATTATCGGTTCTCGCTGTATTTTGTCATTTTTATTTTTTATTTTGTAATATAAATGAGCATTATCTTTGCAATTTTTAATCTTGAATACTATTCTTGTAGTATAGCCAGCAAGAAACAATAGAAGTTATATAATAATTGTTACTGTTATTTAAGATTTCTATACAGGGGAGAATACCAAAGTTATTTTGAGCCTGCACTTTTTGGTAGCGCTTACTTAAAGTAGGTATTCCTATAGGTTCCTCAAGCGATATACTTGTTGGTCAAGTGTTGAAAATAAAAAATAAGATACTTAGGAGGTGGAAAATGAATAAGGGGGTAAAGATCATCGGTGTAATTGTAAGCATAATTTTACTTTCAGTACTTTTGATCATCGCTCTAGTTAATGCACCATATGTCTTACCTGAACAATTGGAACGTTTTCGCTTTTTTACGATAACAAATTATTATATGCAACAATATATTTTCTGGGCTGCAGTCGTATTTGCAATTGTTGTCGTTCTCATCTTATTATTTGTTCTTTTCTATCCAAAATCGAAAGGAACCTTCGTATTAAAGCACAAAGATGGAAAATTGACGTTGGATAAAAAAGCCATTGAAGGACTGACTCGTTCGTATCTACACGAAGAAGAGTTCATTCAATCACCAAAAGTCAAAGTACGATCAACAAAACAGAAAATCAATATTCATGTAAAAGGCGATCTAAAACGTACTTCTTCTCTTATTGGTAAAACAGAAATGTTGATGCAAGAAGTGAGAGAGCAAGTTGCCAATGTCCTTGGTTCAGAACAAGAGATCAAAGTAGCTGTCAATTATAGTAGTTATCAAGATGAAAAAGAACATGAAGACAACCAGCACTCACGAGTAGAATAGGAGGGCACACAAATGAAAGAATTCTTTTCACTATATAAGCTCCCTATTATCTTTGGGGGTCTTGGCTTACTATTAGCCGTTTTATGGTTAACAGTTGGATTTTTCAAAACTCTTTTAATATTGATCATGACCGCTATTGGTGTGGGTATTGGTTTTTATTTAAAAGAAACAAGATTATTAGATGAATATTTCAAATCATAGGAGGAATTTAATATGGAAAACAAAGATTTCAAAAACGTGAACACTACTACAGGTACAAATCCAGTTGCTGACACTGCAGCAAAAGGTGAATTGACTTATGAAGACAAAGTCATTCAAAAAATCATTGGTTACGCATTGAAAGATGTTGACGGTTTGTTGACTCTTGATGGTGGATTTTTCTCAAACATTGCTGAAAAATTAGTCAATACAGACAACGTGACTGCTGGAATCAATGCAGAAGTTGGTAAAAAACAAGTGGCTGTTGATTTAGATGTAGTTGTTGAATATGGCAAAGATATCGAAAACATTTATGATCAAATCAAAGAATTGATCAGTACAGAAGTGAATGAAATGACTCATCTTGATGTGATCGAAGTCAATGTAAATGTTGTTGACATCAAAACACAAGCAGAATACGAAAAAGATCAAGAAACAGTTCAAGATAAAGTAACTGATGCAGCAAAATCAACTGGTCAATTTGCTTCAAAACAAACTGACAAAGCAAAATCAGCTGTTGGCAAAGGTGCGCAAAAAGTAAAAGAAAACAATGAACCACGCGTACAATAAACTTAATTTTTTAGAATTTTAGGAGGAAATAATTATGGGATTTATTTGGTCATTAATCGTTGGTGGTATTATCGGAGCAATTGCAGGAGCAATCACAAATAAAGGTTCTTCAATGGGCATCATTGCGAATGTAATCGCAGGTCTAGTTGGATCAGCTATTGGTCAAGCACTTTTAGGTACTTGGGGTCCAGTGATCGGTGGAATGGCAATCGTACCATCACTTATCGGAGCAATCATTTTAGTATTGATCGTTTCATTCTTTGCACGTAAACTTTAAGCAAAGGGCGCTTACTCAGATTGAATGATTTGAGATTAAGTAATAGATCGACTAAACATTCTAACCGACCACAAAGAGTAGTTTTTGTACTTACTCTTTGTGGTCGGTTTATTTGTACATATTTTCGAACATCCATTGTTTGTGTGTTTCAATCGATTGATTAATTTGAATCGCTGTGTTGCCCATAAAAATAATATGTAAACTATATTTTTTTGATATAAAAAAATAACAAAATGTTTTATCCATAGCAATCTTTGAGGTTTAACTGTTAGACAACTGTTATTTCTTGTCATAACGTTAAATGTTGCTATAGATAAAGCTTTTTTTCTTTGTTATCCTTTTATTGAAATATTATATGAATAGTTTTCATAAGTATCATTTTATAACATTGATTTCAATTTTTACCAAAAAACAACCATAAAAACAAGGAGTTGAGAATATTTTCAAGATATTTACATATAATATATGTAATCTAAATATTCGAACGTTAAGATGAAGATATAGAAAGAAAACAGCTGTCATAAAAATATATGGAAGAGTGGAGGGTCACTTATGATTGAGGTGATCGGATTACAAAAAACTTTTGATAATGGCTTTGAAGCATTGAAGCAAGTGGATTTTACGATAGAAAAAGGGGAACTTGTTTGTCTTTTAGGTCCTAGTGGTTGTGGTAAATCGACAATGTTGAACCTCATCGCAGGACTGTTACAACCGACAGATGGTGATATTCGTTTTAAGGGGGAGTCAGTCATAAAAACGGAACCCAAAGATCGAAATATCGGATTCGTATTTCAAAATTACGCATTGTATCCACATATGACTGTTTTAGAGAACATCATGTTTCCATTATTAGTTGGGGATAATAAAAAGAAAAAAGGTGATGCTAAAGCGATTGCTGAAAAATATATGGAATTAACCAATATCAAAGAGTTACAGAATAAGAAACCTGGAACTTTATCTGGTGGGCAACAACAACGAGTAGCTATCACGAGAGCGTTAGTACAAGAACCAGAAGTCCTATTATTGGATGAACCTTTAAGTAATCTGGATGCTCGATTACGCTTGAAGATCCGTGAAGAGATTCGCAGGTTAGTGAAAGAAGTGGGGATCACAACGATTTTTGTCACCCATGACCAAGAAGAAGCTTTATCGATCAGTGACAAAATCATCTTGTTAGAAGATGGCAAGATACAGCAAGAAGATGATCCTCAAAATCTCTATTTAGAGCCAGAAAATTTATTCGTTGCAAAGTTCATCGGTAATCCAATCATTAATTTTTTACCAATTGAAGTTGTCGATGATGGGATCAAACATGCGTCATTTGATTTACCACTCACTCATTTTATCGAAAAACGTTTCAAAAAATCGATCACAAATGGGAAATATTACTTAGGCATGCGTCCTGAAGATATTTTACCAAGCGATAGTGGTCCTTTAAAAGGGAAGATTCAAAGTGTTGAGTTGATTGGTCGTGAACGAATTTTACACTTTGAACTCGCAGGAGAGCGAGTAAAGTCAATCGTAGGGGTGGAAAATGAGATCACTGAAGGAACTACGGTTACGTTTGACTTAGCTTATCACAAAGTGTTCCTATTTAGCTTTGATGGAGAGAGGATCTATTGATGGGAAAGAAAAATTATAATTCTGAAAATCAATTAAAAGCTTGGTATTTTTTACTTCCAGCATTACTTGCAATTTTTGTATTCAGTATTTATCCGCTTTTTCGGGCTTTTTTTATGAGCTTTCAAAAAGGGACATTGATCAATCCTCGATTTGCAGGAGTTGAGAATTATCAACGTTTGCTTAGTGATCCAGTATTTTTCCGCGCGTTGAAAAATACTGCGTTCTACAGTTTTACCGTCGTACCAATTGCTTTGATTCTTTCACTGGCGATTGCGTGGGTGATTTTTGAAAAAGTAAAGTACAAGTCATTTTTTGAAGCGATTTTTTTTATGCCTTATGTCACGAGTACAATAGCGATCGGTATTGTTTTTCGCTATTTTTTCAACGGATCATACGGGCTCATCAATTACTTACTTGAATTTTTTGGGCTCCCACGAGTGAATTGGTTAGATAGTGTATCAATGAGTATGCCGACTTTGATCCTCTTTGGCATTTGGACGAGTTTAGCTTTCAATATTATCATATTATTAGCGGGATTCCGTAACATCGAGAAAGAGCATTACAAAATCGCGAAGATGTTTGGCGCAAATGAATGGGAGATTTTTGTGAAGATCACTTTGCCACAATTACTTCCTACACTCACGTTCCTCTTAACAGTCAATTTGATTGGTGCGTTTAAAATCTATACGCAAGTTTACGCACTATTTGGTGGTCAAGCTGGGATTGCTAAAAGTGCGATGACCGCAGTATTTTACATTTATGATAAGTTCCATGTTGCAGGTAGACCAGGTCTAGCTATGGCAGCAACACTTGTTTTATTCTTGCTTATTCTAAGTATTACTTTTTTCCAACAGTTGATTTTGAAGAAAGTGGGGAGAAAAGGATGAAAAAAATCGTTACATTGCTCTCACTCTTATTTTTGACACTCCTAGGAATCATTACGGTGTTTCCATTTATCTATATGATACTTGGTGGATTGATGACATATCGGGAAGCGACAAGTATTCCACCAACTGTTATACCTGATTCCTTTCAATGGGTGAATTATTTCACAGTATTCGAAAAAGCGCCATTTATCCAATACTTCATCAACACTTTATTTGTATCGTTAGTGACCACATTGGCAACCGTTCTCACTTCACTGTTTGCAGCATTTGCCTTAGCAACTTTGGAATTTCGCTACAAGAAAGTAGTGATGGTAGGATTGATTTCTTTGTTGATGATTCCATACGAGTCGATCATATTTACGAATTATAATACAATCGCACGTTTAGGCTTATTGAACTCTTATACAGCTTTGATCTTGCCGTTTTTGACGAGTATTTTTTATATTTATTATTTGACTAATTACTTGAAAAGTATTTCGCGTTCCTTTTATCAAGCAGCTAAGATCGATGGAGCTTCTGATATGGAATATATCAAAAAGATCCTTATTCCTATGTCCAAGCCAGCACTGGTCACAGTAGGGATTTTGACTTTCATTTCGAGTTGGAACTCCTTTTTATGGCCGTTATTGGTCACAAATGACAAAAAATTTCGATTATTGAACAATGGCTTATCTGCATTTACGAGCGAAAGTGGCAGTGACGTTCACTTACAATTAGCAGCAGCTACTTTAACCGTATTACCAATCGTGCTTATTTACTTTATTTTTAGAAAAGAAATCATCCGAGGAGTGGCAAAAAATGGGATCAAAGGCTAATCAAAAAACCAGCATTACCTTTCACAGTGGGCTCTTGACGATTGGTGGGACAGTCATTGAAGTTGCTTACGGCGACGATAGAATCTTTTTTGACTTTGGAACAGAATATCACCCTGAAATCAACTTACCAAATGAAGAGCTATCGACTTTACTAGATGTGGGATTTATTCCAGCAATTGATATTTATGATCCGCGATTGACCACACGCAAGAGGGATTCTAAGTTTGTAAATACCGCCGTATTTTTATCACATGTTCACTTGGATCACACAAAAATGATCAATTATCTTGATCCAGAAATCCCATTGTATACATTAGAACCAACCAAAGTTTTATTGGAAAGCTTAAATCGTAACGGAATATTCTTGCTGTCTTCACCTTATATAGAAGGAAATACACGAACGATCAAAACGATTGCGCCTTGTCAGGATCTTCACATCGGCGAATTGATGATTCGTTTGTTTCCTGTAGATCATGATGCGTATGGTGCGGCAGCCTTTCTTATCGAGACACCAACTGCTTTGATTGCTTATTCTGGTGATCTTCGACTTCATGGATTTGATCGACATTTGACAGAGAATTTCTGTGAAGTGGCACAGAAGGTCGATGTATTGATGCTTGAAGGAGTCAGCATTAGTTTCCCGGAAAAAGAGAAGAAAAATGAGGCATCACCAGACAGTGAACGAGCGTTGACGGAGCAACTAGTGAAGATGATCCAAGAAAACGAGAATCGTCAATTGACTTTCAATTTTTATCCAGCCAATATCAAACGCTGGGAAGCTTTGATTGATGCTTCCCCACGACGAGTAGTTGTCGAAGCAGAAATGGCTTTACTCTTACAAAAAGTCGCAAAACGAGAAGTCCCTTATTACTACGCTGAGAAGAAAGAGCGGATCGGTACATTAGACCCCCGACTTGAGTATTCTTACGAAACTTTATTAGCAGATTCGACGGATTATTTCTGGCAATTTGTTGGTGAGGTTGATTCATTACAAAAAGGAGGTCTGTATATACACAGTGATGCCCAACCATTAGGCGAGTTTGATCCCCAGTACGCGATTTTTAGAGGAGCATTTGAAAAGCAACAAGTGGAGTTTAAGCAGTTATCATTATCAGGTCATGCAAAACCAGCGGATCTAGCTGAAATCATCGATCGGATAAAACCAGCTATGTTGGTTCCCATCCATACTTTAAAACCTGAGAGTATGCACAATCCATATGGAAGCAGAGTATTAGTAAAAAGAGGCGAAACCATTCAACTATAATCGGAGGAAAATGAAAAATGAAATGGACAACTATTAGTAAGTTTTTGGTAGCATCAGCAGCTGTAATGACTTTAGGCGCTTGCGGGAACACTGGCTCGAATGCCTCTTCATCTAGTGAAGAAATCGTCACTGAGCTAACAGAAGAGACGACGATCACTTTTTGGCACGCAATGAATGGTGCGCAAGAAACAGCGTTACAAAAAATGACCGATGATTTTGTCAAAGCAAACCCAACTATCAAAGTCGAATTACAAAATCAAGCCCAATATTCTGATCTACAAGCAAAGATCAATGCTACTCTTCCATCAGCAGGAGATCTTCCAACAATCACTCAGGCATATCCTGGTTGGTTATATAACGCGGCTCAAGATGAGATGCTCGTCGATCTACAACCTTTGATCGATAATGACACGATTGGATGGCAAGACCAAGAAGAGATTCGCACCTCTTTGATGGATGGCGCCAAGATCGATGATGTCCAGTATGGTATTCCTTTTAATAAATCGACTGAAATGCTCTTTTATAATAAAGATATGTTGGAAAAATATGATGTCCCTGTGCCCACGACATTAGATGAACTAAAAGAAGCATCAAAAACAATTTACGAAGCAACGAATGGCGAAGTGGTAGGAGCCGGATTCGATTCTTTGAACAACTATTATACGATCGGTATGGAAAACAAAGGAGTCGAATTTGACAAAGAGACAGATTTGACTAGTGACGAATCCAAAGAATTGATCAACTACTACGCGGAGGGTGTCAAAGATGGGTACTTCCGGATCGCAGGATCGGACAACTATTTATCTGGTCCGTTTGCCAATCAAAAGGTAGCAATGTTTATTGGTTCGATTGCAGGGGAAGGCTATGTAAAGAAAGATACGGAAGGTGTATTTACGTATGATGTTGCTCCACGTCCTGAAAAAATCAATTTACAACAAGGAACGGATCTTTATATGTTCAGTAGTGCCACACCAGAAGAACGGACAGCAGCATTTTTATATATGAAATTCTTATCAGAGCCAGAAAACCAGTTGTATTGGGCAACCATGACTGGCTATATGCCAACGATCGAATCAGTATTAGAAAGTGATGACTACAAAAATTCATCTGAAACAAAAGTACCACGACAGTTAGAGGGTGCAACTAAAGAATTGTTCTCGATTCCAGTAGTGGAGAATAGTGACAATGCGTTCAATGAAATGCGTACGATCATGGAAAATATATTAGCTAATACGAATCAAGATACAGATCAATTGATCTCAGATTCAGTACCCCAGTTAGAAGACGCTTGGAATCAATAAAAACGACTGAGAGGATGAGATAATGGAAGTGACAATCCTTGCAACAAGTGACATGCACGGTTACATTCTGCCGACGAATTATGCCAGTGACTTAGAACAACCATTTGGCGTGGCGAAAGTAGCCGGAAAACTGAAGGAATTAAGACAGGCAGTAAGCGGTCCGGTATTCATAATTGAGAACGGTGACTTTATCCAAGGTTCGCCACTTAGTTATTTTGTTGCAAAACAATCGGAGTATTCTGTCTCGACGTTAACGAAGCTTCTAAACAGCATGAACTATGATGTTGGTGTGTTAGGCAATCATGAATTCAATTATGGCTGGTCCTATTTGAATGAAGCAATCCAATCCTATGATTTCCCAATAGTCGTAGCCAATATGTTGAGGAAGAATCAACAGGAATCGGTTTTACCTCCGTATCAGATCATTGAGAAACAAGGGATCAAAGTGGCTGTTTTGGGACTCGTGACTCAGTATATCCCCAACTGGGAAAACCCTGGAACAATCAAGGATCTTCATTTTGTGTCGGCTGTTGAAACCGCCAAAAAATACGTACCTTTATTACGTGAGTTAGCAGACTTAGTCGTCGTCGCATACCATGGCGGTTTTGAAAAAGATTTAACAACAAACGAGCCGACTGAAGCATTGACCGGTGAAAATGAAGCCAGTCGGTTGTTACAAGAAGTGCCTGGGATCGATGCGTTAGTCACAGGGCATCAACATCGTGAGCTTGCTGAAATCGTCAATGGTGTACCTGTGATCCAGCCAGGGTATCGTGGGGCTTTTGTAGGAGCAATCCAACTAACTGTCAAAAAACAAGACAACAAGTTTGTCGTCTTGGATCACTCGTGTAAACTTTATCCAACGAAAGAGGCTTCTCCAGATCCTATAATCCTTAAACAAATTGAACCGGTTTCTAAAGCATTAGATATGTGGCTAGACCAACCAGTGGGAGAAGTGCTGGGCAATCTACGGATTGTTGATCCTATGGCAGCAAGAGTCAATGAGCATCCATATATTGAACTGATCAATCGAATACAGATGGATGCAACTGGAGCAGAGATTTCAGGAACAGCCTTATTCAATAATGAAGTGACGGGATTCCCACAATCTGTCAGCATGCGTCATATTCTTACGAATTATATTTACCCAAATACTCTGGCTGTTGTACGTGTGACTGGACAAGAACTGAAAGCAGCGCTCGAACAAACAGCTGGTTACTTAATGGCAACCGATGAAAGAATTACGTTTGACCCAAAGTATATCCAGCCCAAGCCTCAATATTATAACTATGATATGTATGAAGGTATAAATTACACGATTGATTTAAATCAACCAATCGGTCATCGTGTGACACGCTTTGAAAAAGCAGGAGAGCCAATTCCCTTAGATAAATCACTAGAAGTGGTGATCAATCAATATCGAGCAGTTGGTGGTGGGAATTATAAGATGTTTTCAGCGGAGAAGATCGTAAAAGAATGTCCAATCGACATGACCGAATTGATTGCCGACTATCTCAAACGAAAAAAAGTGATTGATGCAAAAGTGAATCATAATTTCAACGTGATCGGCAAATAAAAATATTAGCATGAAAATCTCCCTCGAATGCGTGTACATCGCATTTTAGGGAGATTTTTCAGCGCTTATATTTATTTTATGATTGAGTCAGTTGTGCCAATATCTTAGTATATCCCAGTTCTCTAGCATAATCTTCCGCAGTTTTTCCTTGATTGTCACGTAATGTTTTGTTTGCGCCATGATTCAACAGTTCTTTAACGATTTGTTGATAGATTTCAGACCCATCTCGTAAAGCAACTGCTTCAATCAACGCGGTATAACCATAATTATTTTGATGGTCGATGTCCACACGTGCGTCGGTTAATAGAAGTTTCACATTATCTAAATGGCCTTTTTCAGCTGCTGGAATCAAGGCATTACCGCCAAAACGATTGACAATTGCTTGATTTGGTTCACGATGTTCCAACATATAAGATAGAATCTCTGTTTTTCCTTGTGCGGCAGCGTAAAGGTAAGGGCTGTCTTGGATCGTATCCTGGATGTCGATCGACGCACCATGATCGATCAGAAGTTTGGCGATTTCAACAAAATCATGATGGGTGGCAATCAGTAAAGGTGTCTCACCTTTGTCATTTTGTTCATCGATTGAATACTCTGTTTTTAGAATATCCTCAACTTTCTTTCGATCGTTGTCTTCAACTGCGGCTAATAAACTGCCAGATGGGTAACTCATAAGCGATTCCTCCGTTTCTTCAATTAAATGATCGGTTTGTTCAGTGGTTGTTTGCTCGATAGTAGAAGTGGTCCTTTTCGTTTGATCAGGAACGGTCATCTGCTGTGGCTCTTCACAACCCGTTAATGAAAACAGTAAAACTGCAAAGGGTAAGATCAGCCAAGCGCTCATACATACACCCCCCTTTGTATCATCATATGATGAAGCAATTGATACCGCAAATGAATGAACTTACACCAGCAAAAGAGCAAGGGGATAGATGTTATTATAGCTAGAGTTATAGTTTTTTTTACAAATAAGAAATAACGAAAATTGAATCATTCAAACTTTGTTAATTTATAATAAAAAAATTAAGAATAGAAACAAGTAATATTTTTTTGGAATATCTATTACTAAAATACGTCCATAAAATCTTGTTTATACAACATTTTGTACGGTGTTTTAACATTTTTTTTGTAATTTATTATTACCTTGCTTGCGGTAATAACCGGTTAGATTTAATCATATCTGTCTGTTATTCTTAATTTAAGATAACAAAAGCAAATACATAATAGAATTTTTTTGAAAAATCTGGAGTTATCTATATTAATCGTTAATTATGGAGGGAAACATGAAAAAACAAATTTTAGGAACCATTTTATGCTCAAGTATTTTATTTGGAGCAAGCTTAGCAATTGGTGGGAATGAAGCATCTGCACATGGATATGTACAGTCTCCTATCAGTCGTGGGTATCAAGGACATTTAGACAGAAATTCAAACTGGACTGCTGCTTTTCAAAAATATGGGGCTGTTATCAACGAACCTCAATCTTTAGAAGCATTAAAAGGATACCCACAAGCTGGACCAGCCGATGGACAAATTGCATCAGCAGGTGGTTCGCTTGGTGATTTCAATCTTGATCAACAAACCTCAACTTTATGGACAAAACAAGGAATCAACCAAGGTGCGAATTTATTTACATGGCGCTATACTGTCGGACATGCGACGACAAAATGGCATTATTATATGACGAAAGCTGACTGGAACCCAAATGATAAATTGGAACGTTCTGATTTTGAATTGATCGGTACAATCAACCATAATGGAACACCAGCATCAACGACACCACACGCAATCAACGTCCCAAGTGATCGTTTAGGTTACCATGTGATTTTAGCTGTTTGGGATGTAGCGGACACAGCTAATGCATTCTATAACGTGATTGACGTGGATGTAAAAGGTGATTCAGCTATTCCTGTGAAACCTCAAGCTCCTCAAAATGTACGTGCTGAAAATGTGACTGCTTCTTCTGTAGAATTAGCATGGAATGGACAAGCAAATACTGTATCATATAACGTTTACCGTGACGGTGAATTAGTTGGCAATACAAATGATCCAGAATTTAAAGATGCAGGACTAAATGAAGAAACAACCTACAACTATGAGATCGAAGCAGTTAGCCAAACTGGATTGACATCTGACAAAACAACGATTTCAGTAACAACTAGAGCGACAACTGCGGAAGAAAAACCAACTGCTCCTAAAAACTTACATTCAATGGGTGAAACGACTTCAAGCGTATCATTGATGTGGGGAGCTTCAACACATACACAAGGAATCAAACAATATGATATTTATCGTAATGGTCAGTTAGTGGCTTCAACACCATCTACGAGTTACACAGATGAGAACTTAGCTTCCGGTACAACCTATTCATACGTGGTGCGTGCCATCAGTACTACAGACGAAGTTTCAGACGCAAGTAACACTCTATTAGTGACAACGAAACAAGATGAAACAATCGAAGGTGTCCGTGAATGGAGATTAGGTTCTATGTCTTCACCGGAACTTTATACTGCAAACGAAGAAGTAAGCTTCCAAGGACGAGTATACACAACCCTTGTAACACATTTTAACTTTGGTGATGTAACATGGTCTCCAAATCAAGCGCCGACATTATTCCGCTTGAAATAATCAAATTCACACTCAGTGCATCTAAATGCACTGGGTGTTTTTGTATCAAAAAAGCTAGTAGTAAGAACGTTTAGTTGACAATGCTTTAGATTGTTCGATACCATGATTATCATAAGAAATGGTCATTCAACCAGAAAGTAGGAAAAGAAATGTTCAAACGAGTACCTTCAGACTTAACAGAAAGAGAAAATTATAAACTATTGATCGGTTCAGTTATCCCCCGTCCGGTGGCAGTGGTTGCAACAAGATCTTTACAAGGAGTGACCAATGTAGCACCATTTAGTTACTTCAATATTGTTAGTTCAAATCCACCGATTCTTTCTTTAGCTATCCAAAGAAAAAATGGGGAGTGGAAAGATACGGCAAAACATCTTATCGATACAAAAGAAGCAGTGATCCATGTTCTAGACGAAAGAATTCTGGTAGATGCTAATCAGACAGCTGCTAGCTTATCGAGCGAAGAAAGTGAATTGACGTTGACTTCTTTCACTACTTCCGAATCAGATACCATCAGCGTCCCAAGGATCAATGAAGCAAGTATTGCCTTTGAAACGACACTATACCAACACGTGCCGATCAAAAAAAACCAAGAAACGACCGCTGATTTATTTTTACTGCAAATTTCTACTTATCAAATAAGTGAAGCTGTTTATGATGAACAAACAGGCTATATTGATCCGAAACAGTTACAACCAATCAGCCGCTTAGCAGGAAACGACTACGGCAAGTTAGGTGAGATCATTCGCTTGTTGCGTCCGGAATAAATGTACGTCGATAACGCAGTTTTTTCTAACGTAAAAATGATTTATGGATCAAATGATATCCTCATATTTATTAAATAAAGTTTAATTTAGTTATTTTATTCTTTATTTTATTGATTATCGATGCGAAGAGGAATATGATAAATTTTGTGAAAATCAAATAAGTACTAACCTTGTTAGGTGAGGCTCCTATACAAACATAGGCTATTGCCCAGAAACGTCGAAAGACGCCAATGGGTCAAACAGGAATTGTCGGATTAAGGCTTTTTCCAATAGCTAAGAATACGTTCTTTACGTTGTATAGTGCTAAAACTCGGACGATGAGATGATGCTAGGTCAGAAATCTTGTTCGAAAAGGTTTCTGACCTTTTCTTATGCTTTCTTTCCCTTTTTTGCTCGCCTTGCCTAACTTGTGTCTGGAGAAGAAAGGGGATGCGCTGGAACAAGCTATTTGATTTTATCAACAGAGGTATTCATATCACTACAAAGAATGCTGCACGAAATAAACCAGATAGACAAACAAAAAAGGTCGACGAGTTGCAGCTCAATCGACCTAAAGACATGAAAGAGAATAAACTCTTTACTTGACTCATCATAATAGACAAAGCTACTCGTTTCAAGTAGAAGAGTTTGAAAGGAAGGGTCAACTGAATGAAACCATTTCAAAAAATCGTATTAAGTATCTTGTTAGTACTTGCAATGGTCATTGGCTTTTTTTCTTTTGAATTTATTCAAGGGTTCTCATCAGTGAAACAATCTGCAACAGTTGAGAAAGTCAATGCACAAGATGTCCCATCGATCATCAATGTGGCATTGATCGGTTCTGATGCACGATCAAAAGAAGAAAATGGCCGTTCAGATTCTTTGATGGTCGCCCAATATGATCAAAAGACCAAACAAGCCAAATTGATTTCTATCATGAGAGATTCTTACGTCTCTATTCCTGGTTATGGAATGAATAAGATCAACGCTGCCTATTCTTATGGTGGTATCGACTTATTGAACCAAACCTTACAAGAAAATTTCAAGTTGGAGACCCCTTATTATGCAAGTATTACGTTTCAAGATTTTATTGATTGTATCGATGAATTGTTTCCAGATGGCGTAACGATCGATGCAGAAAAAGATTTAGATTTAGATGGGGTAGCTATCAAAAAAGGAAAGCAAACGATGGACGGAAATACCTTGCTACAATATGCTCGTTTTCGTGAAGATGAAGAAGGTGATTTTGGACGTATCCGTAGACAACAACAAGTTGTTGAGGCGGTAGCCAGTCAATTGAAAGATGTCACATCGATCATCAAATTACCTAAGGCGATCGGTAAACTTTTAGGTAGTATCCAAACAAATCTACCGGAAAGTGTTCTGTTAGATTGTGGGTTAGATTTCCTAAATGACGAGAAGAAAATCGATACACTATCCGTGCCCGTTGATAAAAGTTGGGACTTCAATGATAATACACCAGCTGGTAGTGTCTTGGAAATCGACTTAACTAAAAATCAACAAGCGATACACGAGTTTTTAGATAAATAAATAAATGACTATATTGATAGAAATCGAGGCATAAGTGTTTAGCCTCAATAAATAAGGCACCATCCACGAAAATTGTTCCTCAAATTTTTATGGATGGTGCCTTATTTCCTATGAAGTTACATCTGTCCCCACCGTTTATTCGATTTTAGCAAATGCGAGAGGGCAAATGTCCCACTCTCTATTTTTGATTAAAATAAAGTTAATATAAGAACAGTACTGATTAAGAATCATTTGGGCTGCTATTCTATTTCCCCTTCCATGTGTTAGAATATCTTTGATTCGTACTTTTAATAAAGAGAGGTATTCAAAACATGAAGAGGAGTGACAGACAAAAGAAAAAATCGACTGGCATCTATATTGGAGCGGGAATCGTCGTCTTGCTTGCAGCAGCTGGTGGTGGCTTCTTTTATTATCAACACGTCCAGGAACAACAAGCGGTAAAAGCTGGAGAAAAAACGATTGAAGGATTTATTGACTCCCTGAATCAGGAAAATTATGAAGAAGCGGTAAAATCACTTCAAGTAGAAAACGGTAGTGATCTTACTGAACAAGATATTTTAGAGAAATATCAAAATATTTATGGTGCAGCAGAAATCAGAGGGATCAAACTCTCAAACTTATCCGTGACGAAAAAAGAGAATGATACGTATGAATTTACGTATAAAGCTAAAATGAATACAACGCTAGGTGAATTGAAAGACTTAGCATACGAAGGAACTTTGTCGCAAGAAGGAGATCAAACCAAAATCAATTGGCAACCAAATTTGATTTTTCCGCAAATGGAAGGGCAAGATAAAGTCAGCTTAAGCACAGACATAGCGGCTCGCGGTGAAATCTTGGACCGTAATAAACAGCCCTTAGCCACGACCGGAAAATTAAAACAATTAGGTGTCGTACCTGCAAAATTAGGTGAGGGTGAGGAAAAAACAACAAATATCAAAGCAATCGCTGAAGCCTTCGATTTGACTGAAGCCAGTATTGAACAGGCGATTTCTCAAGGTTGGGTCCAACCGGATTACTTTGTTCCTTTAAAAATCATTGAAGGAGAAACACCAGAACTTCCAAGTGGAGCAACGATCCAAGAAGTTGACGGTCGTTATTATCCACTAGGGGAAGCCGCTGCTCAATTGATTGGCTACGTAGGAGATATCACTGCTGAAGACATTGAAAAAAATCCTGAGTTGAGTAGCACAGGAAAAATCGGGCGTTCGGGTTTAGAGATGGCTTATGACAAAGAATTAAGAGGAACGAACGGTGGAAAGTTAAGTGTCACAGATGAAGAAGGAAATGAAAAAGCTGTCTTGCTTCAACATGAAGTGAAAAATGGTCAGGATATCCAGTTGACGATCGATGCCAATGCGCAAAAAACGGCATTCGACAGTCTAGATGGAAAACCAGGTTCTACTGTGGCGACAGCCCCTAAAACTGGAGATTTGTTGGCACTTGTCAGTTCACCTAGCTATGATCCAAATAAAATGACGAATGGTATTTCACAGGACGATTACAAAGCTTATGAAGAAGATCCCAATCGTCCGTTTATTAGCCGTTTTGCAACAGGTTATGCTCCGGGTTCAACATTTAAAATGATCACCGCAGCCATCGGCTTAGATAATGGGACATTGAATCCAGATGAAGTCTTAACGATCAATGGATTGAAGTGGCAAAAAGATAGCTCTTGGGGTTCTTACCAAGTGACACGTGTCAGTGATGTACCACAAGTCAACTTGAAAAATGCTTTAGTTTATTCTGATAATATCTATATGGCACAAGAAACATTGAAAATGGGGGAAGAAGCCTTTAGAAAAGGACTGAATCAATTCATTTTCGGTGAAGAGCTAGATTTACCGATCCAAATGGATCCTGCGCAAATCTCAAATGAAGAATCATTCAATTCGGAGATTCTGTTGGCAGATACTGGCTATGGTCAGGGACAATTGTTGATCAACCCGATCCAACAAGCTGCGATGTATAGTGTTTTTGCAAATAATGGCAGTTTAGTTTATCCACGATTAGTCATGGATCAGGAAACAAAAGATAAGAAAAATGTGATCAGTGAATCGAGTGTTCAAACGATTTTGCCAGATCTAATCGATGTCGTCCAAGACCCTAATGGAACTGCACACTCTTTAGCTGCTCTAGGCATTCCGCTTGCCGCAAAAACAGGAACAGCTGAAATCAAAGAAAAGCAGGATGAAAAAGGACAAGAAAACAGTTTCCTGTATGCGATCAATCCTGAAACAAATGGCTACTTAGTGATCAGCATGTTAGAAAACAGAGAAGAAGGCGATTCTGCTACTAATCGAGCGCCTGCTTTATTGCAGTATTTGAATCAAACTTACCAATAAATACAGAGGTTGAAATCGGATACAAAATAATTAGCTTTTTCTCTCTTGCAGTGATACACTAGTCTATATAAACGAGTGTAAATAACAAGAGGAGGAGATAAGATGACTGATGTTCCAAAAGCAGTGAAAGCGGAAATGGCAGCAAGCATGTTGAAGATTAAATTTGATAATGGGGAAACGAGATATTTAAAATCACATTTAGCAAAAGAACATGCAGAAGCTTTTTCGATGAAAAATGGCAAAAGAAAGAATAGTTTATTGGCTTCACAAACAACCTGGGTAGGATCGACTATTGAAATTCAACCAGATGGCACTCTTGTTCTGAATGAAAATGATTATTACTCGCCAGAAGAGTTATGGAACGAGAGCAAAGAGCATATTATTTGATCAAAAATAGAGCCTTTCTATTAGATTCGAGAAATCTAATAGAAAGGCTCTATTTATCTGAGAACGAATCACCCATGATACACTTTTCTAGTAAAGTATTTAAGAATCAATGGAGAGATCAAGGTACTTAATAAGATTACGATCACAAGTGGAGAATAATATTTTGCTTCAATCAATTGGCTTTGTTGTCCAATTTGCAAGATGATCAACGCCATTTCACCACGTGAGATCATACCAGCTCCTACCATAAAGGCACTATTCGTTGAAAAGCCGGCTACTTTTGCACCTAGATAACCACCGCCAAGTTTAGTCAAGACTGCAACAGTCGTTAGGATCAAGATAAAAATCAATTGTTCTCCGAAGTTAGAGAAATCGACTTCAAGTCCAACACTGACAAAAAAGACAGGGATAAACACGGCATAACCTAATGCCTCGACATTATGATACACTTCTTCTTTGACCGATGTTTGACTTACCGCGATCCCTGCAAAAAATGCACCAATGACTGAACTTAGTCCAATCAAATCAGCAATGTAGGACATACCTAGACATAAAACCAATGAAACAATGATGATTGCAGAGTTGGCATAGATTTTTCCAGCTAGTGACATCAAAAATGGGGCAATCCATTTGACTAATAAAAATATGAAAATAAAGTAAATCACTTGCTCCAATAAAAGAAGCGGTAAAGGGAGGCTGCTGCCAGATTCTCCCGTCAAAAATGATAAGCTGAAACTTAACACCAATACGACAAGAATGTCATCAACTACTGAAGCGCCTAAGATAGTCGAACCTTCTTTTGTATTGACTACATGAAGTTCTTTGAATACCTCAACAGAGATACTTACAGAAGTTGCTGCGAGGATGATTCCAAAGAAGATAGCTTCATTCCTAGTCACTTGGAAAATTTCACCTGTCAACCAACCAAATAATACGGGGAGTATGATCCCTAATAAAGCAACGAACATTCCTGGACGAAAGTATTTTTTCAAAAGAGAAAGATCGCTTTCCAGTCCAGCTAAAAACATCAATAAAATGACACCAATTTCTGAAAAATCGTGGACGAGAATATTAGGATGCACCCATCCCAGGCCGGCACCACCAAGCAAGACGCCAACGAGTAGTTGACCGATCACCGCAGGTACACCAAACCTCCTTGAAAGGTGAGAGCCAATGGTTGTTGCTAGCAAGATCAAACAGAGAATACCTATAAATTCCATTCTTTTCATCCTTCCTTTCTCAAAAAAGAATTTATTTTATTCGTGTCAAATGACCTCCTAAACAGGATAACATAAATAACGTTATTTATGTAGTATCGTCCATTGTGTGGATTTATGAAAACGTACAACAAAAAAGGCCAGGCAATTAAGCCCAACCTCGAATTTAAATAACTAATCAATTAACATACATATTTCTTACTTTAAAGTAGTTGATGATTTCAGAAATCCCCATAAAGATCAAGATACCGCCAAAGATTTGGAAAAGCACCATTAAGCTTTGGAATGGATTAAATAGTAAAATCAATCCGCCAATCAGCAAAATCACGCTGTATAATGACCATCCTTTTGATTTTGTATTCAAACTGATGAACAATTGAAATGCGCCATTTGCTAAAATCATCAAGCCTAAAAGAATTGGCAAGATCGAAACGATTGCTGAAGCAAATAAGAACACGATCAGTCCGAAAATCAGAAAAGCAATTGCACTGAAAAGTCCAAATCCCCAAACACCTGTTTTTTGCTTGTTTTTATAGGCTTCAAATAAATTGATCAGTCCTAATAAAACAAAATAAGCTGTGATAAGATAGCCGACAAAATTAAATACGGCAGTTGGGTTGATGACTATGGCGATACCAGCAATGATATAAATAGCTGCTCGTAAAATAGCATGTCTTTGAAAATTACTTCGAATAAGTTCATACATTATTATAACCTCCTTTTTTTTATTTTAACGGTTATTGATGTATAAACCAACTAATAACTAGTAATTCCATTATTTTCTAAGGATTTTTTCCATTTTCTTTCCTTTGGCTAACTCATCGATCAACTTATCCAAATAACGAATTTCTTGCATCAATGGCTCTTCAATATTTTCTACTCTAACACCACAAATGACGCCAGTGATCAATTTTCGGTCAGGATTCAATCTCGGTGCCTCAGCAAAGAAGGTTTTGAAGTCCTTTTCCAGTTTGATCTGTTCTTCTAATTTAGTTTGTTCATAGCCGGTCAACCAATAAATGATTTGGTTAACTTCCTCTTTTGTACGATTTTTTCGTTCTGCTTTTTTTAGATAAAGAGGATAGACAGAAGAAAAAGGCATAGTAAAAATTCGATGTTCAGTCATAAAGAAGCTCCTTTTTCCATTATTATATAATGAACTGTTCAAAAAGAATAGCTATAGTGTCAAGTCTCATGAAAGTTCAGTGAACAAGGGGATAGATAGTAAGAATGCTACATGATACTAATTGTATCTGTGAAGATCAATCAAAATCAGCGTAGTCACGTTCTTGTTTGATCTCAAAAATAAAGGTAGCTAACTGAGCAATCATCTTTTTCCAATCATCTGGACGAACGATGCCGTTTAACAAATAAATCTTTTTGATACTCTCAGGTAGCTGGTTTAGCGGGCAATCACTAATGACGATATCGCATTGTTCCATATAGTAACGTTGGATGACGATTGCCTCTTTTGAAAAAATTTGTTCGATTTTAACAATTAAATCTTTACTGATATAAAAGTCTTTCGTATGATTCACACCGATGATGATCGGTGGTTGCTTTTTGAAACGGTCGTAGAAATGGAGTAATTCTTCGATTACCCATGAAATATTTTCTTTTTCTAGAAAATCTGGTAAGTAATGCCAATTTTCTTGCCGGAAATTCTCATAAAATTCAGCTACGACTGTTTTTAAGTGTTCATAGTTTTTCTGATCTTTATAAAGTAAGAAAGTCGGTAAAGGCGTATTTGGCTGTTCGCTATCCAAAAAGGTATTGTGAAGTTTATTGATCGTAAAGGACAGTGCATATAACTTTTTTTGTTTTTCAGGTAGCTCTAAAGCGAAACGCTGACTGAATGCTTCAACTAATTTCTTGGAATAAATCAAATAAGGAAAATCGATCGCTAACAGTCTTTGATAGTGCGTCAAACTTTGCTCTTCACTATCCAATTGAGAAATCGTTAGGCGTGCTAATAAATTGAGTATGATTCGTTGTTCCCGACAAATCGGTAAATCAGGATTTAAAATATCCACATCAGGTTCAATCAAAAGATCAATATACTTAAACTGACTTAATTCTTTTTGAACATTTTCTAAAGAAGTCATAGGAAAATTGTCCTGGCAAAGTTTTAAGAGAAGATACAACTTATCCAAGACGCCACCATTCATCCCATCCAATAACTCTTTCTTGAAGAAGACATGGAGTGTGTAATTGATTTTTTTTGGCTCTTCCTTGTGATAGGGAAGGGATGTATTAGCAAAAATCGTCCAATAAACATCTAGAAAACAATATTGGATTTGAACTTCACTACCAGTGATTATTTTTTTTCCTTTAATTGAAAACTTAAAGGAGATTCCATATAAAGCTAAAAATTGGTTGATTGCTTTCATTTTAGAATAGAGATATGAAGGGCTGTAATTTGTCATTTGGCTGATCGTGACCATTGAGTTGACTTTTTGTCGAAGTAAGGCAGCGATGATTTGAAAATTAGTTGATTCAAAACAATATTTACCAAATAATTCATAATAACACTTCGCAAGGTCAGCATCGTTCAAAGAAATTTTGACAAACTTTTTGTTTTTCACTACTTCAAGATTATTTATGCCCAAAGCATGGAAGTCCTGTTCGATTTCATGAAGATATAAAAGAAAATTTGAATCAGACATCTTAAAATGGTCCGCTAGATAGTGCGTGGTGATAAAGAACTGATGCTCTGTTAAAAAAAGAAAAATCTCAAGCTTTGTTACATTTTTCTTCTTTAATAAAAACTTTTTGATTGCTTCTTGTGTTTGCATTGAAATTCCTCCGGTTGAAAATTTTACTGAAAATTTCTTTATTTTCAACAAAAAAACAGTAAATCTTCCGTATCAATCTATATTATCTTATGTTTAACATGATAATGATATTAAATAGGAGGAATTCTCATGAAATATTTAAGTCTTCTCTTTGCTTCAGTTTTACTGAGTAGTGTTTCTGTACCAGTCGAAGCTGCACAGACAGATGAACAACCTAGCAATGATGTTGCTCAACTAGCTTCTCATTCCGTCTGGGCAAATGTGAATCAAATCAAATTTTTAGAAGAACATGTTTCAGCAAACTCTGGTATTATGAGACTTAAACTAGGAGAGACGATCACGGTGAAGACACTGGTGACTTATTCAGGGGATATCCAACCGATTTTACAGTCTGTTGTCCGATTTGAAAACGTTGATCCAGCCTTGAAGATCGAACACGATCCAGCTTCACTTGTATTCCACAACAAACTAGCAACTTTTACGTTTAATATTACACTGACACAACCAATCAGTAGACCTGCTTTATTTACCGTAAAAGTAGCAGATGGTCAACCTGAGGACAGTCATCATTTGACACCATATAGTCAACGTCAAACCGTTGAACAAAAAGCTGGAGGAACAGGGGGCGTGACTGAGCCAGATCCTAATCCAGATCCTAATCCAGATCCTAATCCAGATCCTAATCCTAAACCGGATAATCCAGATGAAAATCCAGACGTAACACCGGATAATCCAGATGAGAACCCTGATGTGACACCAGATAATCCAGACGAAAATCCCGACGTGACACCGGATAATCCAGATGAGAACCCTGATGTGACACCAGATAATCCGGACGAGAACCCAGACGAGACACCGGATAATCCAAATGAAAATCCCGATGTGACACCAGATAATCCAGATGAAAATCCCGATGAGACACCGGATAATCCAGATGAAAATCCCGATGAGACACCGGATAATCCGGACGAGAACCCAGATGAGACACCGGATAATCCAGATGAAAATCCCGATGAGACACCGGATAATCCGGACGAGAACCCAGATGTGACACCGGATAACCCAGATGAGAACCCAGATGTGAGACCAGATAACCCAGATGAAAATCCCGATGAGACACCGGATAATCCGGACGAGAACCCAGATGTGACGCCAGATAATCCGGATGGAAATCCCGATGAGACACCGGATAATCCGGACGAGAACCCTGATGTGACACCGGATAACCCAGATGAGAACCCAGATGTGACACCAGATAACCCAGATGAAAATCCCGATGAGACACCGGATAATCCGGACGAGAACCCAGATGTGACGCCAGATAATCCGGATGGAAATCCCGATGTAACACCAGATAATCCAGATGAGAATCCAGATGCAAAACCGGATAAACCAGAGGGGAACAATGGAAACTATGAAGGAGATAACGAGGAAGATGGAAATGGTGGACATGGTGGTGAAGAAGTGATTAAACCACAAATCCACCCTGAAGGCAGCAAACCAACGATCACAATACCTGAACAAGTAAAACCATTGTTTCAAATTCGAAAACAATCAATTCCATCTATTGGTACGACAGATGTACTGCTAAATAAAAAATTGTCTGAAAATGCGAATGAAATTCTACCAATGACAAAAATAGCTCACTCTTCAAATCAAGTAGCTAATGATAAACACTCTGCAACATCAACAGATGAAGTAACGAATCAATTACCTAAAACGGGCGAGCATAATCGCTTCTTTACATGGATGTTTGGTCTACTGATCACAGGAATGAGCATGGTTACTTTTAGAAAAATCAACTAATAATTGTAATAGATAAAACACGCCTTGAAACATTCTGTTTCAAGGCGTGTTTGCGTAGAATATGGTTAATAATCAGTTAACATAGTGGATTTGTTCTTCTTCAATCAATGGATAGGTGAGTAATTCTGTACTTTCTAAATCTTCTTTCGTCATATCGACTGCATTGATTTGGCTATTTGTGTAGGTAGTGTAGTAATAGATTCCTTTATCCACATTGCAACAAGAAGAATAGATCGTATACTCAAATTTACCATTCCCAACATCACATAGGCCTTTTTGTTGTTCGACCGATTTTAGGATATGGAAGAATTGACTAACGCTTTCCTGTTCTGTCGTTGCTTTGACAGAATTTAATTTTGTAAAGGCAACTTTGACAAAACGCGAAGCAGATGATAAATCTCCAGGTAAACCTAATCCGCCCATCCCGCGAGAATAGACCGATAAATCAAGTTCATCGGAGAAATGGTTTTTAAGGGTAGTCGGTGAGACTGACCGATAGTTGTTCAAATTAAATAATTGATAGTCGAAGGTTGGATTATTTGTTAGTACACCGATTGGATTATCATAAATTTTTAATCCTTCGGCAACTGATTCAATAACAATCGATGTTTCTTGATCGGCTAATATCCAATGAAGAGGAGATAACGGTAGTTCTTCACTGAAATTGATGTTGACTAAATTGATATCCGCTAATAACGTACGAGCTTCTTCCACATTTTTACATTGACTCAATATCCAAGGAATAAATTCAAAAGGTGTGATATTGGTCTTTTCGGCATCTTCGTCAAAAAAATGGGCATTTCCAGGGAAATTCAAACCAGCCATACTCAAACCTTTTTCATTTGTTGCATCATAATAGAGAGGGTAGTTATCTACAACTGCTGCCATACCGATGATCGCATAGTGAGACTCTTGTTTTGGGGCTTTCCGATAAACAAAAGGATAATTTCTTGGAGTGATCGTCACCTGTTCATTATAAGAAATCTCTAAATCCAAATTACGTCCAAAATAATGATCGTTAGTTGTGTAAGTAATAGATGTACACATTATAATAACCTCCTTTTTTTAATTATATATTAAGACGATTAAGGGAAAATTACTAATAAAATGATTTCCGTTTCTTATACGTTGTAAAATTAAGCGAAAAAAACTCGGTAATTGAATTACCGAGCGTCTTGTTCTTTATTAAAATTTTTAAGCATTTTTTTCGTCAAATGAAGCAACATAGATAATTCTTCTTCATCTAAAGGTAAAAAATCAAGGATTTTTTCTGGAATGTCTTTTGCTTGGTCTTGCAATAAAAATCCTTGTTCAGTTAGAGAGAGGATAGATACTCGTTCATCTGTATCATCTCTTTTACGAGTGATATACTGCTTACCAGTTAATTTCTTTATTACAGGAGTCAAAGTTCCTGAATCTAAACACAAGATCTGGCCTAATTCCTTCATGGTGATTTGTTTTCTCTCCCATAAAACAAGTAAAACAAGATACTGCGTATAAGTAAGATCCAGTGGCTTCAACAAGGGCGTATAGTAACGAGTAATTTCTTTAGAGGTGGCATATAAAGGAAAGCATAATTGATTTTTTAGTAATAACTCCTCCAAATAGACCACCTCCTAATGTGCTACTTTATAGCATACTTGTTTTTCCTAAAAAAATCTAGTTCTCTACGGCTGTCAAAGTGACTTCAATATTGCCAGCTGTTGCTTTTGAATAAGGACAAACTTTATGTGCAGCTTCTAGTAATTCTTGTGTTTCTTCGAGTGATAAACCTTCAACTGAACCTTCGATCTCAACGCCTAACACAAAACTCATTTCACTTTCTGCATATAGAGACACTTGAGCGCTGATTGTTGATGCACCGTCAATATTTTTTTGTGTTTTGATCAAGTCTAGTGCGCTATTGAAACATGCACTAAAGCCAGCGGCAAACAATTGTTCCGGATTTGTTGCATCTTCTACACGTTTACCTGGAGCTGCAATGTTAAGCTCGAATGAGTGATCTGGACTGTGTACTTCACCAGAACGTCCGCCAGTATTGATCATTTTTGTTGAATACATTTTTTTCATTAAAAATCACTCCTCTTTTTATATTTGATACAATTAAATTGTACACAATTTATTTAGGTAGAGCAACTAACTTGTTTTGAAAAAAAGTCTACTCCTGATTTATGAATAAAAACCAAGAGTAGACTTTTTTATAGGAATAGGTCTGTTCATTTTAATTGGGACATCATTCGATCGGATGGTACGTAAATCCACTACCCATGACTTCTGCTACACTATTGACGATGACAAAAGCATTCGGATCGATTTCTTCAATTATCGGTTTGACTTTAGAAAATTCTTGGTCAGTTACGACCATCAATAACACTTCTTTTGATAGATTACTATAACCGCCTCTAGCTTCTAGGATCGTGAACCCTCGTCCAATCTCCTGACTTAAACGTGTGTGGATTTCTAAAAGATGATTCTCGCTTAGCACCATGATCGATTTTTGACGATTTGTTCCTGTTTCAATGTAATTCATCACGATGGATGTAATTACGATCGACAGAATCGCATAGAGAAATTCATCAAATCCAAAAACAAATAAGGTTAACGAAACAACGACAGCATCGGTCAATAAAAGTCCAATGGAAGTACTTAAATTGAAGTATTTTTTGAAGATAAGGGGAGGGATCGTGGTACCGCCACTAGATGAATTATTTTTGTATAAGATAGCTACACCTAAAGCAAAGATCGCACTACCGAAAATGACTGATAAGAGACGATCAGGCGTGATCATATACTCTGGGACAATCTCAATGATCGCTGGGAAGACTAAACTACCAAATAATACTTTAAAGAAAGGTTTCTTGCCTAAAAAAATCAAGGCCAAGATCAACATGATGATATTCAAAACCAGTATAACTGTTGCTCGGTTCAAACCTAAAGCTGACTCAAGTAAAATACCAAGTCCACTTACGCCACCAGCTGCAATATGATGCGGACCTAAAAACATGTTGATACTGATAGCTAAAATAGTTAAAGCAAACACTATTTTAATGTATGTCCAAATTATATTTCTACCGTGTTTCATTTATCCACTTCCTACTATACATTTATTTCCAACTATTCTCATTATACATTAATTTTGTATAAAAGTTAACAAAGTTGAAAAAGAAAGTTAGATAAACCTAAATTTATAAAGAATAGTTAAAAGTTATAATAGGTCGAAATGGTGCATACCATTATATAAAAACAAATATGAAATGGAACAAAGAATGAGATTTTTAGAGCTGGTTCAATCTTTTTTTAATTTTCCTTATAAGAGTTAATTGACCAGCAAAGTGCATTGGCCAGTGGCGATTTTCAAATCATTATCTAAATAAACCGTTGCCTGCCAAAAGTGAATAGTTTTCCCGACTTTCTCAGGATGTGCGACCACTTTCAAGGTACCTGTAGAGGCTTTATTTAAATGTTGGACTTGCAGATCGATCCCTACAGCAAAGTGGGGGGCTTGTAAATATTCGTTAGCCCCAATGCTACAAGCCGTTTCGATCAATACAGCATTGATTCCTCCATGCAAATAGCCATAAGGTTGATGATGCTTTTCGTCAATTGCTAAAGTCAATTGGACTTCTTTAGGTGAAACAATACACGTTTCAATCCCTAGATGATCTAATAAATTCATCCTGTTACTCCTTATTTCTTATTCTTTATCGCTACTGTCGAAATTAAACTCTATTTTTATCATTAAAAAACTGTTTGCGAACTACTAGGGATTAAATTAAAAATACTTTTACTAATGAATGGAAGGACTGTCTGTTAAAATGTAATCATTTAGTTTGAATGAGATACTCGTTCTAAATCTTTTACCAGAAAAAATGCTAAAGTTCATAAAAACAAATAATGGTCTGCTTTTTTTAGTTTTTTCATTAATTCACGGATTTCTTTAATTTCATTAGGCGTATAGCCACCAATTATCCCTTTAACCAAAGCTTTTTCTTTTTCTACTCCTGCCTTTTTATGATGAAGTCTTTTTTCAAAATCAACTATTTCTTTTGAAAAATCATTTTTTTTAGGCAATCAGGAAAAAAACACCCCCTATATATACGGTTATATAACAATTATATTATTATTATTCTAAAATTGTAACCGTTCGTTTAAAAAAGGGGGATAGGGGTTTAGCTGATATTCTTATTTTGTTCTTTTTGCCTTTTACTGGTAATTACTTTATGTAAATTTTCAAAGGCCTCGAATCCATATTCCTCTACGAATTCATCAATTTCTTTGAGAAGTTCTTCGTTATCAAGCTTTGTTTCTAACTGTTGTTCTTCTAATTTTTTTCCTGCAAAAGAGATGACTGACTTTTGTCTTTCGCTATCTAGTTTTTCAAAAATAGAGATTAGACGACGAGAATTTTCTTCCTCACCTTCAATAATATAACCTTTTGTCACATGAAATAACTCAGCAATTTTTTGAATAGCACCCATACGGGGTGTTTTTAATCCAGTTTCCCAATTAGAAATAGTTTGCTTGCTAACGCCGACTTTTATTGCTAATTCTTCTTGCGTCATTTGTTGTTTATGCCTTAGTTCACTAATCTTCTGTCCAATAATATTTTTATCCATAATAATCCTCCGAATTCTTACTCCAATAATATACCAGAAACTGGTCTAAATCAACATTAAGTTATACATAGTTATATAAAAATATTTACTATAACTTTAAGTTATATTAAAATATATAATAGGAGGTGTTTTATATGTTGCAAATATCTTTGAAAGCAGCAAGAGTAAATTCAGATTTGGATCAGACTGAAGTAATTGACATTCTGCAAAATAGTTATGGTCTAAATCTTACTAAGGAACAGCTTGCTGAGTACGAGGATGATGCCACTGATGTACCGATTTCTTTAGCAAAGAAATTTTCGGAAATTTATGGTATTTCCGATGACTATATATTTTTTGGTAACAAATCAACTTTAAGTTATATTTCGCGTGGATTAAACCAAAATAATCTTTAGTGATTCAGGTGATAAACATCAAGATAACCACTTAAAATTGATGAACAGCATATGACCTATTAATTTATGTGACGAATAAAATTTTTCAAACCAAACGATGGTCTTTCAACGTTTTAGCGTCCTTGTAATAGGTACTAACATAAGCAGACACATTTAATTTTTATTAAGGAGTGAGTAAGAATGTCGTTGGACTGTCGGTCTTGAAAAAAAAAGAAGAAAAAACTCGGACGTACAAATCTTCGGTTTATCCAACCAGATTCTGAAGGAATAGAAGCATTAATGAGGTAATTGAAGGAAAAACTACTTTGGAAAAGAGGAGTAAATATGTGGTATGGATTACGTAATCTCAAAAAAGCCGGTTAAACAGGTCAATCATACTAAATACACACGAAAAGAAATAGAAATATATTGTGTATCCAATGATATTGGTTATGAAGATTTAATGATTGGGTAATTCGAACAATCATTTGTTTGAGTATAATGACAAAAAAATAATTCATACCTTAGGAAATGACTATTTTTATATGGGTTGGAAAAGAAATAAAATGAAAACTCTGTGCAATTTAGTTTGCGGTTTGACTAGTAGAAGCCAAATACTTTATATCAGTAAATCTAAAAGATGATTTTTTAAAGGAGTGAATTTTTGTGATGTACCCCAAAAGAATAGATGTGAAACAAACAAGATGCAATGTGAGAGAAGTCTTAAAAAATTTTCGTAAACTTGATAGGATGGTAGGACGTGTCACAGTCGACATTGAATCTCCTCGTAGAATCAATAGCTTAAAAGCAACTCTTTCTGATCAATCTTCAGAAAGGGCATCTATGCAAATGATAGCGATTGAAGCAGAAAGGAATGCAATCATAAATGCTTTGATGGTTTTGAGTCTAACGAATCGAATGATCCTTTATTATTCTTACTTTGTTCCTGAAAGTTTTTCGAATTATAAGATTAGTCTTGAAATTGGTTATTCCGAAAGAACGATTCAGAGAAAAAAAGCAGAAGCATTGATTGAATTTGCTGAAGCATATAAGAGTGGAAAACTGATTGCGTATAAATAATTTGGCGTTTTTTTGGCAGATGATTGGCGGTTCCCCTCTCTTCTTTGATGCTAGTATGAATGTAAGCTTAGGAAATGGCAGAAAATAACGAGTATTTGCTTTTCTATGTAATAACAGGTGATAGATAGGTGTATCTACATTTTCAAGATAAACATAGCACATATAGCGGAATAATGAAAATAGAGCAATCAACTTAAGTCACTATATGAAACGAAAGAAGAATCAAATGATGAAAGAAAAAAAAGTGTCACAGAAATGAAAACGTCAAATATAACGGAGGTAGAGAATGGTGGAAGTATCAATTGGTGAATGGATGGCTGTCATAACACTTGGTGGAACGTTGATTGTAGGCGTAGCAAAATTCTATGCAATGTTTACAAAGCTCGATCATACATTGGGGAAATTAGAAAATACTATTGTTCGAGTAGAAAAAAGCCAAATCGAGTATGGCAATCGTCTATCAATTATTGAAGAACAAATCAAATCTATTTTCAAACAAATTGGAAAGGAGGTGAAGTAAGTTGACCGAAATCTTAACGATTTCAAGTATTATCACGCCACTGGTCGTCGGTGTGACAGAACTGATGAAAGGACTAATAGGACGCAGTAAACTTTTGCCTATCAGCAACGTGATTACTGGAATTTTGCTTAGTGGGCTGTATTCCTTCTCATTCGTTCCACAGGATCTCATTCTTTATTTATGGGCAGGAGCGATTGCTGGTTTGGCCGCAGGCGGATTATTTGATCTAGGAGATCAGGTAATGAAGTTACAGGAGTCTAATAAAAGCAATTGATCGTCCAAGTTTCTTTTACCAGTAAAGGAGGTGAGGAAGATAAAACTGGAGGATCTACGAGGAGATGAACGTATTTTAGGACCGACCAATACCAAAAGAAAGGCATCAGAAATAACTAAAATTGCGCGTCATCATTCGGCAACAACCACAGGAGATGTTTGGGCGTTTCAAAACTATTGGAAGAACACATTGGGGTGGGGAACTGGCGGCTATCATGAGATTATCCTAAGAGATGGCACAGTACAATGGTGTTACTTTGATGAAGATATAACGAATGGTGTGGGGGGACATAACACACCAACCTACCATATTTGTCTTGTGGGAACTGGCTCGTTCACTAAAGAACAAGAAAAAGCATTTGACACGCGAGCAAAAGCGGCGATGCAACGTTTTGACCTATCAGTGAAGGATGTTATGGGGCACAATGAGTTCATTGGACACTCTTCAACTATCTGTCCAGGTATTAACATGATGATGATTCGTGATCGCTTAAGTGCTGCTGAGGACTTGACACATGATGAAATCATTTTAGCTAGTCCACCCAAGGCAGTCGGAAACTATCGAGGAAAATTAGAAATATTCAATGAGCTATCTTTAGGTACGTTTCGGATAGCAGGATGGTTAATACCCCAAAATGGAGCAGCCTTTTTAGATCTAGGCTATGTTTTTTGGATAGATGTCGATAATCCATCTGTAGAAGTTGGTCGTTGCCGGTCAGCTGGCATTATACGAAACGATGTAAATGTTGCTTACGGCTTACCAACTGGTCTACGGTTCGGTTTGGACGGCACACTTGACATTCAAAAACATGCAGGAAAAAAAGTATTTCCTATGTTAAGACGGACAAATGAACCAAATGGAAATGTGATCAGTGGACAAACAGTTGATATTTCTTTTCCAGAATATACTTTGACCATTCCTAAACGATAATAAAGTTTGTTTCATTGTTCATATTATAATCAAACAAAAACAATACAACAATAAATAAAATATCAAAATTTAATGAGAAAATGATTTTGTAAAATAATAAAATCAGAGGAAGGAAGATTATTATGACAATCAAAATTGAGGATTTACGAGGAGATTCACGGATTTTAGGGCCAACAAATGCGAAACGAGATGTTTCAGTGGTCAAAAACATTGCACGCCACCATTCAGCAACTGAAACAGGAGATGTTTTTATCTTTCAACAATATTGGAATGGCGAACTAGGCTGGGGAACTGGCGGCTATCATGAGATTATCTTGCGTGATGGAACTGTGCAATGGTGCTACTTTGATGAGGATGTAACTAATGGTGTTGGTGGACACAATACACCAACCTATCACATCTGCTTAGTAGGGAATGGTTCATTTACGGAAGCCCAAGAAGAAGCCTTCAATCAGCGTGCGAAAGTCGCAATGGAACGATTTGGTTTATCCGTTGAAAATGTCTTAGGACATAATGAGTTCAGTGGACATGCGTCAAATATTTGTCCAGGGACCAATATGGATGCTGTCAGAGATATCCTTAATGGTGGTGATGGCAACGTTCCAGAACCAGACTATATCATGCATGATTGGAATAAAGAAATGGTCGTAGCAGCAGATGTTTTAAATGTACGCCAAGAGCCAAACACACGATCAGCAATTTTACGTCAATTAACTAGAAGTCAAGTCTTCCATTCTGCACGAGTGACGATCAACGGGGAGTTAGTGAATGGTATCAGACACTGGTATGAAGTTGATGATAACGGCTGGGTTTCAGGTTCATTAGTAGCAGAAGCATCATCTGATAATGAATGGATTGAACGAAAAGGTGAAGTGACTGTCGCTATTTCAGGAGGGATCAACTTACGAGGACCTTCAAGTGACAATGTAACCAATCCAACTAGTCTGCCAATCCTACGCCGCGTGGATCTGGGGGAAACGTTCGAATATGACAAAATACTCGTACAAAAGAATGGCCATGCCTTTGTAAGACAGTCAATCAGTGAAGGTTATACTTGGTTGGCGATTGGTTCAACTGCTAACGGTATCGTTACTTCATACTGGGTTACTGGCATTGAAATCTAATTGATATCATAATTACGCACAGTTTTGAGAAAAGTCGAAAACTAACAGAAACAAGTAAAAAAACGAAAATTTATTTTCAAATTTTCGTTTTTTTACTTGTTTTCGAAAGATTTGACTGTGAAACTACTACATCGATACATAATCTTTAATGTGACGAAAATGTAAGCGTATTCTAAATAAAAAGCAAGCAAATCTTCACATTTAAATCACATAACATTAGTAATTTTAAAGTGGGCCTAAAAAGTAAGGAGTGAGTATCATGAAGAAATTTTTATTTGTTTTACTAGGTTTATTCGGTTGTTTAAGTGCTTGTGTATATTGGACGAATCAAACTATTGAAGCTCAAAGTCAAATTAGTCAGAATGAAGCGATGTTTACTGAACCATACAAGATTGCTGGTACGATAAGAGTAGAAGGCAAAGAATATAAATGGATGGAGGCATCCTTTGGTGGAAAAAACAGAGGATATGAAATTAATCCGGGTAAACATAGATACCAATTAAGTCCAAATCCTCATAATGATCCTTGGTACAATAAAAATCAAACAAAGTTTTATAAAAAAGGTGCAGAACAAATCGAAAAACAAGCAAATACCGAGAAATGGAATAGCAACGGATGGCCAACAACCATTAAAAATATCACTATTAATAAAATCACTTATACTTTAACCAAATAAATCTGTTGAGGTAATATTGACAAAGAAAGTTTTACACAATTTTGTTCAGATACCATGTGATGACACTATAACTACTAAAAACATACTAAGATTAGTTGGTAAGATATTTCGACGGAATATCTTACCAACTATTTCTCTTAGACGAGTATAGTGAGAGTGAAAGGAAGCTCGAACATACTCTCATGGACCTCGAGTCCGAATCAAAAAAGAGCCCCCTCACTGTCATTCTAGAATCTGTTTTAAGTATGTTGGGACTTTGAGTCCGTGTAAAGAAAAGACGAAACGGAATGAATGAGTGGAGAACGTTCAATCAAATAATATAGGAGAAGTCCCATGTCCTTTATTTTTGCTTTGACGTATCTAAAGGTGAAAGTTACAAAGTACTTTACCATAATCAACACTGTCTTTCAGAAGGGAAAGACTTCCACAATCAAGAAGGGTTCCGCCAGTTACTTTAATAAATCACCGCACTTACAGAAACACCTGAAATTGTTTTTGAAGCAACCGGTGTCTCCTCTCGTTCATTAGAAAAACTCTGTCAAAATAACCGGTTTAGCCTATTGTCTATTAAATTCTTTGGAGAGGGGGGACATTAGCCCTCTCATACCACCTCAAACCGAATAAACGGCGAGAACAGAATTAACCTCTTCGAAAAAAGGCGCTAACAACAAAAATCTGAAGAACAATTTTCGGGGATAGCTATTTTTCGAGGCTAAACACTTCTGTCTTGACCTCTTCATTATTTATATAAAAAGCTGTACTGGCCGTGAAAGCATTTCTTTCTAAGAAAAAGCGACTAAAATAGTAAGCGAAATAGAGGTTAAAAAATATTCATTTGCTTGCGTAGCAATTGTTTTATTATGAGTATGGATGGTAAAAGCAAAAAAATTACGTATTAGGTATATGGTAGATTATGAATATACCCACGGACTAATAAGAGAATATATTTGAAGTAATCAATTACAATGAAAAATAGAAACAATAAATTCACTGAAAAAATCTAACATCATTTATTTGAAAGTTAGATTATAAAGCTTTTCTTGCGCTTAACTCATTCAATATTCTTTGTACAGTAATTTATAAAGAAATTATCATTAAATGCTTAAAACTTGTGTATAATAAATCTAATGAATTTTAGGAGGAGATAGAAATGAGAGAATGGAAAACAATCAAGGAATACGATGAGATCCTATTTGAACAATATGGGAAGATTGCTAAGATAACAATCAATCGCCCAGAGGTCCATAATGCTTTTACACCAAAAACAGTCTTTGAGATGATTGAAGCTTTTACAATCAGTCGTGATCGTCAAGATATCGGTGTTATCATTTTGACAGGAGCTGGTGACAAAGCATTCTGTTCAGGTGGTGATCAGAAAGTTCGAGGAAATGGTGGGTATGTTGGTGAAGACCAAATTCCACGTTTGAATGTATTAGACTTGCAACGGTTGATCCGAGTGATTCCTAAACCAGTGATCGCGATGGTCAAAGGTTGGTCGATCGGTGGGGGCAATGTCTTACAACTTGTGTGTGATATCACAATCGCAGCGGAAAATGCGAAATTTGGTCAAACGGGGCCTAACGTTGGTAGCTTCGATGGTGGATATGGCTCAGGTTACTTAGCTCGGGTCGTAGGGCATAAAAAAGCGAAAGAGGTTTGGTTCATGACGAAGCAATATAGTGCTGAAGAAGCATTGGCAATGAATTGGATCAATACGGTCGTACCAATCGAACAAGTGGAAGACGTGACGATTGAGTGGGCAGAAGAGATGTTGAAGAAAAGCCCGCTAGCTCTACGAATGATCAAAGCGGCAATGAACGCAGATACAGATGGCTTAGCAGGTATCCAACAATTGGCCGGAGATGCGACGCTTTTATATTACACCATGGATGAAGCACAAGAAGGGCGCGACGCATTTAAAGAAAAAAGAGAACCTGATTTTGACCAATTCCCTAAGTTCCCTTAAACCTCAACCTAATAGCTGGTTGCAAAAACAAACAATGCTTCATCCAGATGCACCAGCTTGTCAGTGGAACGATCAATGTTTGTCTTTTAGCGAACTGACATCCCACGTTCAGAGTTTTGCAGAGTATTATCATCGAATATTACCCAAAGCGAGTGAACGAGTTGCCTTGTATTGTGAAAATGATCTAGATGGCTATTTATCGATCTTAGCATTATGGGAATTAGGAAAAGAGATCCAGTTTGTCAATACACGCTTGACAACGAATGAGATCAGTGAACAGATGGCAGATGCAGGGACATTTATTCTTATTTCCGCCAAAAAATTAGCGGTCAACGAACAAATCACTTGGTATTCATTTCCCGATCCTTCGGAATTACACGTTCTACAGCCGAAGGATTGGTTTGATGAGGGGTATCAAGAAGCGTCAATCGCATCAATCATGTATACTTCTGGAACGACAGGTAAACCGAAAGGCGTACCGCAAACATTTGCCAATCACTATGCGAGTAGCCAAGCGACTGCGCTAAGTTTAGAAGTAGATCGTTCAGATAGCTGGATCTGCTGTGTGCCAATCTATCACATTAGTGGCTTATCTATTTTATTACGCTCACTTGCTTTAGGCATCCAAGTGATTCTGTTGCGGGGATTCTCTCCACAACAAGTCCATCAACTTTTAGCAAATGGAAGTGGCAACTATATTTCTTTGGTCAGCAAAATGTTGAAAGACCTTGAACCATTGATTCCAGAAAGTGGTTATGCTCCCTCATTCAAAAAAGTATTATTAGGGGGAGGGCCGGGAGAAGGACGAGTCATGCAAGCATGTATGGAAAAACAGGTGCCTGTGATGCTTTCTTATGGCATGACAGAAACTTGTTCACAGATCGTCGCCCTTTCTCCGGAGTCATTCGGAGCAAAAACCGGTTCTTCTGGTAAAGCTTTGTCTGAGGTATCGATCCGTATTCAAAAAGATAAGAAGTCAGATCAAATGGGAGAGATTTTAGTCAAAGGACCATCGATCATCGACCACTATTTGAATTGCGTCAATCCGGATTCTTGGACAGAGGATGGTTGGTTTCACACTGGCGATTGGGGGTACCTTGATGAAGAGGATTATCTTTATATTGTCAGTCGCATGAGTGAACGCATCATTTCGGGGGGAGAGAATATTTTCCCAGTTGAAATCGAGCGAGTACTTATAGCTTGTAATAAAATTGCAGAGGTCGCTGTCGTAGGCACTTGGGATGAAATGTGGGGACAAACTCCTGTCGCTTATGTGCGATTGAATGAACCCCTTACTGATAGAGAAATCACAGAGCTATTAGCGCCATTAGCACGTTACAAGCATCCAACTAAAATCTACTGTGTCTCTGAAATTCCAAAAACTGCGACTGGAAAACCAATCAAACGTCTTTTAATGACAGAAGAAAGAGTGAATTACATTGAATATCAAATTAGATAGCTCAATTGATGATCAGCTTTTGGAAAATCATCATTATTTTACTTATAGCTACGAGCTTGCCGATCAAACGGTTAAAAAACTCTTGTCTCTTGTCCCCTCCAAAGGAGATCGCTTTTATTGGTGTACTCCTGATGAGGAATGTGAATTATTAGGGCTAGGAGAAAATTTATTTGATAGGGAATATGATGACATGCCCAGCGCTATCAAAGAATTTTCTCTTGAGTTTTCTAAAAGTTTTTTAAACGTATCGAGACAGAAGGGGGGACCTTTGCTTTTTGGAGGTTTTCCATTTGATCCAAACAACCTAAAAGAAAAAATTTGGAGTAAGCTTGAATCTGGCTTTTTCATTTTACCAAGTATTCTTTTCAAACGAGTAGGTTCAAAGACTCAAGTTATTCTGACAATCAGAAAAGAAGCTACAACAATCAGAAGTCTTTTAAAAGGTTTTTCGTATTTAGATAGTCTTGTGAGTGAATTGTTAAAAGGCAAAGAACAAGAACAATCTGCAAATATCTTTGTGTCGTCAGAAGAGCTGGCAGTTCCAGCTTTTCTATGCAATGTAGAGGATGCGAGGAAAGAAATCGTACTCGAAGCAACTTCGCTTAAAAAGGTCGTCTTAGCGAGACAAATGGCAATACACGGATCATTCCAGTCGAAAACTCAAATTCTTCAGCGTTTAGCTGAACAACAACCACAAACTTATCTATTTCTTTTAGCCTCCGATCAACATGCTTTCATTGGTGCTACACCAGAACGATTGGTCCAAGGAACGAAAAGCCAATTTATGACTGCAGGGATCGCTGGGTCTGCACCTAGAGGATCGACTGTGCAGGAAGATGATGAAATAGTCAAAGAACTTTTAAAAGACTTTAAAAATACGCAAGAACACGGAATTGTTGCTCAACGATTAGAGAATCAATTAGCGAATATTGTCGCTGGCGATGTCGCTGTCTCTTCCCGCCGTTTATTGAAAAACCGCGATATTCAGCATTTAGCGATGACTTTCTCTGGAGAACGTAAGCAGGGAGTCTCATTGATCGATGCAGTAAAATTGATCCATCCTTCTCCTGCTTTAGGTGGTGAACCGAAAGAACTGGCGTTGCAATGGATCAAAGATCATGAACCTTTCGGTAGAGGGTTATACGGGGCACCAATCGGGTGGTTGGACCCTATCGAGGATGTCGGTGAGTTTGCTGTAGGCATCCGATCAGGCATCTTGACTGAAACCGAAGGAATATTATATGCAGGTTGTGGCATTGTTGCGGATTCTGACCCCGAGGCAGAGCGCCAAGAAACATTGCTAAAATTCCAACCAATGCTTAGAGGAGTGAAGGGATGACTAAACAACAAGAAATGACTGCGTATTTATTGGCTTTCATCAAGGGAATGAAAGAAGGCGGGCTTAAAAATGTCGTCATCAGTCCTGGTTCACGATCGACCCCACTTGCCTTGTTACTTCATAGAGATCCGGAAATCAAAACAACGGTGATTGTAGACGAGCGATCTGCGGCATTTTGTGCATTAGGTATGGCGAAAGCATTAAAGCAACCAGTTGGAGTTCTTTGTACGTCGGGAACTGCCGCAGCGAACTTCTTTCCAGCAGTTTGTGAAGCAAAAGCAACAAACATTCCTTTGCTAGTGCTTACAGCAGACCGTCCACCAGAAGCACGTGGCGTTGGGTCGCCACAAACGATGGACCAACAAAAATTATTTGGTTCGCATATCAAAAAGTTTATCGAATTAGCACTTCCTGAAGCCACTCCGGAAATGATACGGTATAGCTACTGGCATGGCGCCAATTGTGCCTATGAAGCAATGCGTGTACCGGCAGGACCAATTCAGATCAACTTGCCTTTTAGAGAGCCTTTATTACCTGATTTAACTTTTTCTCTTGATGGATCTTTTCATCCCAAAAAACTGGTTACTCAAATTGTGTCGAAGCAAATGCCAGAGCTTGTTCCTTGGTTATCAAAAAAAGGGATGATGATCGTCGGTAAAGAATTGACACCTGATGAGGCAAAAGCGTTACTTACTTTAGCAACATCTTTACAATGGCCAATCATTGGTGATCCCTTGGCAAATTTAGGTGCTTGTCAACAAATGAGCGATGGCTATCTTCCGCATGCAGATTTGATTTTTTCTGGACCGGTTCCTGAAACTCCTGAAGTCATTTGGCAATTTGGTAATCTTCCTGTAGCTAAAAATGTGATGCTTTATTTAAAAAAAAATCACGAAGCTATTTCTGACTATGTTTTGATCGATGAGGAAGAATGGCGTGATCCATTGCATTTAGGAACAAGTTTTATCCAAATCGGTGTACTTGATTTCTGTAAACTAGTATCGGAAACTTTGGATGCACTACCTAATTCGCCAACCTCTGACGAATGGTTGGCGCAATGGAAAAGAGCTTATAAAAAAGCGAGAGAAATCATCACTAAAGAATTGTCTATCGATGAATGGAGCGAAAGCAATGCTAGTTGCCAGTTATTGCAAGCGATAAAATCAGAGGAAGCTTTATTTTTGGCAAATAGTAACGCGATCCGCTTTGTTGATCGTTTTTCTTCGCCTACTGGAGAATCATTTCCAATCTACGGAAATCGAGGGGTCAACGGGATCGACGGGTTGATTTCTACAGCAGCAGGAATCGCTTTGGTAAGGAACAAGCGGATGTTTGTTTTGATCGGCGATCTTGCGCTGTTTCATGACATGAACGCGTTGGAGCTAATTCGACGTTATCACTTACCTGTTACTTTAGTCGTATTGAACAACAATGGTGGGGGAATCTTTTCTTTTCTTCCTCAAAACCAACTCCCAGAGACTGATTTTGAACCATTGTTTGGTACGCCACTTGATTTAGAATTAGAGAAGGTAGCAGATTTATATAATGGTCATTATATACAACCAACTTCAAGTAAAGAGTTTGAGCAAGCGATTGAAAAAAGCCGGGATCAAAGGAATTGGACATTGATTGAAATTAGAGGGCAACAACAAGAACCTGTCCAGTTATGGGAACAGATGAAGCGTCGTTATCAGGAGGAAATAGGCTGATGCCAGTTAAGACTGTTCGAGGTGCTACTTACCATTACCGTTGGTTACAGCATACTGATCCAAAGCAACCAACGGTTGTTTGTTTGCATGGCTTTACCGGTAGTGCACAAACGTTCATGTTTGAGAATCCTCAGTTTAATTACTTAGCCATTGATTTGATCGGTCATGGAAAAACAGCGGTTTACCTGCATCCTTATCGTTACCAACTTACGTCATTAGTAGCCGATTTGGCGAGTTTTGTCTCATTATTAGAAATTTCCTCTTTTTATGTATTAGGCTACTCGATGGGTGCACGAGTGGCACTTGCTTGGGCAATCGAACAACCACAAGGAATCAAAGGGCTCATTTTAGAAGGTGGAACTGCCGGGATTGCGGATGAACAGCAACGAAACAGTCGTAAAAAAGCTGATCGAAAACTTTCTTTACGTTTAATGAGAGAGCCTCTGATTGATTTTGTTGATGATTGGGAGAAGTTACCACTATTTGCTTCACAACAGGCGTTACCCTTGGAACAAAAAAGCAGAGTAAGAAACGAGCGACTTACTCAAAATAAGCTAGGTTTAGCATTAAGTCTTTACTATATGGGAACTGGCGCGCAAAAAAATTATTGGCCAGATTTAGCGAGTATCGAATGCCCACTATTGTATCTTGTTGGTCAAAAGGATGAGAAGTTTCAAAAGATCGGTAAACAAATGACAGATGTTAAAGAGATTTTTTGTTGCCAGGTCCTTGCGGATTGCGGGCACTGTTGTCACATCGAGCAACCTAGACTATTTGAAACAACTGTTACTACTTGGATCAATGAAATGGAAAGGGAGTGGACGCCATCAAAATAGTCAACATCCAACAGTACTGTTTGCGACTACCCTTAGTGACACCTTTTAGAACGAGCTATGGTCGATTGGAAACAAAAGCTTTTGATTTGTTGATCGTGGAAGACGAGTTAGGGAATCAGGGGATAGGCGAGCTGGTCGCTTTTGAACGAGCAGATTACATTGAAGAAACGATTGATATGAGTCGATCGGTATTACAAAAAGAGCTGATTCCTTGTTTATTCGAACTTGACTTCTCGCATCCCTCAGAAATTTGGTCAGCTTTCAAGCATACGCAAGGGAATTTTATGGCAAAATCAGCAGTTGAAACAGCTGTTTGGGATCTTTATGCTCGTCGAATAGGACGCCCATTACAAAAGTTGTTTTCTGCCGAACGATCAGCGATTCCCGTAGGTGTCAGTATTGGTGTCCATGACAACCCGATAGATTTACTTGCGACTGCAAAAACTTATGTTGATCAAGGGTACCAACGAATCAAGTTGAAAATCACTCCTGGCAATGACTTAGTGCCACTGCAAGCGTTGCGTGAGCAATATCCAGAGATCCAATTGATGGCAGATGCAAATTCTGCTTATACGATCAGCGATCTGCCGTTATTCAAGAAAATGGACGCCTTGAAGCTTGCGATGATCGAACAACCTTTTCACCCTCGTGACTATGTTGACCATGCCATACTTCAAAAGGAAATCAAAACAGCTGTTTGTCTTGATGAGAATATCCGAACACTGGAAGACGTAAAAACAGCTCATGCATTGGGAAGTTGTCGAGCAATCAATTTAAAGATTCCCAGAGTGGGAGGGATCACTGAGGCTTTAAGGATCGTTGATTTTTGTCAGGAAAATGACTTGCTCGTTTGGTTAGGTGGCATGTTTGAATCCGGAGTCGGTCGAGCGATGAATCTGCATTTTGCAAGTCAAGATTGCTTTACTTTTCCAGGAGACTTGTCTGCTTTTGATCGCTATTTCCATGATGATATCGTCGAACCAAAAGCTAGAATCACAAATGGACTTTTGATGATTCCTGGTCAATCAGGGATTGGTGTCACATGGCAAGAAAAGCAGTTGTTGAAGTATGCGTACGATAAAAAAACATATAGAATTAAATAGTATTTAAGAAGATGAATCACGCGTGTTTTGTAAATAGTGTGTCATTCATCTTTTTTTTGATAAAAATCTTGTTACCGATAACAGGAATGTAAGCGTTGTCTTTTGGTTATTTATCTTTTATAGTTGTTTTTGTTAACTGAAAGACAAGGGAGGACTGAAATGAATACTGCAGCAATTTATCATCGACCCGAAAGTGAATTTGCTTATTTATACAGTGACACAACAATGCGGATTCGCTTACGTACAAGTAAAGATGATGTCAAACACGTTTCTGTGATCAGCGGAGATCCATATACGATTTTCTCAGAAAATTGGTATTTAAAAGAACAACCAATGAAAAAAGGGTTAAGTACACTTCTTCATGATTACTGGGAAATCGAGTTGACGAGTGATACTAGACGATTACAATACGGTTTTCACATCGTGGGAATTGATGGGATGGATTGTTTTTACGGAGACCAAGGAATATTCCCTTATCAAGAAGAAACATTGGCGAATGCAAACTATTATTTCCGTATGCCATATTTTCAACAAATCGATCGCTTCAAAGTACCTGAATGGGCAAAACAAACGATTTGGTATCAAATATTTCCTGAACGCTTTGCGAATGGTGATCCAACAAATGATCCTAAAGGTACGTTGCCTTGGGGGAGTAAAGATCCGGATCGGGAAGATTTCTTTGGTGGAGATCTTCAAGGGGTGATCGATCATCTTGATTACCTAGCCGACTTAGGAATCACAGGAATTTATTTCTGTCCTGTTTTTGAAGCAACCTCGAATCACAAATATGACACGATCGATTATTATGCGGTCGATCCACAATTTGGTGATAAAGAGTTATTGAAAGAGTTAATCACAAAAGCGCATGATAAAGGAATCCGAATCATGCTGGATGCCGTGTTCAATCATATGGGTAGTCATGCACCACAATGGCAAGATGTGATCGAAAATGGCGAGAAATCCCGCTACAAAGACTGGTTCCACATCCATTCATTTCCAGTGGATGCCTATCAAATGACAGATGTTCCTGAAACAGCCGAAAATCTGGCATATGATACGTTTGCATTTACGCCATTTATGCCTAAGCTCAATACAGCAAATCAAGAAGTACAGGATTATTTATTAGATATTGCCACGTATTGGGTCAAGGAATTTGATATCGATGGATGGCGGTTAGATGTAGCAAATGAAGTGGATCATCATTTTTGGAAGAAATTCAGAGAAGCGGTCACTACGATCAAACCTGATATTTATATTTTAGGTGAAATCTGGCATTCTTCTCAAGCTTGGTTACAGGGCGATGAATTCCATGCGGTGATGAACTACGCCTTTATGGATTCGATCAAAGACTATTTCGTCCATAAAAAAATCACACCCACTCAAATGGTCAGTGGCATGAATCATCAGCAAATGCTATATCGTGATCAAGTCAATGAAGGGACATTCAATTTATTGGATTCTCATGATACAGCCAGAATCTTGACTTTGTGTAAAGAGGACAAGGAACTGATGAAATCAGTGTTAGCTTTCATGTTCTTACAAAAAGGGGCGCCTTGCATCTACTACGGAACAGAAATCGGCATGACAGGTCATGATGATCCTGACTGTCGAAAATGTATGGTCTGGGAAAAGGACCAGCAAGATCTTGAATTGAAGGGGTTCGTCAAAGAATTGATCTGTGTGCGTAAACAAGTGCAACAAGTGTTGATTGAAGGGGATTTGACTTGGCGATCGGTCGACGATAAAAACGAACAAATTCACTTGACTCGTCATCTCGATCAGCAAACCATTCATGCTTATTTCAATCAAGGAACAGAACCGTACTTGGTCGATTTAGAAAATGATGTTTTATTCAGCCAAAATTGTGACATCTTAAAAGACGGCAAAGCTGAAGTCCAAACGAATGGATTTTTGATCCTTTGTTAAGTTGTTATCGGTAACATAGAGAAAGCGTTTGCAAATCAAGCTTTTGTAAACATATAATCAAATTGTAAGAGGAATAGAATAGAATCGGAGGAAAAAAAATGAGTAAACAGTTGCTAAAAAAATTCGGGTTAGGTGCATTATCTTTAGGGTTTATCGGGGGACTTGCTGCCTGTGGTAATGGCGGTTCTTCAACTGCAGCAAATGAAGAAGATGGAAAAACATTAACGATTTCTGTCGACACTGGCTACAAAGACTATGTCAATGAGATCAAAACAAAATTTGAAGAAGACAACGACGTAAAAATCAAGTTAGTCGAAAAAGACATGTTCGAACAATTGGAATCGCTTGCGCTTGATGGTCCTGCAGGTAAGGCACCAGATGTCATGATGGCAGCTTATGACCGGATCGGAGCGTTAGGTCAACAAGGACATTTGGCAGAAGTGAAATTGGGTAACGAAGCAGATTACAATGATACGGATAAAGCCCAAGTGACTTATGAAGATAAAATCTATGGGGCACCGGCAGTTATCGAAACACTAGTCTTATATTATAACAAAGACCTAGTGGACACTGCACCGACAACCTTTGAAGATTTGGAAGCGTTAGCAAAAGATGAACGTTTCAATTTCGAATCCGAAGAAGGAACAAACACAGGATTTTTAGCAAAATGGACTGATTTTTATTATTCATATGGCTTGATTTCAGGTTACGGAGGGTATGTCTTCGGTGAAGATGGAACAGACCCATCTGAAATTGGTTTAAACAATGCAGGAGCAGTAGAAGGTATTAGCTATGCCACAGATTGGTTCCAAAATGTTTGGCCTAAAGGAATGCAAGATATCAAGAGTGCTGGCGACTTTGTCAACCAACAGTTCATGTCAAACAAGACAGCAGCGATCATTGATGGTCCATGGCAAGCACAAACTTATCAAGAAAACGACATCAATTATGGCGTATCAAAAATCCCAACATTGAATAATGGTGAATCTTATCAACCATTTGGTGGAGGAAAAGGTTGGGTCGTAAGTAACTACTCTAAGAATAAAGAAGTGGCTCAAAAATGGTTAGATTATGTAACCAATACAGAAAACCAAGAAAAATTCTTTGAAATGGTCAACGAAGTACCAGCCAATCAAGCGGCTCGTGAAACAGCAAAAGGCACAAATGATGAATTGACGACTGCAGTTATTGAACAATATGAAACAGCACAAGCAATGCCAAATATTCCAGAGATGGCAGAAGTTTGGACAGGCGCAGAAAACTTGATGTTTGATGCTGGTTCAGGCAGAAAAACACCAAAAGAATCGGCTGACGACGCGGTGAAGACGATCAGCGAAGCAATTGAGCAAAAATATTAATTAGATCATCAAAAAGGTTGGAGCTGTGAAGGAAATTGCTTCTCAGCTCCATGTTTTACCTTTGATGAACGTGAGATGATTTTATAGAAAAGGCGCTTCAACATATAGCACCTGTTTTTAGTATCAAGAGGGGGGAACAACACCATGCAACAAGAAGATACAGCGGTCAATGTCAAAGGCACGATGTTACGTTCGATCATTCCAGGATTGGGTCAATTTGCAAATGGTCAAGTATTTAAAGGGGTAGTATTTTTAGCACTATTTATCGGATTTATCATCCAAATGGTTTTAGGTGGTTTTCAATCCTTAATTGGTTTAGTTACTTTAGGTAGTGTACCAATGGAAGATCACTCATTATTTATGTTGATCCAAGGAACTTTGCAATTGATTGTGACTGCCTTGTTTTTATTTTTTTATTTCATCAATCTAGTAGATGCAAAACGTGTCGCAGTCATGAGAAAAGAAGGGAAAAAGATCAATCGAACAATGAAGGAAGTCATACATAATGTGGGTGATGAAGGCTTTCCTTATCTCTTGACGCTTCCAGCGTATCTATTGATGATTTTCACGATCATCTTTCCGGTTTTAGTGACATTATTTACAGCATTTACAAACTATGATTTCCAACACATCCCACCAGCAAGTTTGATCGATTGGGTGGGAGCAGAAAACTTCTTCAGTATTTTCTTTTTAAGTTCTTATCGAAACACGTTTGTTGCCGTATTCTCTTGGACCGTCATCTGGACGCTTTGTGCAACTACCTTACAAATCACGTTAGGTGTATTTACAGCAGTAATTGCGCATCAGAAATTTATCAAATTTAAACGTGTTTTTGGAATTATTTTCCTTTTACCATGGGCAGTCCCAGCATTTATCACGATCATGAGTTTTTCGAACATCTTTAACGATAGTGTGGGAGCAATCAACACGCAAGTCATTCCATTCTTGAATAATATCCCTTTTGTAGATATTGCCTCCGTTCCTTGGAAAACTGATCCGAACTGGACAAAAGTCGCGATCATCTTGATACAAGGTTGGTTAGGTTTTCCTTACATCTATGTGATGGTCACAGGTATCCTACAATCGATTTCTGAAGATCTTTACGAAGCAGCGAAAATCGATGGTGCGAATGCTTGGCAGCGCTTCTCAAGTATCACGCTTCCAGCAATCTTTCTTGTAGCAGCACCAACGTTCATCACACAGTATACAGGGAACTTCAATAACTTCTCCATGATCTACCTCTTCAATAATGGGGGACCGGGAAGTGTCGGTGGTGGTGCAGGATCAACGGATATCTTGATTTCGTGGATCTATAAATTGACCACTGGGACCTCGCCACAGTATTCGATGGCTTCTGCGATCACGCTGATCATTTCGATGATCGTCATTGCCGTTTCTCTGTTGGTATTCAAGAAAACTAATGCGTTCAAAATGGAGGACTAGTCATGAAAAATTTTAGTACAAGTGCTAAGTTCCAACGGAGACTTTCGCATTTCTTTACTTATGTGTTTTTGATCCTATTGTCGATCATTATCATCTATCCGTTATTGATCACAGCTAGTACTGCTTTCAAACCAGGCAATATTGCTGCTTTTAGTTTGGATTTCACCGGTGATTGGACCTTAAATAATTTTTCTCGCTTATTCAATGAAACCTTGTATGGCACGTGGTATAAAAATACGTTGATCATTTCTGTTTTAACGATGGTCATTCAAGTAACTGTTGTGACACTTGCCGGTTATACGTATAGTCGTTATCGTTTCATCGGAAGAAAATCAAGTTTGATGTTCTTTCTAGTGATCCAAATGGTACCAACGATGGCAGCATTGACCGCTTTTTATGTGATGGCCTTTCTATTAGGTGCATTGGATCGTTATTGGTTCCTAACAATGATTTATATCGGTGGCGGAATCCCAATGAACACTTGGCTGATGAAAGGGTACTTCGATACAGTCCCAATCGATTTAGATGAATCAGCTAAATTGGATGGCGCAGGACACTTTAGAATTTTCTTACAGATTGTCTTGCCGTTAGTCAAACCAATGATCGCAGTCCAAGCACTTTGGGCATTTATGGGGCCATTTGGTGACTTCATGTTGGCGCGTTTCCTACTTCGTACGCCTGAGAATCAAACAGTCGCAGTTGGATTACAGACCTTTATTTCTGATGTAACTAACCAACGCGTTTCTCTCTTTGCGGCGGGAGCGATCTTGATTGCTGTACCAATATGTTTATTGTTCTTCTTTTTACAAAAAAACTTTGTGACCGGACTGACATCAGGCGGTACCAAAGGTTAGGAGTCGTTTGCTATGGATAAATTCCCACTCAATTACTTTTCAAGCTTAAGAAGTCCAAAACAGTTGTTTCTAGGTAGAAAACAACTCACTTGGCCAAAATTTATCGTGATCTTTCTGTTTCTGATTTCTTTTATGGTCATGCCCATTACTTTATTTTATACGAATCAAGTCTCGGCGATCCCGATGGAACAATTCTTATCGGTGAATACGTTGATCGATCAGGAAGGGGTGGCACGCTTACGTGAACTACAACTTACCAACGGTCGCTTAACAGCTGACTCTGAGATCATCAGTGTAACAAACGATGTCATCATCGGAACAGCACTGACGACAGAAGAAATGGCAGAAAGAGGAGCTGCAATCAATTTTGAAGAGACCAGCTGGACGATCCGTCAAGAAGAGGATGGACAAACACGAGAATACAATATGTCGTATCCCTCCTCATTTGATTTTATGAGAATGACAAGTCCTAAAGAGTTTGAACAGTTTTTAGAGAATGAATTTTATGCGAGTAATCGACCGATGATCATTTTATCTTACAGTTTGACGTTAGGTATTTTATTGTTTATCATGACTGGCTTGATTTTGTTCGGCGCTGCCTTCTTTTTATGGCTAACAAGAAAAAGCAAATTTTCTTCTATAAAAAACTTTAAAGAGAGCGCAAATTTGATGTTGAATGTTCTAGGTGTGAGTTCGATAATTGCTGGTTTTGTCGGTTTCATCCATTTTGATTTTGTCTTGATGATGGGAATCCAGTCGACCATAGCCGTTTTATTGTTACTATGGATTTTTGCTAAAACTGGCTTCAAAGATTCAAAAGCGATCCAAGTCTGATCGAATCAAAAAATGAAGAATGTAAGAGGGGAAGCAGAAATGTCTCCGTCCTTGCATTCTTTATTTTTGTGTTTCTGAAATTTTCAAAAAGCTTTTATTTATTACCTGTAATCTGTTGATTCTTTGGCGAAATAGGTATAACGTAATAGTGTAATTTTTGTTTTAGGAGGATCATTATGTTAGAAAAAACAATTTATCATCAACTATTTTCGCACTCTTTTTCACTTCCAGTAGAAGTCACATATTGGGATGGAACGACGAAGCAGTATGGGGATACCGATAACCCTCCGCAAATCAAGATCACGTTCAATGAAGAGATCCCAATCAAAGAGTTGACGAGAAATGCTTCTCTTTCTTTAGGGGAAGCTTATATGGATCATCGCATTGAAATCGAAGGAAACATCCAATCATTGATCAATGATGCTTACAGTCATACCGATAGTTTCTTGCGTAGCAAAGATTATCTGAAGTGGTTACCAAAAAAAGAGAAACACACAAAGCAACAAAATAAAGCGGATATCCATGCTCATTATGACCTAGGAAATGATTTTTATCGCTTATGGCTTGATTCAACATTGACGTACTCTTGTGCTTATTTCAAAACCCCAGAAGATAGTCTGGAGCAAGCACAGATCAATAAAGTCCATCATATTTTAGATAAGCTATTTATCAAAGAAGGGGAATCCCTCTTGGATATTGGTTGTGGCTGGGGAACGTTACTATTTACTGCTGCAAAAGAATATCATGTCAAAGCGACTGGTATTACTCTCAGTGAAGAACAATACAACTTCATCACCAATAAAATCAAAGAAGAGCATCTAGAAGACCAATGCCGTGTGTTTCTAATGGATTACCGCGAGTTGAAAGGGGAGACTTTCGATCATATCACCAGTGTGGGGATGTTCGAACACGTAGGGTCAGAGAATCTACCTGAATATTTCAAAGTAGTCAAAGATTTGTTGAAACCTAAAGGAACTGCCTTGATCCATGGAATCAGCCGACAACAAGGTGGTGCAACGAATGCTTGGATCAATAAATATATTTTCCCTGGCGGTTATGTACCAGGTGTAACAGAACTGATTAAGGATATCACGGAAAACGATCTACAAGTGATCGACATAGAAAGTTTACGTCGTGATTACCAATGGACATTACAACATTGGACGCAACGTTTCCATGCGGTGCAAGAACAAGTGACTCAGGAAATGGGTGATCGGTTCTATCGTATGTGGGATCTTTATTTACAAGCCTGTGCCGCATCCTTTGAATCGAGCAATATCGATGTGATCCAGTACCTATTAGTCCATCCAGGGAACAATTCGATCCCAATGCATCGGAAATAATTTATTGAGTTTTGTTTTTTTATTTAAATGAAAAGAACCTGTTTTTACTTTTTTACGTAAAAACAAGTTCTTTTTTAGTTGTAAAATCAGACTATAGACTGATTTTTCATGGTATCGGCTGACAGTATTCACTCTTTTCGTTATACTGAGAATAGATACCTAATAAAAAGGAGAATTGTTATGAAATCAAAAGTTATTTTTACAGGCTTATTTTCTTTACTACTTTTAGCGGGGTGCCAGCCAAACCAAACAACTACCCCTTCAAGTACGACCAACCAGTCGTCAGAAACGACCGTAACTTCTACGAATAAGACAGAAGAATCTAGCACAACTGCTGGTTCTGCTGCTTCTAGTGATTCATCCTCTTCACAAACAGCAAACCCTAATATTCAAGTTTCTGCGGATCGCGCGATTGAATTATTCCAAAACAAATACCCAGATGCAGCAATCACTAGCTTAGAACTCGATAGTGATTGGGGAAGCTACTTCTACAAAATTGAAGGTGTCGATGATCAAAACGAATATTCAGTGAAAATCAATGCGATGGACGAAAAACTTGAGGCAGAGAATCCAGAGCAATTAGATCGTGACGAACAAAACGGCCAGAAAAAATCAGAAGACGGCTTAGATGTCAGCAATCTGATCTCGATCGAAGAAGCTGGGAAAATCGCGGTTGAAAAAGTTGGCGCTGGAACTGCTACAGATTGGGACCTTGATAAAGAATTAGGAACTACTTACTGGGATGTCAAAGTGAAAAATGGCAACCAAACAACAAATGTAAAAATCAATAGTCAAACAGGAGAAGTATTGTCTTCAGAAATCGATGATTGATCGAACATTCGATAAATTTTTGTTGATTTTGTTCGCTTAAATGATACACTAGAAAAAACGCTTTATTAAAAGGAGAGAATAACTTGAGCTTAACGACTACTTTCTTAAATCATTCTTTTGAAAATCCCTTGATGAACGCTTCTGGTGTCCATTGCATGACTACAGCGGAATTAGATGAACTTGCACATTCGAATGCGGGGGCGTTCATTACAAAAAGCTGTACCATCAATGAGCGAGCAGGAAACCCTGAACCTCGTTATTATGATGTGCCACTGGGAAGTATCAATTCGATGGGCTTACCAAACTTAGGTTTTTCCTATTATCTGGATTATGCATTGGCCTACGAGAAAGAGCATGGACAAGAACAACCATTGTTTTTCTCGATTGCTGGTATGAGTGCAGAGGAAAATCTGGAAATGTTGAAGTTGATCGAAGAAAGTGATTACCAAGGGATCACTGAGCTGAATCTTTCATGCCCGAACGTTCCAGGAAAACCGCAGCTAGCTTACGATTTCGAGGCAACAGCAGCTTTATTGAAAGAAGTCTTTCAAGTGTTCTCAAAACCGTTGGGAATCAAACTTCCTCCTTATTTTGATTTCGCCCACTTTGATCAAATGGCGGAAATCTTGAATCAGTACCCGATCGCCTATGTGAACTCGATCAACAGTGTAGGAAATGGCCTTTATATCGATACTGAGAGTGAAACAGTCGTCATCAAACCAAAAGACGGCTTTGGTGGACTTGGAGGCGAATATATCAAACCTACTGCGTTAGCGAATGTCCGGGCATTTTATACCCGCTTGAAACCAGAGATCAAAATCATCGGTACTGGCGGTATCCGCAATGGACAAGATGCTTTTGAACATTTATTATGTGGCGCAAGCATGTTACAGATCGGCACGGAACTTCACAAAGAGGGAGTAGCTATTTTTGATCGTATCAGTAAAGAATTGGAGACGATCATGGCGGAAAAAGGCTACCATTCAATCGACGAATTTAGAGGGAAATTACGCTCGATGTCGTAATACCTCCTTCATTCTTATAACTAGAGAAGAACACTTGAAGCATTCAGCTGCTTTAAGTGTTTTTCTATTTAGAATAAGAGACTAGGCGTAAACATTGTTGCTTTTTCTGTCATATGAGAAAATAACCGTAACTGAGGAGGGAGAGCATGAAAGATGCAACATATCTTGCGAATGGTTTAAAAACAAAGCAATTCAGCTCGGAAGAACTTTTTACAGAAACAAAGCGAAAAATCGAAAAGCTCAATCCAGAAATCAACGCATTTGTCACACTTGAATCACTTGATTTCCAATCAAATGGAAAACAACCACAATTGGAGAGTGATTCGCTACTAGCAGGAATCCCATTTCCTTTAAAAATGCTAGGACAAGAAAAAAAAGGCTGGTTAGCAACTTCTGGTTCACGGATTTTTGAACAACACCGAGCGTCTAAAAATTCGAATTATGTCCAAGCAGTTGAAAAAGCTGGTTTAGTTCCATTTGGACAAACGAATGCGCCTGAATTTGGCTTTAAGAATATTACCGATCCACAATTATATGGCCCAGCACGAAACCCATGGAACTTGGCATACTCTCCAGGAGGATCAAGTGGCGGAGCTGCAGCGGCAGTTGCGGCAGGGATCGTTCCGATGGCAGGTGCCAGTGACGGGGGTGGTTCGATCCGTATTCCAGCCTCATTTTCTGGCTTGATCGGCTTGAAGCCATCAAGAGGAACAATGCCAGTCGGTCCAAATGCTTGGCGAGGCTGGCAAGGAGCGTCCATCGACTTCGGATTAACGGTTTCCATGAGAGATACGAAAGCGTTGTTCCACGCTTTACAAGGAATCAATAGTGGGGCACCTTATCAAGTGACACCAGCATTTTGGCAACAGCATCTAGTAAAGGAACGTTTGAAAATCGCTGTCTGTGTTGATTCACCAATCGGCTCGAAAGTAAGTGTAGATGCTCAAATTGCTATTCAAAATGCACTGCATTTTCTAGAACAATCAGGACATGAAATCGTTGAGATTCCATATCCTTTAGATGGACGTACATTGATCAACTCGTATTATCAAATGAATGGTGCTGAAACGGCAGCAATGATCGAGTCGATCGAAAATGGGTTGCAGCGGGGGATAGAAAGCAACGAGCTAGAACCAATCTCATGGACATTATGGCAATATGGTAAAAAACTTTCTGCAGCAGACTATGTGCATTCATTGCACGTATGGGATCATGCAGCTGTCACGATGGAAAGCTTGTTTGAGTCCTTTGATTTGTTCCTTTCGCCAACCACTGCGGATACTGCACCTAAAATCACAGCTGACTTACAAAGTGACTCGATCCGTCAGCAAATGGCTGATGTCCCTCATTTATCGGCAGATGAAGGGTTGGCAGTCGTGTCAGCGATGTTTGAAGAGAGCTTGACGATCACTCCTTATACACAACTAGCGAACTTAACTGGGCAACCTGCAATCAGTCTACCTACACATGTTAGTGAAGAAGGATTGCCACTAGGGATTCAGTTTATGGCTGCCAGAGGAAGAGAAGACTTACTGTTTCAGATTGGGGAATTATTTGAAAAACATGGTTTGTTTTATCTTCCACCAGAAATCGAGAAAGCGTAAGAGAGTATAGAACAAATGAATCGTGTAATTTTTAATACGGCATAGCAAACAGGTAGAAGAATTTACCGTTGAGCTGATCGATCAATAAAAAACGAGTTCAATTGAAAAGACGAAAAATGTGATGTTTTAGTTGCATTTTTCGTCTTTTCTATGTTGCTTCTTTATTGTTAGACAAGTCGCATACAAAAAATTAAAATGGCAGTTGGATTATGTGGGGTTTTCAGGTAGAATAAAAAGCGAAAGTATGTTCGGAGGTGAAGTGTATGAAAACTCCTTTAACGATCGAGCTGGAATCATCGTTGTATCATTATTGTATCGAACAGGGAGGGATCGTGGTCGAGGAAGTGACAATGCCTGAGGATCATGGAATCGTGGACACATTAAGTTGTCTGATGAAATTTGACGGAACAAGAGAATGGCGCTGTTATGAATTGAAAGTCACAAAAGCTGATTTTCGTTCAACTGCTAAATTGTCCTTTGTTGGCCACTATAATTATTTTGTTTTACCAAAAAATTTATATGAAGAAGTCAAAAGTGAGATCCCACCAGAGATTGGTGTATTAGTTTATCGTTCGTATGCATTAGAAGAGGAAATGCCTGTTCCTGGAACTTTTATTATTGCAAAAAAAGCAATGCGCCGTGAGTTAGGTGTAGCAGAAGAGGCATTGACTAATCGTTTTATGGCTTCATTGTTTAGAGAAGTCAGAAAGGCCAAACAAATGGAACGGGGAGTAAAATATTTCCCTTCAGATCAGCTGTACAAAGAATTAAAAAAACGCTCAGAAACACAAGATCCTTTCTCAAAAGAACGCTACTATGAACGGTTTATTGAAGAAATCGAAAGTCAAGCAATCCATGATCTGCAAGAAGAAAATCGTGCCTTGCGACAAGAACAGGACTGGTTGCGCCAGCAACGTCATATTCGACGTCTGCCAACTGAACCATTGGAGTGAATAATATATGTATTATCCTTATTTACGTGGCAAACAATTCGATCTACTTGCATTAAAGGAAAGTTTAAATCGTGGACTTTTATCCACTAAGATTCAGCCAATCATCGAGCCAGTGCGTGATTCGGCGACGCTAAAAAATGTTGTCGAGTTGTTTCAAAAAAAGAATCATCCGCTGATTATCATAAAGAATCCGCAAGTGGGTCAGTTCAAACTGTTCGATCAACCGATTCACACATGGGTGACCAGTGAAGATAGCTCGTTAGCAGAGGCAGAGATCATTACGCCGAGCAATTATGAAAGAATGATTGAATCACCTCCGCCATTCATTATTTTTGATGGACAACATCAACCTAGAGAAAATGCGATTTGGCAAGCTTTGATCAAAACTAATGCGACATTTTTCATTCCTGATTCTAGTCGCTTACGCATGCAATTGCCTGAGAATAAAATCATTGTCCGTGATCAATTTCAAACGAGACGGCATGTGGAAAATTATGCAGAAAAAAATGATGATTTTTTTAGCGATGATCATCTTTTCTTTCAAATGGATGGCTATCATGGGTTTTCCGATTTTACGATCGAAGGCAGTCGTTACTTCGATAAAGGATTTCCCAGTCGAGCGTTGGCCTTGCATATTACATACGTCGATGCTTATGGGAATATGCGAATCAAACACTTCATTTCAGATACCAATGATTCCGCAAAAGATCAAGCATTGAAATTTATGGAAGCAGCCAATAAAATGTACGGTTGGTTGATGAGGAACCATCAACAAATTTATATCACGGAAGGATTACTTGAGCTTGTCAGCTTGTATCGCCAACAAAAATTCCCGGGTCTGGGAGTTTTGAAGAAATGGACATTGTTACATCATCTTGAATTAGTTAGTCAGCTTTTAGATCATCCGACAGACTGGTTACGCAGTGGTTCAAGAATAGACAAGCTATACAAGTTGATCACAGATCAATAAAAGGAGCAGAGATATGTACCTTAGAAAAACTACATTAGATGATGTGCCGAGAGTGCTACAAATCATTGATCAAGCTGCAGCATACCTTGCTGAGCAAGGATTGCCTCAATGGCAGGGAGAGCAAAAACCATCAAAAGAACGAATCATCGAAGACATTGAAAGGCAGGAAAGCTTCGTCTTGATTGACGAAGAAGACATCGTTGGCACTGCGGCGCTTGTTGCAGGCATTGATCCGGTCTATACAGCAATTGCAGGAAATTGGGAGGGGAGAGAGCCGTATCTTTCCATCCATCGAGTTGCTCTTGATCAAAACGTAAGAGGAAAAAGACTTGGCAAACAATTATTAGAACATTTATTGACCGTTGCCGCATGTCAAGGAATCAAGGACGTTCGGATCGATACTTTCCCCACCAATCATCCAATGGAAAAAACGATTTACTCGGCAGGTTTTCATTATTGTGGCATGATTGAATTTCCATTCCCACACGGAGAAAGAAAAGCCTATCAAAAATTATTGTGAAGTGCTCAAAACTAAAAGCAAACCAACTGTTCAGCGATGATCCGCTGCATGGATGGCTTGCTTTAAATTTTTTGTTTCGATTTCTAACGTCTGATTATTTTCAAATGAGATCAAGGTAGGAATAAGTGTTAATTTTTCAAGTTCTTTTTGATCTTTTTCAAAGAGAGCGAGCCGTTGCCTGATTTTATCTGGTGAGTCTCCGCGAAGTACAAATCGTTCATGCAACTTTTCTTTTGCTACTGTGATGAAGACAGGTACGATACAACGACCAAATTGTTCATACAGGTGCCAAAAACCTGGGGCTGTTAGGACAGTGAAGCAGTCACCCTGTGCAAGCTTCGTTGAGATCTCTTGTTTACTTGAGCCATAATAGTGATCGGCGTACCGATCCCATTCGGCAAATTCCTGATGGGCGATCATTTCTTCAAAGGTCTCTTGAGAAACAAAATGGTAATCAAGGTGATTTTTTTCATTTTTTCGTGGGGGACGGGTCGTATACGTAATGATCTTTTGTTGTGGAGAAAAAATTGCATGAGCGAGCGTCGTCTTTCCGGAACCAGAAGGCCCAATAAATACATAACATTTATTCATAGGAAATATTCCTTTCTATAGTTACATGATCAAAGACATGTACATAACTAATATATACCGAAAAGTGGAAATCTGTCATTTAAAATAAAAAAACTTAACCAATTTAAACAGGTCATCTGTTCAAACCAGCCAAGTTCAGTATACTTAAGACTCTAGATAAAAGATAGCTTTATACCAGTATTCCGGTAACAATTGCGCTTAAAAAGCTGACTAATGAAGCGGTGAACAAAATTTTCAATCCATGTTTTGCTACAAGATTACCTTTTTCTTCATTCAACCCTTTCATTGCCCCTGAAATGATCCCAATTGAAGAGAAGTTCGCAAATGATACTAAGAAGACTGATAAGATAGCGGTGGTGCGTTCTGTAAATTCAAAAGTCCCAGTCGATAATTCAGTCATTGCTACAAACTCATTTGTCACAAGTTTTGTTGCCATGATACTACCGGCATCAACCGCTTCTTTCCAAGGAATCCCACTGATAAATGCAAATGGCGCAAAAATATACCCTAAAATCTGTTGGAATGTAATCCCAAAAATCCCGTTGAACAAGGCATTGATCATAGCAATCAAAGCAACAAAACCGATCAACATTGCAGCCACCGTGATCGCTACATGGAAACCATCTAAAATATATTCGCCTAACATTTGGAAAAATGTTTGTTCTTTGTCTTCTTCAATCACTAATTCATCTTCTTTTTCGTCTAACTCATAAGGATTGACGATCGAAGCAAGAATATACCCACCAAAAAGATTCAACACTAAAGCAGTGATCACGTATTTTGAATCAATCAATGCCATATAGGAACCCACGATGGACATCGAAACAGTTGACATTGCAGAAACACTCATCGAGAACAGACGCTTTTCTGTCAAGAAAGGTAGTTCCTTTTTGATGGAAATAAAAACTTCTGATTGGCCTAAAATTGCTGAAGCAACACCATTATAAGATTCTAATTTACCCATTCCGTTGATTTTACTCAATCCTAAACCGACTGCTTTCATGAATAAAGGAAGAATCTTGATGTAACGCAAAATCCCAATAATTGCAGAGATAAAGACGATTGGCATCAACACATTCAAGAAGAATGGGGCACTTCCAACGTTTGCTACACCTCCAAAGACGAAATTGACACCTTCACCGGCAAATGCCAATAAGTGATCAAATAGCTTGGCTAGCATCGCAACAACCGCTGTACCAAAAGTCGTACGTAGTAAAACAAAACCAAACGCAAATTGCAAAACAAGCATGATGATCAATGGTTTGCGTTTGATGGCTTTTCGATCGCTACTGATCAAAACCGCCAACCCAAAAATTAAAAGTAAACCTATTATTCCAATAAACTGACTCAAAAAAATCACTCCTTACCAAATTCCGTTTAATTCTACATGTTATTTTTAAAGAATACGAATCTTTTGAGAGAAATTTCATGAGATTTTTAGACTAAAGCGTATACATGGAAGAGAGGGGAAAGACAGGTGTCTTTTAATGGGGAGGAGTGGATCAGGAAAACCTAAATTATTGATTTACTTTAACGGTGGTGGCATATATATCTACTTATATTTATTAGCTAACTATGACCTGAACCTGTTAGATAAATAACGCCTTTACTTTATTATTTTACTTTGAAACCTGTAAAAGTCAGAAATAGAAGCGGCTTCTAAAAAAAGGGTACCCACAAAAATTTGAGCAATTTTCATGGATACCACCTTATTTTTCGAGGTAACTTCTATTTTTCTATCTTAGCCATCTTTGAAGAATTATTTATTGATAATACAAGTTTTCTGAAGGGTAAACAGGCGCACTAGTGATGTCGATACCTAATTGTTTCAGGTTTTGTTCATCATTCTTATTGATCATCACAGTTGAATGTGCTTGCGCACCTTCAAGTTCTGCTAATTTTTCATAAGCAACTTGTGCGATTGGATTAGTTACTGCACTGATTGATAAAGCAATCAACACTTCATTGAGATTGAGTGTATCGATCGAAGAGTGCAATGCCTTGCTTTTAAGTCCTTGGATCGTTTCCAAGACAAGAGGCGATAACAACGGAATGTCATCAGAGATATGGGCGAGATATTTGATCGCATTCAAGACAACAGCAGCCGAAGCATCCATTAATTGACTTGTCCGACCGGTAAGGATCACTTGGTCAGGAAGTTCGATCGCAATCACTGCCATCGGTTCAGCACTAGTCGCTTGACTAGTTTTTGCATACTCATGAGCAGGGGTCACGACTTTACGGTCTTCGGGACGTAAACCGACTTCTTCCATGATCAATTTGATACGATTGACGGCATCTTCATCTGTCAAACCTTTTTTAAAGTCACAAGCCGTTTGGAAATAGCGTCTGATGATCTCTTGTTTCGAGGCTTCCTGTACGACTTCATCATCCGTGATACCGAAGCCTACGCGGTTGACGCCCATATCAGTAGGAGACTGGTAGACCGATTCCTTACCAGTGATTTTTTCGATGATCCGTTTAATGACTGGGAAAGTCTCTACATCACGATTGTAGTTGACTGCCACCTTATTATAGGCATCAAAATGAAAAGAATCGATCATATTGACATCTTTCAAATCGACTGTTGCTGCTTCATAGGCAATATTCAATGGATGTTTCAATGGAACATTCCAAACAGGGAAAGTCTCAAATTTAGAGTAACCTGCTGCATTGCCTTTTTGGCTTTCGTGATACAGTTGGTTCAAGCAAGTAGCTAATTTCCCACTACCTGGACCAGGAGCTGTCACGACAACAATCGGTTTTGTGGTTTCGATGTATTCGTTTTTGCCGAAACCCTCCTCTGAAACGATTTTTTCGACATTGATCGGATAATCCTCGATTTCAGCGTGTTTATAGACTTTGATATTCCGACGCTCCAATTTATTGATAAATACTTTAGTTGCTGGCTGTCCGTTATACCGGGTGATCACTACACTATTGATCGATAATCCATATCCTCGCAATTCATCGATCAAGCGCAAGATATCCATATCATATGTGATCCCATAATCACCACGAATCTTATTCCGCTCGATGTCACCAGCATACACACAAATCAAAATCTCCGCTTGGTCACGCAACTTTTGCAATAATTTGATTTTAGCATCTTCTTCAAATCCTGGTAAGACACGTTTGGCATGCTTATCATCGACTAATTTTCCACCAAATTCTAGATACAACTTATCATAATGATGAACGCGTTCAAGAATATACGCAGATTGCTCTTCGATATACTTTTCTGAGTCAAAACCAATTTTTTTCACTTGTTTCCCTCCTTAGCTACTCTCGCATTTTTTCATTTTTTGAAGGTTTCGTCAACTATCAATTAAGTATATAAAGAAATTTCAAAGAAAAAACAAAAGAAACATGCTTGTCTCAGAAGGCATTCATTGGTATGATAGGTTTGATAAGGAAGGTGTCCTATGAAAAAAAGACAAAAAAAGAAAAACGCGTACAAACAGTATATACGCTCAATTTTTACAGGATATGAGCATATGCTAGAAGATAGTGAACTAAATGAATTAAAGTTCTCTTACTTAAATGAAGAAACATTACTTACACGAGATGAAAATCAACGCATCCATTTTACAACAAGAGATTTACCCAAAAAATAAAGCTAAGAGCGGGGAATCGCTGACCCGCTCTTTTATGTTTTCTAACTTTCAATTAATACGAGTAAAAGTAATTTTTGTTCTAAGTCAGCGCATACTTAGTAACACTTTTTTCTTAGAAAATGATACTATTGGATTACATAGAATAATTGATGGAAAATTGATGCGTTCAAAAGCAAGAGGAGGCCAGTAAGATGATAGACCCACAGACGAACGAACATTATGATGAAAACGAACAAGAGGAAGCATCTTCGTTTTACGATATCAAAGAAAAAGCAAGTATGAATCTTTCACAATTATTAGAAGATCTGCAAGCTTTTGAACAAGCTGTCCGCGAGGAGAATATTCCCGCGATCTATCAGTTATATAATGGACGCTTGAACGATGAGCTTAAAAAAAGCTCAAATGAAAACCATGAGATCGATCAGCTGTTGATGCGTAAGATCCATGACCGTTTCTTGCAAGAATTTCCCTTCATGAAACACACAGAGACCATCTCTCCGACGATGAGTTATTACCAGATCGGCACCTATTTTCATGAGCGAGCAACGATTGGGATCGATGCTAGCTTACCTGAAATCTTTGTATTGCCGCAAATCGATGAAGAATGGGAAAACTACGCGACGCAACAAACCCATGATTTTGATAAAAAAATCAATGAGTTAGAGGCAAAAGTGATCACTGCAAAAACAGAGATCGAGCGTTTAGAAGAGGCCATCAAAGAGATCGATCGACAAATCACTGAGTTAGATGATACGAAAGGATTCTTAAATCGTAAAAAAATAGACGAAGAAATCCAAGCGTTAGAACAAAAGAAACAAGCACTCGAAAATGAAAAATTAGGTTGGTTGCCTTATATCGAAGAACCAGAAAAAATCCAAAAACAAAAGCAAACCTTATTACATGAAGAAAAAGCGGACCAGTTACGCGCTGCGATCGTTGAAAAAGAACAACGTCAAATCAAAAAGTATTTTGGTGACATGGAAGGTTTCAGACAGTCGATCCATCGTTTCTTGATGTCGTACCTTGGCAGTGAAAACCCTGAAATAGTAGAAGAGGGAGGGGACGAGTGATGACAAAACAAGAAGATTTAGACCTACAAGAAGTAACAGCTGAAAATCATGGAACGACCGAGCCAGTAGAAGAAGCATCAAGCACCGACAAAGAGATGGCGAATGAAGTAGAAGAAATTCGCGAAGAAGCCAAAATCCATGAAAAAGAAAAAGTCGTCCCAAACTCGACGAATCAAACAGATAATGCGCGTTCAACGATCGAGCAAGCGGTCAATGAAAATCAAGCATATCTTTCTGGTAAACAACATGATCACGAAGACATAGTTGACTTGATTGCAGCCGCAGAAGAAGAGTTAGCTGATTTACGATTACGCAAATATTTGATCGAAGCGGATTTCAATGAGTTATTGGTCGCATATCATCGCTATGTGTTAGAAGATACACCGATTTCTGCCATTGCTAAGACAAGTTTGATCGAATACTTCGCTTACGAGATATTAAAACCATTGAATGATATCGGCTTGGAATTATCCAAACAAGCATATGATGTATGGGAAACAAGATATTTTTCAATCAATTATAGTTTGACCCCACAAAAAGAATTGATGTTCTCATTTGTGTTACCGACGATCGACCAACGATACCAAGTAGAATCCATTAATTTGATGCGAGTATCCCCAGAACAAATGACGATCGAGATCGATGATGACCGAGTGTTAGCATTGATTCGTCATTGGTCTGTTGAACGAGTGTTTTCGGCTAGTCAGATCACGATTTTCAATCACAAATTGAATCAATTATTTGCTTATGCACGTAAATTAGGCTTTACGGTCGATCAAACCTTGTTAGACAACACGAAGCCACTAAGATTAGATATTGCAAGTAAGTTTCCAGCCACGCAAGAAGTGTTAGATGATATTTTTATTGTCACAATGAAAAATCCACAGTATGATATGGAGAAATTAGACGACACGACTTATAAGGTGTTGCTTGATAAAGGACAGTCGCTCCAAATTTCTCTTAAAGACACAACACGGACAGATCTAGCGATTTCTTCTGGTGACTATCATCGTTCAGTGATCGATTTCTTTATCAATTATGAATTTTTAGTACCTTTGATGGTTCGCAAAGATTGATGGAAAAAGAGCAATCGTGCGATATATGTTTCAGAATGATCGACTCAGATGATCGATGAAAAAAGAGCCAAGGAATCGGGTTTCTCCTTGGCTTTTTTATACTTAGGAGGAGTAAAATGAAAAGAATAGGAACCAGTTTGCTCATTGTCTGTTCGATGTTGCTTTTCTTTACCGGTTGTACAGATCAAGAGACAAAAAAAGCGGACCCAAAACCGTCATCCATGGTGTCGAATGAAACAGCAACTATCACCTTGCAAGAAGATGGGGTCGATACCTTAGTAAAAAAAGTGACTTTCCATACAGGAGAAAACCTACTGGATGTGCTGGAACAAAACTTTAGTGTGGAAGAAGACAAAGGATTTATTACCTCGATCAATGGTCAGAGCCAAAATACTGAAGAAAAAAAATATTGGATGTTCAGTGTGGATGGTAAAAATACAAAAATGGGCGCAAAAGAAACGATTTTAAAAAATAATCAAACCGTCATCTTTAATTTAGATACTCTTTGATGTTGTTAAGAATGAAGGGAAGAAAAAGCAATGGAAAATTTGAAGAAGAGCGGAATGTTTTCTGTATTGGCAGCGTTAGGTGCTAATCTCTTAGTTGCGTTTAGTAAATTTGTCGGTTATGCCATCAGTGGCAGTGCCGCTATGTTGAATGAAAGTATTCATAGTATCGTTGACTGTAGCAATCAAGTATTACTACTAGTCGGTGACAAACGTGCGAATCGTGGTCAAAGTGAATTACACCAATTTGGCGAAGGACGAGCAAAGTATTTTTTCAGTACGATTGTTGCCATGATGTTGTTTTTTGGCGGGGGCGCGCTAGGTGTGATGGAAGCTTTTGAAAAACTTACCCATCCCGCCCACGAAGTTGGTAATCCTTGGATCGTCATCCTGATTCTATTATTTGGTCTCGCTATAGAAGGTAGTTCATTACGAATCGCAATGAAGGAAATCCACGAATTGAATACTGAAAACCTTTCAACCATGCGCTTTTTACGTGAAAGTCGCCACAGTGAGATCCTCGTGATCTTCACCGAAGATCTCTGTGCTGTAATTGGTCTCGTTCTTGCCTTAGTCGGCACTGGGTTGACCATGGTGACAGGGATCGCTGCTTTTGATGCCATCAGTGGACTATTGATCGGCTTTTTATTGATGGGTGCTGCTATCTTTCTGGCAAAAGAATTTTATAGTTTGATTATTGGCGAGAGCGTGACTACAACAGATTTGAAAAAGATCAAATTTGCTTTTGAGCGAAATGAAGTGAATCGCGTTATTGATATCAAAACTGTGCACTTAAGTCCGACAGAGATTTTAGTTGCGGCAAAAATCGATCTAGATGAAAACAAAGAATACCAAGTACACATGATCATCAATGATATTGAGCGGACGATCCGTGAACAATTAAAGGATAAAAAAATCTACATTTACATTGAAACAGATAAATATGATCCAAATTATTCGCAAATAAAGAAAACACAAGAAACGACGATAGAGAACGTCGAGAAATAATTTAGAAACTAGTGTTATTTTTTACTTATAAAAAAGTTTGATGGCAAAAAAACAACTCGTTTATATATAGAATAAAATCATCGGAAAAGTAGGAGGAAAATGAATTTCCTCTTATATTTTCCGATGATTTTTATTTTTTTTAATAGTTGTGCTTTGAAAATGAGAAAAATATCATGTTGTTTAACGATAAAACGGCTACATTTTTATTTATTTATGTTACAATTAGTCCGCTATTTATTTGTTGTAAATTGAAGGAGATATCGTTAATGAATAAACAGAAACGGGCGCCTTGGCAGGATTCGCTACATGCTTCGTTGCCACTTTGCCTTAGTTATATCCCAGTTGGGTTAGCTTGCGGAGTCTTACTGCAGCAAGTTGGCTTTGATCCACTCTTAGCTGGTCTATTATCTATCTTAGTATTTTCTGGTGGCGCACAATTCTTAGTTGCCTCTATGTTAGCCACACAAGCGCCATTTTCAACTACACTTTTGATGGTTTTTTTCTTAGAACTACGGTATATTTTGCTAGGGTCGAGTCTTTCAGGCTTTATGAAGAAAGAAAAGCGATTCTTTTTAGCTGTGTTCTCTCAATCATTGAATGACGAAAATTATGCAGTCAATTATTTGAAGTATTCCACTGATCCCACTTGGGACAAGCGAAAAGCTTTATATGTCAATTGGTTTTCAATGGGGGCTTGGGCGATCAGTAACATGGTCGGAAATATTTTTGGATCAGTGATCCGAGTGGATACGGATTTGGTGCATTTTGCCTTAACTGCTATGTTTATTTTTATGTTCATCATGCAAATGAAAAATGCTTTACTCATCTTCACAGGGATCTTTTCTGGGATACTCAGTGTCTTATTCATGGTACTTTTCCAAAACACTTTCGGTTTGATCGTTGCAACGTTGATTGCTTCTTCGGCGGGTTTTGTATTAGAAAGAGCCTTCAAGAAGGAAAAAGAAAAGAAATCCAGCAAAGAGACCCAACCTTTGAATGAGCCATTGTTCCATTTCCCAGAACAGGAGGTGCAACATCATGACTGAGTGGTACTTGTTGTTATTGGTGATCAGCTTATTTGTCGTTGCCTACATTCCACGAGTTTTTCCTATGCTTTATTTTACACATCGAAAAGTGCCTAAATGGTTTAGCGAATGGATGAAATATGTACCAGTTGCTTTGTTTGCAGCGTTAGCCTTCAAAGATGTTTTTATCACGCATGAACATTTAGATATTGCGTGGAACATCAAAATTGTTGCAATGCTATTTGTAGCAGGTGTTGCTTATAAGACTCGCTCAATGGCGTTGTCTGTCATTACAGGACTTGCGTCTGTGTTTTTATTATCAATGTTATAGAATTTCTTAAGCTTCTCCAAAAAATTGGGAAGCTTATTTTTTTGTTTTCCTCAACGAGTTGTCCTCCATGTTTTTTTTGTTATAATAGGGAAGATGTTTATTCTAATAGAGATAGTTGAGGTTGACATATGAATAAGAAATTGATGCAAGGGACATTTTGGCTTACCTTTGCCAATCTACTCTGTAAAGTTTTAGGTGTCGTTTATTTGATTCCTTGGTTAAGTATGATGGGAAACAATCAAGATGGCATGTTAGCAACTACCCTTTATAATGTGGGCTATTTACCATATGGCCTTTTCCTGATGTTAGGTACTGTTGGGTTTCCAAATGCGATAGCAAAAAAAGTCGCGGTGGCGACAAAAAATGGAGATGAACAAGCTTGTCGGGTCATTTTTCGCAGTACGATCAATATCATGTTCGTTATCGGGATCATATCTGCCGTATTGATGTATTTGTTTGCTCCCGCTTTGGCGAAAATCAGTCCGATCTCGAATGTCGATAACGGTATTTTGGCGATTCGTAGTCTCTGTCCTTCCTTAGTAGCGATCCCAGTATTAAGTGCGATGCGCGGTTACTTCCAAGGGAAAAATCATCTTCGCCCTTACGGTACTTCCTTGATCATTGAACAGGTGATCCGTGTAATCGTGATCTTAGCTGGTACGTATTATTTGCGTGTGTTGACAGATGGCACGATTGTGCAAGCGGTATTGATCAGTACTGTTGCTTCTTTCTTCGGTGGACTTGCGGCTATTGGTCATATGTTTGTTGTCGGACGGCAAAACGATTATTTCCGTTTAAAAGATTTCTGGATCTCAAGTCGCTATTTCCAAAAAGACAATCGTTCTGCGTCTGTTTCGATCATTCGAGAAACCTTACCATTCATCTATGTTGGTTCGGTGATCACGATCGTGCAAATGATCGATCAGGTGACGATGAAACCATTCTTACATTTATTCAGACCGGAAATTGCCGACCAACAACTCGAATTTTTGTTTAGTCGTGCATCAGTCAATCCGAACAAATTGACACTGATCTTGATTTCAATGGTCGGAACGGTCGCAATCAGTAGTCTGCCGATCCTAAGTACATTAGGAAAAAAAGACCGACTACAGATTGAAAAAACAGTCGGGGACAGCTTCTCGATTGCTTTATTGATCCTTTTGCCTTCGCTAGCAGGGATGTCCTTATTAGCAGGACCGTTATACACCTTGTTTTTTGGCTATGATCCAGAGAGTGTCGGCTACTTCCAGATGGCACTTTTAGCTTCCTTGTTCTTCTCGTTGTTTACGATTTTATCGACGATGCTCCAATCATTGAATCATCATTTGGTTGCGATCAAACTGACAACAGAAGCTATTATTTTAAAAGTCGTATTCCAAGCGATTGGGTTAGCTTTATTTGGCGGATACGGAATGAGTTTATCTAATACAGTGGCTTTTGCTTTTGTGTTTGTTCGTGGGTATCTTTATTTATCAAAAGAATACCGCATCTCGCCATTCGCAAAGATCAGTCATTTCTTCTTGAAGACGTTTCGTTCGACAATGGCCATGTTGCTTCTATGCTGCATTCTTTTCTTCGTGTTGAGTCTTTCCTTATCCATGACATCAAAAACGCATGCAGTCATTTATTGTGTGGTGATCGGTGGTGTCGGCGGCTTGACGTTTGCCTTTGCCCAATTTGGCAGAAATGCCATGCAAATGGTCAAGAATTTCAGACGATAAAGGGATGAAGTGGCAAGCACCAGTGATTCTATAGGTAACTAAGAGTGCACGCTAATTTCAAATAATAAGCCAGGACTTGAGAAAAATTCTTTCAAGTCCTGGCTTTTATTCGTTCTTATAAAGGATGAAAGTGATAAAAACCTTAGATTTTAATAAAAAACATGGGTTGCTTTTTCTATAATCCGGACAAAGGTTCAAATCTTTTCTTACTTATGATATAGTATTAAGGACTGGTAAAATTCTTTGAAACGAGGAACTTAAATAAATGAAATTAGCAATCGTAACTGACAGTACAGCTTTCCTGCCAACACGTATCAAGAACCATCCTGATTTATATGTGATTCCAATCCCTGTAATCTTGGATGGAAAAATTTATAACGAAGGCATTGACATCGAAGCAGACGAATATTACGGACTATTGAAAAACAGTAAAGATTTTCCAACAACATCCCAACCTGCTGTAGGTGAAGTTTTGGCACTATATGAAGAACTAAAAGCCAAAGGCTATGATACGATCTTAAGCATACACTTATCAAGTGGGATCTCTGGATTCGTCAATACATTATTTGCGATGAAAGACGACGTCAAAGAGATGACGATTGTTCCTTATGATTCGAAAATCACCAGTATGCCAATGGGGCATATGGTTGAATCTGCTTTAGACTTGAATGATAAAGGTTATTCACTTGAAGCCATATTAGCTCACATCGATCGAATCAGAGACAATACATACGCCTATTTGATCGTTGACGACTTGAACAACTTAGTCCGTGGAGGTCGCTTGACTAATGGTGCTGCGCTGATCGGGGGGCTATTGAAAATCAAACCGATCCTGACTTTTTCGGAAGGGAAGATCATTTTATTCGAGAAGATCCGTTCAAGCAAAAAAGCTTTTGCCCGTGCAGAACAAATCATTGGCAAACGAAATGAAGAAATCAAGCCACCAGTAAAATTGTATGTGATCCATGCAAACAATTTAGAAGTTGCCGAAGAAGAAAAAGCAAAACTTCAAAAACAATACCCACAAGCAGAAATCGAGATCGGCCACTTTGGACCAGTGATCGGTAGTCACTTGGGTGAAAAAGCGATCGGTATTGCGATCTCTGCACAATAAAAATGCCAGAAAGCAAAAAATAAAAAAAATAAAAGAACAGTTTGAGCAATGATTTGCTTGGACTGTTCTTTTTGCATTTCTCACTTTATTATCTTATACTATCTTTAATTATCTAGTAATTTACTAAATCACTAAATTACTAAAAAGGAGTAGAGAAGGATGGAAATACCAACAAATTTGAAACATAAACCAGTGATCGTCGTTGAAGATTATGATAAAGTTGATGGCAGAAATGCCTTGCATACAGATGCAAAAGGACTGTCTTTAGGATTAGCTCAGTGGAATGATCGAGGCAAAGTCGATATCTCAGGAAAAGTGTGGCGTCATACAGGAGAAAAGTGGTCACGTCAATCAGAAGAATTACCGATCACTCGTATTCTTGACTTAGCGATCTTAGTGGCGCAAGGAAGTGTTTACTTCCAGGATGCCTACCGCCATGAAAAATTTTACGACCCTGAAAATCCTGTCGTTGATATCATCGGTTTGCAAGGAAACCGGATGACGGTGGAAGTGGACACAAAAAATCCTAAAATCGATGAAGATATCATGTTATACTACGATGCTTTACAAAAAGATGGCGAATTACTTGGTGAACGTTTTCGTATCTTGAAACGTCTATTAGACGATCTAGGGTATTAATGTTATAAGGAAGTGTTTAATCATGGAAAACTTTTCACTCACCAATCAACGAACGTTTACACCGATCGAAAAACAAATGATTTGGAAAAAACCAACAAGTCATCAAACAAGTGCTGAAGAGCTGCGTATTGCAACTGAAATCAAAGCAAACTGGCTAGATCCGGAAATGAAAATCAGCAATGTGCTATTAGAAGGGGATGCAGGTTCTGGGAAAACGCAATTAGCAAAAGCTTTGTCTTTTGATCTGCAGTTACCTTATACGAAAGTAACATGCTTTGCTGATATGGATAAATCAGATGTCTTTGGTGCGTTACTACCTGTCATTGATTCAGACCAAGAAGAGGATCAAGAGTTATTGACCGCTATTTATCAAACGGATACATTAGCTGCGGTATTGACGTTGATCGAACAATATTACTCCGTCGATCAACTCACGGCAAAACAGAAATTAGCCGATCTCGTGCAACGAATCGAAAACAACCAAGAAAGTACGATCCACTATAAATACTATCCGTCAGAAATCGTTCGTGCCATTGAAAAGGGCTATCTTTTAGAAATCCAAGAGCCGACTGTAATACGTGATGCTTCGGTCCTTGTCGCCTTGAACTCTGCCTTAGAAACAAACGGTTTGTTGAACTTACCTACTGGTGTGATCAAACGACACCCAGACTGTATCATCATCATTACAACCAATCGTAACTATCAAGGGAACCGACCATTGAATGAATCGCTTCGAGATCGTATGCAACATGCTGAGAAAATGGATCTGCCAGAGCTTTCAGTCATGGTGGAACGTGCTATCAGCAAGACACAAGTTAACGAGCCGATACTTTTATTGAAAATGGCAGAAGTGATCCGTTTGTTAGATAAAACTGCCAAAGCAAATGCCATCAAAGGTGTGGCAGGTATGCGTTCTTACTTTTATTGGGTCAATACAATGAAACAACATCAAGACATTTTCGTATCGCTCTATCCCAAAGTCTTATATAAACTGACGACTGATCCAGATGAATTACACATTTTGACGACTGCACTAACTGATAGTGGGCTTTTAGATGAACTGAGAGACTTACTTCGTCAAAAGAAATGGGGGGACTTATCAGACGAATCCCCACGAATCAAAGGACGGACCATTCGTGCAGAAGAAGCGATAGAACGTCAAATCGATCAGTTGGCAGAAGAAACAACATCGCTTGCTGAACAACCCTCAGAAAAAGAGGAAGTGTTGCAAGAAGAAGAACAGACAAAAGAAGCAACGGCGAAAGAAGAAACTCCGACTGACACGTTGCCTTTATCGGAAGAGCGGAGCCAAGAAGTCGAAGGGCGTAGTCAACAGCAACAGCAATCAGATGACGAATCCCAAGAGATGTCAGCTTCAGATATGGAAGCCTTGGACAAACAGCTCAAGCGTGAACTTAATAAAGAAGCGCGACAGTTGATGAAAGGTACGATCCATGAAAAAGAAGGAATGATCGTTCATCGCCCTAAGTTTGCTGTCATAAATCCTGAAGTAGCGACTATCCGACAAGAAATCGATCCGATCGTGGATTCATTGAGTCGGCAAATCCTTGATCTTTTGGAAAATGAACAAAGTGAAACTTACCAAAAAGGAAAGTACGAGGGACAACGTTTTAATGCTAGTCGAGTAGCTTATGGTGATTTACGGCAATTTGATAAAAAAAATCCCCCTCATGAACAACCTTCTTTGGCAGTGGCTCTACGAATCGATGAATCTGGTTCGATGGTTCGTGAAGACCGCATGACAGCTGCAAAAAAAGCCGCATTTGCCATCGCCGCATTTGCTAAAAAAGTACGTATTCCTTTGTTGATCTATGGAGATACAGCAGATGTTTCGACAAGAGAAAAGACATCTGTCTTTTCGTACAAAGAATTTTCAGATTCATTTGAGTGGTTGGAACAGAAATTAGTGACTATGAAGCCAAGACAAAACAATCGTGATGGCGCAGTGTTACGTCTGATTGCTGGAAAGCTGGCAGAACAACCTGCGACAACCAAACTGATCGTCAACATCAGTGATGGCCAACCAAAAGCGTTACCTGATTACACAGGCGCTAAAGCAAAAAAAGATATCCAAGAAGTCTTGACCGAGTATGAACGCCAAGGTATCGTCTTTATTTCTGCGGCAATTGGACAAGATAAAGAAGAAATCAAAGAAATCTACGGCGCAAGTCGCTTTGTCGATATTACCGATTTATCGACATTTCCCAAACAATTGATCCAATTGATTTCTCGTTATTTATAAATAAATATTAAGCGAATATCAAAGATGATGCGTCACTCATGGTCTTTGATGTTCGCTTTTTTGAGTTCTTTCATTTATGATAAGCACTACTCCAACTGATGTAAGCATAAAAAAGTTAACGGTAACAAATATGTAACCGCTTGAAATTGAGCTATAATAAAGAAAAAAGGGGGATAAGCATGAAGCAGTCAGAAAAGTGGTGGAAAGAAGCAGTTGGTTATCAAATCTATCCAGCGAGCTTCAAAGATAGCAACAACGACGGTATTGGTGATATCAACGGGATTCGCCAAAAACTTAGCTATTTGAAAGAGTTAGGGATCGACTTTATTTGGATCAATCCTATTTATCAGTCCCCATTTGTCGATAACGGCTATGATATCAGCGATTATCAAGCAATTCTCAAGAAGTTTGGTACAATGGATGAGTTTGATGCTTTATTAGCTGAAGCCCATCAGATGGGGATAAAGATCATCATGGATCTAGTCATCAATCATAGTTCCGATCAGCATGAATGGTTTATTGAATCTCGTCAGTCGGTCGATAACCCTTACCGCGATTACTACATTTGGGTCGATGGTACACCTGATCAAGCCCCGAATGAATGGCAGTCGATCTTTGGTGGTTCAGCATGGCAATACGATGAGCAAACTGGTCAATACTATTTACACATTTTTGCGAAAGAGCAGCCTGATTTGAACTGGGAAAGCGACAAGCTAAAAGATGAACTCTTCACGATGATTCGCTGGTGGTTAGATAAAGGGATCGACGGATTCCGCTTAGATGCAATTTCTCATGTAAAAAAAGATGAATATTCTGTCAAGGCAACTGAGAACCCATTTTCTCCTTTTCAAAATGTCTCCGGCATCGAAGATCATTTGACAGAATTAAAAAATGTCTTTGATGAATATGATATTATGACGGTAGGAGAAGCGAGTGGTGTATCCGCAAGCGAAGGTCCTGAGTGGGTAGGCGAAAACGGCTATTTTGATATGATTTTTGAGTTTGACCATATTTCGATCTGGAAACATGAAAAAGACGGGGATCTAGATGTATTGAGTTTGAAACAATCATTGAGCGCTTGGCAACGAGCACTGGATGGCAAAGGTTGGAACGCTCTTTATATGGAAAACCATGATGTACCAAGATGTGTGTCTGTCTTTGGAGATACGTCTCCTGCATATTGGCAAGTTTCTGCAAAAGCAATCGCCATGATGTATTTCTTTTTACAAGGTACGCCATTTATTTATCAAGGACAAGAAATCGGTATGACGAATCTACCATTTTCCTCTATTGATGAGATCGATGCAGTAGATTCGAAACGATTGTATCAACAATTGCTTGATGAAGGACGTTCTGAAGAAGAAGCATTGGATATCGTTGCCAATACGACAAGAGATAATAGTCGTACACCGATGCAATGGAATGATCATTTGTATGCTGGTTTTTCTGAGGTTGCCCCTTGGTTGCTCGTCAATCCGAATCATCAAATGATCAACGTTGCTGATCAAACCAATGACCCCGAATCGATTTTATCTTTTTACAAAAAAATGATTGCTCTACGTCGAGAAAACAAAGGGTTGGTTTATGGTAGTTTCAACGAATACCTACCTGAAAATGAACAGCTCTTTGTCTACGAACGAGTCCTAGAAGAAGAACGTTATCTGATCATCGTCAACTTGACTGATGAAGCAGCGACTTATACATTACCAACGGAAATTAAAACAACTTGGGAAGTATTATTGGAAAATCAATCCGGTCAAGAATTTCAATCAAGTGGTACATTCGCCCCATATGAAGCGCGTCTTTATCGAAAAATTTAGCTGACATGAAAAAAAACTACGAACATAAGAAAGGGAACACCCTCTTATTCGTTCGTAGTTTTTTCTTATTCGTATTGCGCGCGAGGTCCGCCAATGTATTTAGGACGAGACCGTAAAGCAGTGACATGCGCATGACCTAATGTGTTAGAACGAGGACGTACAGGCACTTGAACATGCTTGATGTGCATCCCGATCGCAGTATCACCGATGTCGATTCCTGCTTGAGCAACGACATGTTCCACTTCGACGGGATCGCTGAATTGTTCAAATGCTGAAACTGAGCAGGCACCTCCTGCATGGAGTGCCGGAATGACAGAGACGATCTCAAATTGTTTCTTTTCCGCTACTGGACGTTCGACGACTAATGCTCGATTAAGGTGTTCACAGCCTTGGACTGCTAACGAAATGTCAAGAGGGTCTAATTGTTCTTTCAATGTTTCGATGACCCATTGTCCGATTTCTGCATTTGAGTTTTTACCAATATGTCCACCAACAATTTCACTAGTACTGCATCCTAGAACGAATAGATCGCCAGCTTTAAGATTGGCTTCATCGAGGACGTCAGAAACTATTTCAGATAATTGTTGTTTGAAACTGTCTTTTGATACTTCCATTTTCAATTCATTCCTTTTATTTGTTTTTTACCGTTGATTGTTGCAGAGGTAAACTCATCAATGCCTTTATAAGTGGAATCGCCACCACGATACCGACGATATTTTGGACCAAATTACTTGGTAAAGATGCGACACCGACGGGCCAGTCATAAAGCAACCAACTAGCAAAGAAGTAGCCTGCCACCATGATGATCGTACCAAGTGATAGCCCAATGCCCCAACGTACAGAACCTTTACCTGCAAAATAGCCAGCAACCAGTCCTTGTAAGCCGTGGATCAATAAAGAGAAGATCGCCCATTGGGGATAGCCGGATAATAAATCAATAAACAAGCCACTTCCTGCACCAACGATCAATCCACCCATCGGACCAAAAAGGGCAGCTGCGGTATAAATGCCGACTTCACATAAGGTGACAAATCCGTTGGTTCCAGGTATTGGGATCAAGATGACCAAAGAGATCCCCACAGTTAAAGCCGTCAGCATGGCATAAATCGCAATTTTTTTAGTATTCATTCGTTATTTCCACTCCTTTTCCTTTTGACCAAACACTTCCTGTTTGGTCATTCATCATGACACCATTCAAGATACAGTCATAAACAAAAGCCTTACTCCGGGCAACCGCATCTGCCAAAGGATAATCTAAGGCCAGATTTGCAGCAATCGCGGAAGCAAACGTACATCCTGCACCGTTGACAGTCTGTTCTTCTAACTTTTCTCGCCTAAAGGAAATTGTTTCCTTTCCATTGAATAAAACATCCAGTGCTTCATTACCAATAATCCTAGTGCCACCTTTGATCACTACGTTCTTAGCACCAAGTGAATGAATATATTTTGCACAATCGATCATTTGGAGAAATGTCTGAACTGGTTGACCATAGAGCAGGGAGGCTTCTTTCAAATTTGGGGTCAATATATCCGCAAAAGGAAATAACTCCTGTATCATTTTTTGCATATAGGCTTGATTCAAGGTATTTGATGTTTCCTTAAAGGCAAACACAGGATCGATCACAATGGGAATATCCTCAAAATATGTAAGGAAATCCTTCACAACGTCAATGGCTTCCAATGAATGCAATAAGCCAATTTTTATCCCATCTAAATCTGTCATACGTTGAATCGAATCTAACTGCTTGGCTAACCATTCAGGCGGGATCGTCTCTAATATAAACGAACCATCTGAGTCAAGCATTCCGATACAGGTCAATGCACTCATCCCAAAAATATGATGGTTTTCAAATGTTTTTAGATCGGACTGTATGCCGCCACCAGCAAACGGATCAGAACCGCCAATCGTTACTATTTTCTTCACTTTCATCCCTCCACAAAAAGAGTATACCTTGTTCCATTAAAAAGAAAAACAGCCAATTGGCAGATTATCAGGTCAGCCACTTTAAGTCGGAGAGGGAAAAGAAAACTATATACAAAAAAAACAAGCACTTTCCTCACTAGAGGAAAAGTACTTGCCTGAACCACTGGATCAGTAATTATTTATTGGCTTCTTTAAATTCCTTTTCAATTTGTAACCGTTGGACTTTCATGGTTGCTGTTCTTGGAATATCTTCGTAAGCACGAATGATCGATGTATTCAAACGTGGCAATTCATGGACTTGGTTCCACCAACGATCCCAATCCATCTCTTGATTCGGCGCTAAAGCAATGATTGGTTGTGGTGAATTGTCTTTATCGCGAACGATGACGACTTCAGCTAAAAATTCCAATGAATCCAACAAATAATCTTCGATCGCTAAAGTACTGTTGATCGTATCGATCAAGTCAACTTGACGATCTTTCAAATGCAGATGGCCATTTTCGTCGATACAACCATAGTCGCCACTATCCCACCAAACACCATACACATTTTCTTGGAAACGAGCATCTTCTTTATAATAAGTCAATGCGCGACCTTTTGATAACAAGTGGATATGACCATCTGTGTTCGCAGGTAATTCATTACCTTCTTCATCAGCGATTCTTGCTTTGGTCAAGTCACCTAGACCGACCCCCATATCACGTGCATCACTTGTTTTTAAGCTCTCCAACGTATGAGCTTTCAAAATCATCGGTCCACATTCACTTTGTCCGTAGACTTGCAAAAAGATTGCTTCTTTTGTTGCTGACGTTTGAAGGAATACTTCCATTGTTTGATTGTTGATGGCATCAAATGTAGAGTGATAGTAGCGAATACCTGAAAAAGCTTCTGGATGCTCTCTTGCAGTGAAACTCCACTGAACAAAGTTATTTGGATGTGTCTCTAAAGCAATTGGTGGATTTTCTACTAACAGTTTCACTACATGTTCACCTTGAGGATCTGCGATTGGCATCATCGGAAAGCCCATCGCCATAAGAGAAGAGATGCCGATGTTGAATCGTGAATGAACCGGCGAAATATGAAAAGCGACTAATTTCTTCTCGGCGATCTTAGTAAATACCGTTTTTTGCCACTTTGTCCGCCAACCCATTGAATGTGCAGAGTGGCAAATCAATTTAGGGATGCCGGTCGTGCCAGAAGTGTGAGTCATATAAGAGATTTCATCATTATCTAATTTCTTTTGTTCCACAGGAGTTGCGGGTTGTTTGAGCAAATCAGCTACAGCTAATTGTTTGCTCTTTGTACCATTAGTGATTCCTGCAACACGTTCACTTGTCACTTCGTCGAATAAGATAAAAGGATCTTCCAAACGATCAACAAATACTTCTAAGGTACTTGTTGGCAAATGATAGGAAGGCATGACAGGAACTGCACCTAGATAAGACGCAGCAACGGCCATCAAGTAGGTATCAAAAGCAGAGCTTTTGTAAATCATGATTTTATCACCAAGTGTCACACCTAAACTAGCGAGTTGATAGGCACGCGTTACTACTAATTCATGACATTGCTTGTAAGTGCTTTTAAAACCAAGCTCCGGATAAGCCACTAATGCCTGATCAAAAATCATTGGGACATCAGGTGTGCGTTCAGCAGCTTCTTGAAAATTCGTATAAAGATTAAGTGGGGTATAGTCGATTGTTTCCATCTTTCACGCTCCATAAATAAATTTGTTAATAAATGTACAAAGTCTAATTTATGATAGCATATCCTCAAACTAAATAACAGAAAAACCTGGATGTAAAGTTATCTATCGAATCGAGAGAAAGACCGAGAAAAAACTACACATCCACTTGATATGACTTAAAGAGGGGATCTTTTGAGAAAATACTTGCCCCATCGCTTTTTCAATTTTTTAAACTACTAAGAGGGGAAACTCCTACTAATGAATTTTTATGAACAAAAATATACCATAGACTTCTATACCTTTCATATTTTATCACTCAGATAATTAAATGGAAGCTTTGTTAATACATAACAATTTTCTATTACATATAAATAAAAAAGCTTATAACAAAGGGTTTTTTCGACATTTTTTTATTTTTTTCAAAAAAATAGTACTTAAAATCAGTTATTTTTCCTACAAGATAATCTAAAATAATAGATATACCATTTTAATTAATCAGCTGTATTGAAAAGGAGCGAAAAAAATGCCAATCGAGGAACATCGTAAAGTAGTCGGTACATTTGAGAATAAGCGCAATAAAAAGTCCAATCCAGATGCAAGGCAAGAAATAGCAAATTTCATCGCTAGTACTGCAAATACTCAGCTAACAGAACAAATTAGATGGTCTCCATTACTTTTCCTTCAACTATTAGTCATTGCTGATTCTTTTGCTATGAGAGGGGTCCCCCCAAGAGCACTTCGTACAAGTAGGCCTGCTTTTGAAGCCGATACCACAGTTGAGATTGGTCCATTAGAAACAAATGTGAATCAAACCACGATCCATTCACTCTTTTTTCGTTCGAGTGTCAATACGACCCTCGTTCAACCAGCACAACCGATCAATGCTTCTGAATACCTTTCTGATCCTGTAAAAAATGCAACCTTACAAGAACCTATTTCTTTAGCTGAATTTACACACCATTGGACACTGCAGGTCCATAAAACCATTCATAATCTGGAAAAGATCGATAAGTGTAATACCACCGTCACGCCCATGTCCGTACTTGAGTATGGGTTGTGGGAGAAGAAAAATCATACACTCTATCATTTTAATACGATCTGTGAAGAAGCGAAATCAAAATCACTTCAATTAAGAGAACAAGCAAAAGACGATCAGCAAGAAATCCAGCATTTTTCTTTTAAAAATAAAGATTCAAGGAATAAAGTAGACTTGGGTAAGATCCAACGTGAGTCAAAAAATATTGCTCGTATGGTTCTATCATCTTACTATGATCATGACGCGGAACCTTCAAGTAGTCACAGCGAAAACAATCATACTCGGCCGTTCCTGCCAACCTCTTTTTGGGACAACTTAACAGATACTTTCACTTCTTTTTTTCACGAATACCAGAATAGTAGTCACACGACTGGTTCAGGTGAACCACCAGTGGAGAGCGTATTATCAACGTTTTTTACAGTATTAGCACGGACATTCTCAGCGGAACATCTTGCAACTGAACATGCTCAAAAAGAAAGTAGAAGGGGCGCTGGGGCAACATATTTTCCTCAAGTACTCATGAGTGAACAACCTCAGCCATCTATGAGCCACCAAGATCAGGCACCCAAGAACGACCAAGCAACTGACGCACCGATTTTGGAAGAAGAAGAAGAATATCTCGCAGCGCCATTATTAGAATTAGCAAAAAAATTCAACGAACGAATCGATCAATTCTTTGAAAAGAGCAACTTTCAGATATTTCCTGGAGCAGAAGCGTTACCAATACCTAAAAAAAATCCGACTGATCACTTTTTACCTTATGCCTCTAGTACGAGTGTTTTAATGAATTATATGGAAGAAGAACCTTCTGTGGAACTAAAAGCAACAGTCAATGAGGTACTAAAGCGTTACGTGAATATTGAACCTTCACTTTCAATAACTGTTAAACAATTGACACCCTTTTGGTTTCATCTAGTGCTCTTTCAGAAGCGATATAAAGTGGATGCAGTAATGAATACCCTCAGAAAATCGCTTTGCGAGTTGTCTGATGCCGTTTGTTTCTCGAATAGTATTTCCACAAAAGAATTGTTTCGTGGGCTTCAGGAATGGGGAACTTCAAAGGACCCAAGTGATTACGAACAAGTCCTAGAAAGAAGACAAAAGATAGCCAAACTCATTTTAGAAGCTTATGACGTAAAAGTAGATGGGATTACTGATATCGAAGCAGTCAAAATCTTTCTACAAGCGCGAAATAATCATGCCTTTAAGTACTATACATTTCACGAACCTAAATCATTGGATCCAGCCAATCAACAAACAATTAGTTCATCCTCCTTACCTGATGTCCGCCCTTATGATGCTAGTCAAACGCCACTGAACTCAGCCGTAGCAATATCAGCACTAACTCGAGCCTTCTTTGACCAAACAATGGATGCCTATATGAAAGATCAGCCTTTACCTATTCCACCAAAAGAACCAATAAACGCCATGTGGTTTGACTTAGATGTCTATCAGCAGCGTACCAAAACTGAAATCGCTACAAATAGAATGAAAGAGAATGTTTGTGAATATCTCGGATTATGTTTGATTGATGATCTGTCGACCAAAGATTTTTTCCTTACCTTACAAAAATGGGGAAGTAAAGGGATGTCAAGTACTAGCATACTGGAGAAGAGACTTCAAATCGCTCACCTCATCCTTCAAAGTTATGGTTTGAAGGATGAGGTGATTTCCGACGAACGTGCGATTGCGATTTTCATCCAATGGCTTCATAACGACGCCCTAAAACATGTTCCATTTACCGAACAGCGTCTAATAGACCTACATCCTATCCAATCAGTTCATTTAGAGCATAAGAAACTTTTACCTTATGACATCAGTGCGCAAGTATCGTTAAAATCAACGAGAGAGCTTTCAGAAGAAGAACAATCAGTCGTCAATAAAATAGTCATGGCTCATTTGAAGAATCAGCCTTTACCAGACAATTCCTCTGTGCCTTTACCTCCGATATGGTTTGATTCAGAGTTATTTGATAAAAGGGAAGAAACTGAAAAAGTCAACGGCCTCATTATTAGAGAACTTAGTAGCCAGTATGTTGAATTAAACCAATTATCGGAACTAGCACCAAATGATTTTTCGCTAGTTTTGCAGAATTTCGCTAGTAGAGGTCGATCAGATGCGGTGATTATTGCGCGGAGACTTCAAATTGCCAAAACGATTCTTGATAAGCATGGGTTATCTGCCCATAACTTATCGGAAGAACGCGCAATCGCTATTTTTATGCAATGGCGCTATAACAATGCTTTTAAGGGCTACAATTTCAAAGAAGAAAGCGAGAAACACTTCATCCAAAAACGTACAGGGGGAAGAACAGATAATCCCTACCCAGGAACTTCATTGTATGAAACTGCTCAAAGTTTACAAGCGCCATTATTTTCATATGAGGAACTGCACATAGATGTAGAACACAAATTAAAATTATGGACTATCTCCTATCTTGACACGAGATACTTGTACAATACATTGATACCACATGTCATACTAATGCCATTCTGGTATCATTCGATCATTTTTGAAGAGCGAAGCCAAACTGAAACAATCAATGGGGCTGTGAAAGATTATCTGGCTCATGAAGAGGGGGATTTCCGTCAATTAAACGACTCAGTCATACGCTATACCTTCATTGAGCTGGCCTCACTGGAAAGTGAAGAAAGTCCTGATCAGTCATTGATTCGAAGGAGAAAAATCGCACATGTCATACTTGATACACTCAGACGTCCAGCGACAAAATTGACGGATGCAGAAGTAAATGCGATTTTCTTACAATGGCGAACGAACAACGTGTTTATTGCTGCCAACTTTAAAAATATAAAAACGATTCCTTTACTTGAATCCCCACAAGTTGATGAGATAGCAACTACGGATCAAACGGTGAATCCTTCTCTTTCATCTCAAGAGAAGGATTTGATACAAATCAAGAGAATCGTGCAAGAAATTAGCAATAATAGGCAACCCTCGGAGGCAGATAGACAGAATATCCCGAATTGCTATTTTGTTTTTTCAATTTATCAAAATATCTATAGAACGCATGTAGTCAAAGAAAAAATTAGGAAATACCTACGCCAGCAAAATATTGTTGGCGAACTCGATACGTCTGAGAAATTGATTAACGAAGTGGACAAATGGGTAGGGGAAGAATGGGAAGTTGAAAATAGTGTCGATGCGGGAAAGATGCAATTTCTCACGTACATGATCTTGGAAGAATATCGTGTGGAGTTTATGAGATTTGGAGAGGTCCTTTCAACAAGAAAAATGCAGGCAATTTATATGCAATGGAAAATGAATACATTACTTGAAGGTGGCACATATAAAGACACGGATGAACAAACGATTTATTACAAATTATCTCCTCCAGAATCTCCATATGTTATCAGTAACTTTCAACATAAACAGGACAGTGATCAAATCTATAGAGCCTTTAGTAGGGGGTATAATTCCGAACTTTCTACTGAAAAACCAATCATTCCATATGTCTATTATAAAAATATTTTCGATAAACAGGAAGAAACGTATTCCGTCAATCCAGGGGTTAGAAACTATCTTCTTACACAAAAAGTCCCGACCATACCTCAAGAAACCGAAGGTTTGACAAAAGCATTGGAAGACTGGATACTTTCCGAACCAAACTATTATCACATGGTTGAACGTGTAAAAAAAGCGGCAAAAATCATTCTGCAAGAATACAACGTTAATGAAGAGGATTTAACCCTTAACAAGGCGTATGCGGTAATCCTTCAGTGGGTTAACAATAATGCGCAGTTTGATTTCACTTTTGATATGCAGAAAATATGTTTTGCCTATGGAACAGAAGAAGCTAGCAAAAATCAAGAAATACTTGAAAAAGCGAAAGCATTTATTTCTGAAAACAACATCGAACAAAGTACGGAAATAATCGGGCAAGCAGAAATTGATACATTCGGAAGATCTGCGATACAAGTGGAAGCAACATTTAAAAAAATAGCTGATTTCTTAACTTCTGAGGGATATCCTTGTGATACTGACGATACAGATAACTTAGTAAGAGTGGCATCTTATTGGACACTTAAAGAGGGAACGGCAGAAGAAATACTTGATTTCGGTAAAATCAAAAAATTAGTCGTAATGATTCTAGGCGCAAGACAAGCACAAAGACTTTCAAACAATGAGCTGCAACAAGCATTCGTCAAATGGGCCGTGGAAACCTTAGAAATGGCTGCTCCACCAACGATAACTTCTGTACCAGTAATCACTCCCGCGCCTGCTCCTATCGATCAATCCTTTGGTACTAGAGAAGACCGTGAATGGCGTGATCTAAGCATCAGAAAGCAAATCGAAAGTTTCTTTCAAGACAAAAAGTTACTTCCTGATAAAGCAGCAAAAGAGGATATATTGATTGCTTTTGCCAAATGGTTTTCACAAGATGGGGCGGGAATCACACTAATGCCTGACAAAACCCAAGAGATTGCAAAAGTCATTCTAAGAGCCATGAACCGATATGGTGGTGAAACAAGCGAAGTAATCAGTCACAAAAATGCAGAATTAACGGTAACAAAATGGATTTTTGAAAATATATTAGGCTGTTCAATCGAAGCCTATGTCGCTAAGAATATCCTTGCTTCGTCAAATCCATCCGTCTTTACCATCGGTCAGCTAAGGAAATTGTTTGAGATCGACGAGATGCTTAAAACAGGCACTATCTCATTTGGTCAACTACGCACGGCTAATGCAACAGAAGAATCTTTGATACTTTTAAAAAAAATGTGGATTCTTTTGGTTCAAAAAACATTACCGAATTATTTTCTTGAGACGAGTCAGTTAGCAGACGAGTTACTGATTTCTGAATTTGGCTCATTGGTTCAGCTGGTCGGATCGAAATTACTTGATAATGAAGGCTACATCAGCCAGTTCAATCAAACTGAGATTCGTAAATTAGGTGCCGCGTTCTGCGAGACGATTAGTGTACAAGGCATTTCAACTCTGGACGAATTGAATCATGTCTTAATAGCAGCGTTGATTGCTACAGCGCAATTCGATCCAGAAGGATTACGAGAAGCAGGTAAGACCGGAGATTATAAAGGCTATGCGTTAAAAGTCTTTCTAGGGTATTGGCAAAAGCGGCATGAACTGAGTTTACAACTTCAAGAAGAAGTCCAAAAGCGATTTTTGACTTTTCAAGCAGCGATGATCAACTGGCGACGAAAACAAGTGATCACAGAAGAGGTCGTCCAGGAATGCGTACGGCTTGGTGCACAGTCAACCTTTGGCATAGGGGAAACCTACCTAGGCGGAGGTAGCCCATGCCCAAGTCTATACACTCCTGTAAATATTGAAGTTGCTTATACAAGCTTGACAAAACAGGTGTCAGAAACTTATTTCAGCTTTGATCAAAAGATCATTGAATTTTCATTTAATACGATGAATCTAGTAGAATACGATTTTATATTTTCTCCTACTACTCAAATTTACGGCGCAACTGCTCAATTAAAAAATAAAGTGCACTATTACGCTCCCTCTGGTCCTGGAGTGATGCCTCCCGTCTTTTTTGCTCGACGTGAAACATGGTTAGACACCACTCTTTCTCTCGATCAAACCGATTTATTTGTGGCGATAAATGGGACAGAAGAACGATTATATGCGTTGAAAAAGCTACCAGATGAAGGTGGCTACATTATCTATCGTGTGGATAAAAAACCATTACTCTACCTTAACTTTGGTTTATTCAACAACAAAAAAGTTTGGGGCCAAGGTTATCAAGCAGAAGGGGATAAGATTCGCATTGGAGATAAACTTTTTACCTTTACTGTTGAGATCAATAAAGAGAAGAAGCTCAGTCAAGGAATCGATAATCAACCGTTAATCGATTATTTTGCTCATCTACACAAAGATATACTATACAAGCTTTTGTATGATTTTGGAAACGATAAAACCATCAAGGAGAAAGTATGGAATATCGTTAAACACTTTATTCCGTTTTATGATTGTGTCGTCGGCATTATTGATCAAAATGTAGGTGAAGCAGCCACGTCTTGTGCCATTGATGCTATTTTCTTGATCCCTTTCCTTGGCCAAGTGACCTCTGTGACTTCAAAATTTGCTTTAGGGACAGCAAAAGCAATGGCAACGGGTGGTATGAAATCAGTCATAAAAAATGCTCCTCATTTTCTTCCTACCATAACTGATGTAAAGTTCTTATTGAAAAGCAGTGCTCGTTACGTAGATCCGGGATTTGAGTTATTGATGGGCGGCGGAAAAATAGCTATCAAGCGATTGATCAATTTGCAATATACACATTTAATTACAGAAGAAATGAAATTGTTACTAAAAAAACTAGAAAAATATCAAGGGGCAAAGATGGCTAAATCAATGGAAAAAGACATGGTTTTAGCTAAATTGACAAAAGATGGTCCGTACATCTTTGTTAAACGTAAAAAAGGTCACTTGTATCTGCAGGTGACAAATATAGAAACAGGTGATGTCTTTGGTCGCTACTATACATTGAATGGTGATCAATTGAAAGTATTTGAAGGGCCTATTCCTTCAACCCCTGAACAAATTGAATTGGTTAAACGGTTAACAAGCTCAGTAGTTGTTTATAAATCGTTTGGAGAGGAAAAAAATTTAAATCCAAAAGGGTATGGTGAGGGTACCATCTTAACGATCACAAAAGTAGATCAACCAATTGAGTATTATATCAAGATCAATGCACAGACCGTTCCAGTCCGAGTGACGACGATTGATGGTCAAGGTACTCGCTATGACGTGTGTGAAGGAAATAAAGTCTTTCCTGTAATGTATAATGGGATCGAATGGGGGTTTGAGCCACCCTCATCCCAAACGGTGACAAAAGAACTCATCGAGTCGCTGGAAAAACAGCTGGATCAGTCTGAAATATTGAAAGACCCAACCACGCTTTCACCACCCGATGAAAACGGATTGATGTGGAATGCTCAAAAGAACGCCTACATCAAGATCAAGGATCAGTATGTCCCAATTCAATTACTTGATGCAGAAGAAAGTCGCTATTCTATAGTAAAGAAAAATGCGAATGCCCCAATGACAGTTTTACGTTTTGAACCTGAGATGAATCAATTTCGCTTTGAAACACCAGAAGAAAAAAAAATGATTGACCTAAAAAACGCGATACTAACGGCTGGAAAGAGGAAGAAATACGAAGAAAAAGTCATTCCTAGCACGTCAAAAGACGCTTCTTCAAGTTCACAAGCTGAAGGACCACCCAAAAAAACGCCTCAGTATATTGAATATAACACTCTTCCACCAAAAGCTGGAATGGAAAAAGAATGGAATGCACTACGAGATACTGTCCCATATGCAGACAGTATCGCTAGAACGATCGATCTTAGCATCAAACTTGAACCTTTGACTGCTTTTATCCCAGAACTACCCAACCGAGTCTTAACAAACCAAGAAGAGCGCCTAGTAAATGAACTCACTGGCGGAATCAACTTACTTTTACCAAAAAAACCTGCGCTTCTTTATCGCGTATTTACAGGGCTTGATCCAACTACATTTCCAAATTTTCTCCAACCATTTATCAATAAATTTAATGAAGAAGTAGAAAAATCTTCAGCAGTTTTTCAAGCGTTTATAGAAAAAGCGGACGAGTGGTTAAGTCATGATAATATCGCGGATACAGAGGCTGCCAAACTCTTAATTCCATTCTTTGAATTGCAGGGTGTTGCAAACAGGGAAGCAATCATGAGAGCAACGCTCAACAGACTCAAATCAGTGTGTGAAAAAGGGAACCAATTTATTCAACAATCGTCTGCTTTTGGCTTTAATAATATTTTGACAGTATCGACTAATTTAGTTTACCAAAAAAAAACAAAAAAATACCTCTCTCGGTATAGCTCCCCGCCACAAGCAAATGCCTTTGTTTTGCGCTACGATCCAGAGGCTCGAATTATTATTCTAGCAGATTCTTTTCATGTAAATCCAGCTCTAGCGGAAGGCAAGGATACAGAATCTATGGTAAAGCAAACCCTTATCCATGAAATAACACACCTTGTATCTCTCACAGATGATTGGCTAGCCTTTGATTTACCAGACATAGGTGAGGATATGCTTAGTCTCAAACAAGTATTAGATGAATATAAGGAGGATGCGGCTAATCTAATAGTATCAAAGCCATTTAACGACTTCGTTGATCAAATTTCCAAACAGCTCAACTTACCAGGTCTATCAGCCGAAAGCGTCAGAGAGGCACTAAAAACAGATCCTTTTCTACAAGCAAATATCAAAATGACTGATGCAGAAACAGTGACAATCCTACTTATAAGTCTTGCTGAGGGATTACCGTTCGAAAAAGCAAAACTAAACAAAAGAGACATAGCGAATAGTCAACTAGGGTCTGGTTATCTTATGCTTGCTATTGCCTTATCAAGTATCCTGAATTATACCGCACATAAGAAAGAAATCCAGCTGGAACAAACCCAGACGATTGAAAATAATAAGACTACAACTTCTGCTCCAGTGAGTGAAGAACATCCTAGAGAAAAAAGAGGGATCAACACCACAATCACTTATGGGAAAACAGCTAGCACTATTACCAATACACAGGGAGCGATCACAAAACAAAAAATGGAAAAAAATTTCTACAACCCATTCAGATTGTACAAAAAGAATCAAAAGGAACAATATCCTTATGATCCGTCCAAGTCTGGCAAGAATAAATCAATGAAGCGCAGCGATTTGAATCTATCTCAACGATGAAGTTCCAATAAATGTGTTAATCCGGCAATAACCATGATTTTCTCAGAAGATGGTCAGTAACCCTAGTTGTAAAAGAATGATGGAAGCAAGAACAGGTAGATCTTCTTGATTGTCTAAACCAAAAAATGCCATTTTAAATAGGTTATAACGGAAATACACATCTCCGAGTAGTAAGTAGGCAAGAATCTGGGACACCCCCCATGTCGCTAACGTACCTACCTCACAGGCTGAAAATAATAAGAAAGAAGACCTAAGATCCATTTATGTCGATAAAAAATCAACCTAGCAAGTTGATAGAACCAGATAACACAAGCAACTTGCTAGGCGATTAATTTGATTATTTGTTTATTTCAGTGTAGGAGAAATCACACTTCTTTGCACCGACAGCAGCAAATGAGTGGGAATGAATGTAACGATTGCTGCAGAGACAATTCACTGCATCTTTATCTCCTAAGTATAATTTAGTTTAGTAGTGGAAGGTTGTCCGATGCAATTTCGGTGAAATATTGTTGTATACGTGATTCACTCAAGAATCTGGCGAATCGTGTTGGGGGAGATTTGTTCATCGTGAGAAGAGAGAAAAAAGGAGTCTCCAAGTCCGCCTTTTTATGTTGGATAGAATAATTTGTTAGTATCGGAAATCCCGTCATTTGGAACAGGTAGCCGATACACAGGATGGGTTCTGTACCACTATACTTTTCAAGTAAAAAAAAACGAAAAACTGTATGACTAAATGATGTGCTTCTAATGGATCGGATATAAAATGATCGTTGAATAAGATGTTCATTCAACATTATTTATTCTTATATAAAAAATAGGACTTGGTACGAGTTATTTTCTATATATGATTAATTTAAATAGAAGGTATACCAATATCAATGATAAATAGAATTAAAAAGGAGTGGAAACATGCCAATCGAAGAATATCGTAAACCTGTCGGAATGCATTATAATAAGCTGAACAAAGGATCGAATCCAAAAGATAGACAAGAAGCCGCGAATTTTATCTCTAACCAAGCGAATACCAAGATAAACGAACGGATCAGGTGGTCCCCAATGCTCTTTCTTCAGCTATTAGTCATCACTGATTCTCTGGCTGTGAGAGGGACCCCTCTAAGAGCCCTCCGAACAAATAGACCTGCCTTTGAAGCTGACACCTATGTGGATATTGGTCCAGTAAAAACTGACGAGAATCATATTATGCTGGATCACCCCCCAGTAAATCAGACCGCAACGAATCAGACCAAGACATACCAGCCGACGATCCATTCTCTTTCTTTTCGTTCAAGTGTAAATCCGGCCCTCGTTGAACCAGCACAACCGATCCATGCGACGGAATACTTTTCTAATTCAATAAAAAACGCAACCTTACAAGAACCGATTTCTTTAGCTGAATTCACCCATCATTGGACACTGCAGATACACAAAACTATTCATAATTTGGAAAAAATCGATCAATGCAATACGACAGTTACAACTCAATCAGTACTTGAGGGAGGAATGTGGGAAAAGGAAAATCACACACTTTATCATTTTAATACGATCTGCCAAGAGGCGGTGTCAAAATCCTTAAAACTAAGACAAGAACCAAAAGATGATGAACAAGAAATCCATCATTTTTCCTTTAAAAATAAAGAGGCAAAAAATAGAGTCGCTTTAGGGGAAATTCAAAAAAAAGCAAAAAATATCGCTCGTCTGGTTATAGATTCATATTATAAGAATCTAGCAGGATCACCAAGTAATCACAGTGAAAATAATCAAACTCATTCGACTCTGCCAACATCTTTTTGGGACAATTTGACAGATACCTTTACTGCTTTTTTTTACGAATATCAGAATAGTAGTCACACAGCAAGTTCAAATGACGTGCCGACTGAGAGTATCTTATCAAAATTTTTCACAGTCTTGGCACGGACATTCTCAGCGGAACATCTCGCAACTGAGCAGATATCAAAAGAGGAGAGAAAGATCCGTGAGGTGCCTTACCTTCCTCAGACATCTAAAAGCAACCAAATTCAGACACCCAAGAGTAGCCAAGCAACTGAAACACCGATATTGGAAGAAGAGGAAGAATATCTCGCAGCCCCGCTGATAGACTTAGCAAAAAAATTCAATGAACGGATCGATCAATTCTTTGAAAAGAGCAACTTTCAGATATTCCCCGGAGCGGAAGCGCTACCGACACCTCAAAATAATCTGAATGTTCCTATCTTACCTTATGCCTCCAGTATGAGTGTTTCAATGAATTATCTGGAAGACGAACCTTCTCTTGAAATCCAAAAAACAGTCAGTAAGGTACTGAAATCCTATGTGAATATTGAACCTTCACCATCAGTCACTACGAAAACATTAACACCCTTTTGGTTTCATTTAGTGTTATTTCAAAAGAGACATAAAGTAGGCATGGCAATGGAATCGATTAGAAAATCACTTTGCGATTTGTCTGATGACGTTTGCTTCTCTAATAGCGTCTCCACAAAAGAACTGTTTCGAGCTCTTTATAATTGGGGGACTTCAAAGAATCCAAGTGATCAGGAGCTAGTATTAGAAAGAAGACGACAAATTGCGCAGGTCATTTTAGAGGCTTATGGCGTAAAAGATGAGCCAATTACAGATGTCCAAGCAATAAAAATATTTCTACAAGCACGTAACAATCATGCCTTCATGAACTATAAATTTCAACTTCCAGACACATTGGAACAAGTGACACAACGAATCGATACGCCTTCCGCCTCAGCGGATGTGCCCCCATACGATGCGAGTAAAATACCACTGAATTCAGTGAAAGAAATCACACAGACGACTCGATCCTTTATTAACCAAAGAGTGGATATGTATACAAAAGGGCAACCTTTGCCTATACCAAAAACCGAATCGATTGACGCATTTTGGCTCGACTTAGATGTCTTTCAACAGCGCATGAAAAGTGAAGTCGCAACCAATCGGATCAAAGAGCGTGTGTGTGAATACCTTGGTTTCTGTTTGATCGATGATTTGTCTACCAAAGACTTTTTCCTCGCTCTACTAAAGTGGGTGGATAAAGACATATCAAGTGTTGCCATCCTGGAAAAAAGACGCCAGGTCGCTAAAGTTATACTTCAATGCTACGACATAAATGATGACACCATTTCAGACGAGCGAGCCATAGCCATTTTCTTTCAGTGGATTTACAACGATGTGTTTAGCGACATCCAGTTCAATGAACTGAGCCTAACAGACATACAACACTTAAAATCATCTTCTCCAACACAAAAAAAACTATTGCCTTATGACATCAGCTCGCAAGTATCTTTGAACTCCTCTAAAGACCTTTCGCAAGAAGAACACGCTGTCGTAAATAAAATAGTCATGGCTTATTTGAAAAATCAGACTCTACCTGAGGAATCAGGTGTGACTTTGCCCCCGATATGGTTTGATCGAGAATTATTTGATCGAAGAGCAGAGACGGCGAAAGTCAATGATCAAATCATCGAGGAACTTGTCGATCAGTATGAAGAATTAAAAGGATCATCAAGACTAGCGTCAAATGATTTTTCACTTGTTTTGCAAAATTTTGCCAATAACGGAGGCTCAAATGCGGCGATTATCGATCGGAGATTACAAATTGCTAAAACGATTCTAAAAGAACATGGACTACCTGCACATAATTTATCAGAGAAACGAAGTATCGCTATTTTTTTACAGTGGCGCTATAACAACGCGTTTAGTGGCTACACATTCAAAAAAGAACCCGATCATTTGATTCAGAAACGGTCAGGCGAACATATCCCAGGTACCGATTTGTATGAAAGTGATAAAAGCTTACAAGCGCCATTATTGTCATATGAAGAGCTAAATATGGACGTTGAACATGAGTTAAAATTACGGCTCATATCCTATCTTGATATAAAGCACTTGTACACGAACTTGAAAATGGATGCCGTGTTAACACCCTTCTGGTTTCAATATGAGATTTTTAGAGATCGATATCATACAGAAACAATTAATGAATCCGTAAAAGAGTTTTTATCCCTTGAAGAAAATCGTTTTAGCAAACTGAGAGGATCACTCATACGCTATATCTTTATTGAATTGGCTAAATTAGAAAGTGAAGAAAGTCCGACTCTATCACTGATTAGAAGGAGAAAGATTGCCCATGTCATACTTCATACACTTAGTCGCCCAGTGACAAGATTATCTGATGCAGAAGTAAATGCAATTTTCCTACAATGGCGAGCGAATAATGTCTACCAAGATGCCAAATTTCAAGACATAAAAACAATCCCTTTTTTTGAATCTCCTGAGTATACTGAAACAGCAACGACAAATCAGACGGAGAAAGTGATTCCTTCAGATCAGGAAAATGATTTGATAAAAATCAAAAAAGTGGTGCAAGAAGTCATCAATAACAAGCAACCTTTAGAAGCCGAAATACATGATCTGCCAAATTTTTATTTTGTTGGTTCTATTTATCGAAATCGAAATAGGACCGCTAATGTAAATCAGAAAGTAAGAAATTACCTTATCCAGCAAAGAATCGTGGAAAAGCTAGACACCCCCGAGATTCTAATTGAGCAAGTCGAAAAATGGATAGGTAAAAACTGGCAAACTGAAAATAGTGTTGATTCAGAAAAAATGCATTTTTTTGCATACATGATCTTGAAAGAATACGATGTACCACTGATAAGATTAGGTGAACGGTTATCAACAAGAAAATTGCAGGCAATTTATATGCAATGGAAACTGAATACTTTAGTAGAAGGAGCGACCTACCGAACGATAAATGAAAAAACAACCTATTATAAAATATCTCCAGATGAATCACCATACGTTTTAAGTAAATTCCAACAGAAGCAGGAAAGCGACCACATCTTTAGGCTATATAGTAAGGGCGTGACGCCCAATATTTCTAATGAAAAACCACTCATTCCATATGTGTATTATCTCAATATTTTTAATAAAATGGAGAGAACATTCTCTGTTAATAGAGGGAAAACATTGTCTGTTAATGAGGTAGTTAGGAAATACATGCTTACAAAAAATGTCACATTGAGGCGTGTAGAATCCCGCTTTTTAACCAAAGCAGTGGAAGACTGGATACTCTCTGAGCAAAGATATCATTTTATGATTGGAAGGGTATATAAAGTAGCCAACATCATTCTTACTGCATACAATATTAATGAGGAAGATTTGACTCTTGAAAAAGCTTATGCAGTGATACTCCAATGGACAAATAATAATACGCAGTATGGGTTCACTTTTGATATGAAACAATTGAATTTTGCCTATGGAAATGATGAGGATAGCAAAAAGCAAGAAATGAAGGAAAAAGTCAAAGCATTTATTTCTGAGAATGGCATCAATAAAAGTGGGAGACAAATCAGTGATGTAGAGATTGATAAATTCGGAAGTTCTGCAATACAGGCTGAACAAACATTACAAAAAGTAGCTGATTTTTTAACTGGCTATGGTCATCCTTGCAGTCCCGATGATAAAAATAACTTAGTAAAAGTGGCCACCCACTGGACGCTCCAAGAGGGATCATCCACAGAAAAAGTGGATATGAACAAAGTCAGAAACTTATTAGTTCTTTTTGTCGGAATCTTTAAAGTTCGAGAACTCTCAGATGAAGAGGCGCATCAAGCATTTCTTAAATGGGCGATGGATACACTAGAAACAGCTGCTCCACCGATAGAAGGAATACCGGAACCTCCTCCAAGCGATCCATCATTCGTCATCTCTGAAGATGGTCGCTGGCGAGATAAAAATATTAGAAATCAAATCGAAATATTCTTTCAACAGAAACAACTGCTGCCTAGAAACCCAAGTAAAGAAGAATTGTTGGTCGCTTTCGGCAAATGGTTTTCTCAAGATAGCGCAGGGTTCGTCCTCATGAATGATAAAACGCAACCTATAGCAAAAATCATTCTGAAAGAAATGAATCGATATGGTGGGGAAGCAGACGAAAAAATCAGTGAAAAAAATGCAGAATTAACGGTGACCAAATGGATATTTGAAACGATATTAGAAAACTCAGTCGAAGCTTATGTCACAAAAAATATTCTCGACGTACAAGATCCATCGATATTTACTATTGGGCAACTACGAAACTTATTTGAGGTGGATGAATTAGCAAAAGCAGGTGTGCTCAATTTGTCCAAAACAGATGCGAAAATATCAGAGGACTCCCTAAGCATTTTAAAAAAAATCTGGATTCTATTTGTTCAAAAGACCCTACCAAATTATTTCCTTGAGACAAGTGAAATTTCCGATGATTTACTGATATCGGATTTTGGATCGGTGATACAGCTGATCGGATCGAAATTACTTGAAAACGTCGGCTATCGTACGAAATTTGATCAAACTGAAATTCGCAAGTTGGGCGCTCTGTTCTGTGAAACGATCAGTACCCAAGGAATCACAACAATTGATGAACTAAATCATCTATTGATCCCCGCATTGATCACGACGGCGCAGCTCGATCCAGAAGGACTACGCAAAGCAGGGAAAGAAGGAAGCTATAAAGAATATGCGCTGCAAACCTTTATTGGTTATTGGAACAAGCGAGATAAAATACGTCTTGATATTCAAAAAGAAATAGAAAAAAGATTTATACCCTATCAACAAGCAACCATCCATTGGCGCAGAAAACAAGCGATAACAAATGATGTCGTTCAAGAGTGTGAGCGACTTGGTGCTACCTTTTCTATTGGAATGAGCGAAATCTATCTAGGTGGTGGAAATCCATGTCCTCACCTATTTACGCCCGTCAATATTGAGGTCGCCTATAAAAGCTTGACAAGAGCTATTTCTGATAGTTATTTTGACTTGGATCAAAAAATAATTGAACTTTCATTATATTCACTAAATACGGAAGATCAGCATTTTATCTTTTCTCCGAATACTACTGTTTTTTTAGCATCTGCCAAATTATACAACAAGGTACATTACTATGCTCCTTCTGCCCCTGGTTCAATGCCTATGATTTTTTTCAAACATGATCCATGGTTAGACACCATACTTGAACTTGAACAGACGGATCTATTTGTGGCAAATAACGGAAAGGAAGAACGAATATACGCGTTAAAAAAACTGGCAGATGAAGGTGGGTATATTATCCATCGCGTCGATAGAGACCCCTTACTTTTCCTTGAGTATGGTTTGTTTAATAACAAACATCTTTTGAAACAAGGCTATACAAAGGAAGGCGATCGGATTAAAATAGGCAAGAAATTATTTACCTTTACCATTGACATCAAAAAAGATAAAAAGCTATGTCAGGGATACGATACAAAACCCTTTATTGATCAACTTGCACGTCAACACAGTGATTTTCTCTATAATATCATGTATGAATTTGGCAATGATAAAACAGTCACTGAAAAAGTCTGGAATATAGTCAAACATTTTATCCCATTTTATGATTGTGTTGTGAGTATCATTGATCAAGATGTTAATGAAGCGGTGACATCCTGTACGATTGATGCGGTTATGATGATTCCTATTTTGGGTCAAGTCACAGCACTCAATTGGAAATTTGCGCTAGGTGCATCTAGAGCGCTAGCGAAAGGGGGAATAAAATTAGTAATCAAAAATACTACTTATTTTCTTCCTAGTATATCTGACATAAAAGCATTGATGAAAAGCGTTGCGCGATCTGTCGATCCAGGATTTGAGTTGTTAGTCGGAGGAGGACATTTGATCATCAAACGGTTGATCAGTTTTAAATACAGTTCACTGGTTACGACAGAAATGAAAATACTATTAAGCAAATTAGAACGATTTGATAGTGCATCTAAAGCGAAATTTATAGAAGAAGAGATATTACTTGCTAAGCTAGCAAAAGATGGACCACATATCTTTGTCAAGCGTACAAAAGGTAATTTGTTTTTACAGGTGACCGATATTGAAACTGGTGATGTCTTTGGCCAATATTATACGTTGCACGGCGATCAGTTAAAACGCTTTGAAGGGCCTATTTCCTTCACTTCAGAACAAAAGGAATTAATCAAACACTTAGCAAGTACAGTTGCTGTATATAAATCTTTTTCTGAGGAAAAGAATTTAAACCCAAGAGGGTACGGAGATGGTCCAATCTTAGCAATCAAAAAAACAGATCTACCAACAGAGTATTATATCAAGTTAAACGGTCATATAGTCCCAGTCAGAGCGACAATTATCGAAGGTCAAGGAATCCGTTATGACGTATGTAACGGAGACAAAATATTTCCGGTAAAATATAATGGAATCGAGTGGGGATTCGAGCCACTAACATCACCGATGGTTACAAAAGAAGTAATCGAAACAATCACAAAACAGTTGGGACAAACAGAAACGATAAAAGATCCAAGTACGCTTTCACCACCAGATGAAAATGGTTTGATGTGGAATGCTCAAGGAAAATCCTATCTCAAAATCAATGATCAGTATGTTACAACCGTATTACTCAATCCAGAAATAAATCGCTACGGTTTATTGAAGAAAAACGGGAGTGATCTGCTGAGGATTTTACGCTTTGATTTAGAAAATAATTATTTCCGCTTGGAAACCTCCGAAGAAAAACGACTGTTTGAGCTGGAAAAAACGATCCGAAGATCTGGAGCAAAAGACATCCCTTCGCAAGAGTTACCAAGTAGTTCGCAAGCAGGGACGTCAGCTGGCGCATCGAGTTCACAAACTACAGGTACAAACAAAGAACCAGACTACTCTGTTTTTCCGAAAAATCCTGGAAGAGAAAAAGAGTGGAATATGATTCGAGATGCTATCCCTTACATTAATATTGATGCACTCAGATTTGTGGATCATAGCGTAAAACTTCCTCCTTTAGAAGGGTTTATTCCACTACCTAGAAACCGAGTCAGAATAGACGCAGAAAAAAATTTGTTAAGTGATCTAGCAGAGGTCATCCAACTATATTTACCTAAAACGCCCGAGCTTCCCTACAAAGTTTTTTCTGGTCTTGAACAGAGTAAGCTTCCGCCTTCTCTCAGACCGTTTGCAAAAAAATTCATAGAGGAAGTTCAGGAAACGGCATCTATCTTCGAAAATTATATAAAATTAGCGGATTTCTGGCTAAGTCATGACAAAATAGAGACTACAGATGCAGCCAAACTTTTTATCCCGTTATTTGAACTACAGAACGTTGAAAATAAGGAAGAGGTCATGCGAGCAGCAGTTAAAAGGTTATTATATATCGCTAAAAAAGGTCTTCAGTTCGTTGAACAATCTGCTGCTTTTGAATTTGAAAATATTTGGATAGTTTCTACTGATTTGGTTTTTCAAAAAAGCACCAATAGTTATTTTTCTCAATATACAACACGCCCACTTGCAGATGCATTTGTTTTAAGCAATGATCCGAATTGTCGCATCCTTATTTTTGCTGATACTTTCCATATGGATTCAAAAATAGATTTGAATCGACAAGTACGTCCGGGTATAAAGGAAACCTTTATTCATGAAATCACACACACTATGGCCGGAACAGAAGATTGCATATGTTACACCTTACCCCCTCGAGGAGTATTCATGAACAGTCTGGAAGAGATACGAGATTCATTTAATAAAAATCAAAATAAGCTTTTACTATCCCCATCATTTCAAGAATTCGTCAAGCAGGCAGCGATGTGTTTTGGTTTACCAGAACTATCACCAGAAAGTGTCTTGGTGTCCATAGGTACAGATCCTTTTTTAAGTGCAAATATTAAATTGACTGATGCAGAAACTGTAATGAACCTTATCATCAGTCTTGTTAAAGGACTACCTTTTGCGCGGGCTAAAGTACAAAAAAGAGAAACAAAAAGCATGGATCTAGGGAATGGATATCTTATGATGGCGATTGCCTTATCAAAAATATGGGACTATAAGGCGAATGAGATAGAAATTCCATTGGACAATGTCCATACGCTCCTAAATAATAAAACAGTCACTGCCACTCCGGAAAGAGACACTGGTCATAGAGAAAAAAGAGGAATCGAAACCATCATAAACGAAGGAAAAGAGAATAGTGAAATCGTTAATGTATTCGGCTTGACTGGAAACACGGAAAATAAACGGAATGTCTTGGATCCGTTTGGATTGATCAAGAAACAAAAGATGAAGAAAAAACAAAGAACAGTCCGAAAGCAAAGTCCTTTTAATCTCTTTGGACAAGGAGGGAACAACGATAAAAAAATGAAACGAAGTGATTTGAATGTATCACAAAGATAAGTTAGTCACTATGATTGAACCGCTTCTTAATCAGTCAAGTGCAACTGATTAAGATCTCAGTAGGATGAACAGTTACGACATACTTTCCTCATTTTCAAAAAAATAAAACATCAAATTGATCGTTTTAAAAAAACTTGAAGTGAGGTTAACTACCCGTTAATAAAATCATCGACAAGAAATAGTTCGCATAGAAAGTGAAGAAACAAACTAACTTTCTATGCGATTTTTTCATTCCATAGATCGTTGAACGATTTAGCGATAGGAGAAGTCACGCATCTTCTCGTAGATTTCTTCAAATGAGTGAGGACGTACGTAGCGATTGCCACAGAGATAATTCACTGCATCTTTGTCGCCTAAGTATAATTCAGTATAGTAGCGGAAGGTTTTCCGACACAATTCCGGTGATACATTTTTGTACACCGCGATTCGATCAAGGATTTGGCGAATCGTGCGCGGTGAGATTTGTTCATCGTGTGAAGAGCGGAAAACATAGGATTCACCAGATGCGCCATTTTTATGTTGGTTGGCATAATTCGCTAGTACCGGGAGTGCTTCATTTGGAATAGGTACTCGCTCCAAACGATTCGCTTTGCGATCAACAACTAAAATCTGTTTCTTAAAATCAATGTTTTTCCACTTTAATTCAACGACTTCATGGATTTTCAACCCACAATAGAGAAGAACAGCTACGATTGCCAGATTTCTTGCACGATTTTTTTGTTCAAAAAGTGCTTCACGTGGAGAATTAAATCCTTTTTCCGGAATGAAAAGTGAATCGAAATTACTTAATAAAGAAGCGTCGATATAACGAGGAGCGGAAGAGGTAGTTTCTGATAAACTATCCCCTAACAAGGAAATCTCTTTTTCAACAAGGCCTTTTTCATACAAAAAGCGTAGAAAATGATTCAAAGCATATTGCTTACGGGAGATCCCGTAGTAACCATTTTTGAATTGCTGTTGCGTTTCTTGGGCAGCAGCTGTATGGAAAGCTCGCGTGTGAAGGTAAACTTCACTCAAAAAATTAAGATAGACTTGTTTTTCCAATTGGATAATCAACTGATCATTGATTTCCTGCTTATGGTTTTTTCGTAAGTAATCTGTAAATAAATGGAAATCTTTTGCATATTCGTAGCGACTAGCTAATGATAATTTTTTTGCGTTTTCCTGCAAAAAATCATTGAAGATCGGTGGTAACTGGAGCATCCGTTGTTTCAACTTTTCTTGTATCTGTTTTCTTGTTTTGACATCCATGCAAAAAACCTCCATTTCTTATTCAAGGTCAAGGTACAGTAACTAGTGTTTTTACTGCAAAGATTACGTCTGCTTCCCAAAATGTATTAGCCTTTTAGGGTGAGCGATGAAGGACAACTGTTACTGGTTATCCTAGCCTCATTTTACTACAATCATTCACTGAATACTAAAAACTAAATCAACAAAAAAGACACTTCGATGTAGCAGCAGCTATTTTCCAAAGTGTCTTTGTCATATATCACAAAAATTTATTTGATAGGTAACTGAATCTTAAAATCAACACCCATAGGAAGGTGATCAGACACAGTCAATTGCCCCTTATGTTGCTCGATCAATTGTTTCGCAATCGCTAATCCTAGCCCATACCCGCCAGTTTCTTTCGATCTTGCTTGGTCTTCACGGTAAAACCGATCAAAAATGCGTTTTTTGTCTTCATCACTGATCGAAGGACCAGTATTTTTGACATGGATCACCCATTCTTTATTCGTACTAATTGAGGTCACAATGATTTGGTCGTGTTTACTCGTGTATTTGAGTGCGTTATCAAGCAAAATAACTAATACTTGATGGAGTTTTTTCGGATCGACTAAAACGCTCATATCAGCATGGTTATCTATTAGAAATTCTTTTTGATCGATCGTTGCCATCTCTTGGAACGGTTTAGTCAGCTCAGCGATAAAACCTTTTGTTTGTAAGGCTTGTTTTGCAAGCGTATCTTGACTCGAATCGCTTCTAGCTAAGGTCAACAAGTCAGAAGTTAAACCAGTCAGACGTCTCGTTTCAGACAATGCTTGCGCAATACTTTCAGATTCTTCGATGATCGTATGATTTGGTTTAGTGAATAGGTGTTCCAAACTATTTTGGATGATTGTTAATGGTGTTCGCAATTCATGGGAAGCATTTTCCACAAATTCTCTTTGTCGACGCCATGATGCTAAGATTGGACGCATGTTTAATTTAGACAAATAGTAGCTGACGCCAATGGAGCCTAACCAAAAGACGATCATACAAAGGATCAAAATCGTTTGGAATGTCCCGAAAGAGGAGTTGATTTGATTGGTATTTTCCAAAACTTGGACATAGGCAACTTCTCCTTGGTTTGTTGCTTTTTTGGTAATTGAACGAAAATAAAGGGACGTTCCTTGATCAGCTTGTGCCAGATCAATATTTTGGATCGTATCTAAATGGGTAGTATCCAATTTGATTTCTTCGATTTGGTTAAAACGCCCACCAATGGTTTCTTTATTCAATACTTCCCCCGATGCAGACCATAAAATAACCTGAGTATTGAAACGATCTCCTTCAGGTAACGAATCCGCTTGTCGTGGGGGGATCTGAGAGTTGAAAAAAGGATCTCCATGTTGGTAGCGTTCGATCTCTAGTTGCACCATATGTGAGTTTATCGAGATATTCTTCAACATTAGATCCGTTTCTCGATAGGCAGATTGATTCAATAATTGTAGAATGATCCCCCCAAGCAAGAGAAATATCAAAGCAAAAGCTGTCACATTGGCTGCGAAAAGTTTCGTACGTTGTTTGTTGAAAATACTGTCTGTCATCGCATCACTCTCCTTGTAGAATATAACCGACATTACGTAACGTTTTGATTTCTTTATCCAAACCGGTCTCGCGAAGATGCTTTCTAAGATTACTCATATAGACTTCTACGACAGTGATCGTAGTATCAGAATCAAATCCCCAGATACGGTCGAAAATCTGTTCTTTCGTCAAAATGATCCCTTTATTTTGCAAGAAATAAACAAGCAACTCAAATTCTTTCCCTTGGATCGGAAGTAGTTGTTTCTTGTATTCGACGGTATTTTGTTGCAGGTCACAGACGATTCCTTGGTATTCTAACGTGTGATCACTGAAAAGACCTAATGAACGTTTCAACAATGCTTTGATCCGCATCAGTAATTCTTCACGATAAAATGGTTTGGTCAAATAGTCATCCGCACCACGCTCGAATCCTTCAATTTTATCTTCTAAGCCATCTTTAGCTGTCAAGATCAGGACAGGGGTCAAGATGTTCTTTTTTCGAAGATGCGCTAATACTTCATACCCATTCATTTCTGGGATCATCAAATCAAGAACCGCTAGATCATAAACACCAGATTCCAATTCATATAAGCCTTCGCTGCCATCATAGACTTGAGTTACTTCACCAATTTCAGAAATGATCTCTTTGATATTATCCGACAATACGTGATCATCTTCGACCACTAATAACTTAATCATACATTCCACCTCTATTGTTTTCACCATATAGTTTGATTTTACCATGATTAGCATAAACAAAACTTAAATTTCGGATTAAGTTCCATTTAAGCTAACCTTTGTATGCTAGGTGACATCACTTGATAAGACAGGAGGAAGAAAATGAAATTAAAAAATGTATTCCAACGCAAAGAAACAAAATATCTGATCCCAACGACACAGTTCCATTCTTTTTTAAAAGACTTGAAAAAACAGATGCAGATCGACGAATACGGGCTGCATACCATTTTATCGTTGTACTTTGATACACCAGACGATCGTTTCATTACCAATTCTATGACGAAACCAAAATACAAAGAAAAATTCAGAGTAAGAAGCTATGGTATTCCAAAGGAGACATCGATGGTCTTTCTAGAAATCAAAAAGAAGGTCAACGGCATCGTCTATAAAAGAAGAATGCCACTCACTTATGCTGAGTATCTGCAATGGCTTGATCAAAAACATTTCCCTAAAAATGAAGACGAACAAATCCCACAGGAAGTGAACTGGTTGTTCAAAAGAAATCCAGATTTGTCGCCTAAGACAATGATCATCTATGAACGAATGTCACTATTTGGCACGTCAGATCCAGATTTCCGTGTGACGTTTGACCAGAATATCCGTTTTCGCAGTACCAATTTGGATCTATCAATCACAGGGGAAGAAACTTTGGTTGCTCCTGAGATTGGCGTATTGATGGAAGTGAAAGCGCTAGGGGCGTATCCCTTGTGGTTTGTGGAGCTATTGAACGATTATCAGCTAAGAAAAGGGAGTTTTTCAAAATACGCAGAAACGTATCAGCGACATTTATTCGTTCGTACAAAGGAGGGAAATAACTATGCTATCTAGCTTGATCGAATCAGGGGCAACCATTCAACCTAAAGAATTATTGATTTGTATTGCCACTTCATTAGTTTTAGGGTTATTAGTTGCAACTATCCATATGCAACGTAACGTCTATACGAAAAGCTTTATTGTGACTGTTGCAGTCTTACCGATACTGGTTCAATCAGTCATCATGTTGGTCAACGGCAATCTTGGAACAGGCTTGGCGGTCGTCGGCGCTTTTAGTTTGATACGCTTTCGTTCGGTTGCGGGCGGTTCAAGAGAGATCACTAGTATTTTTTGGTCGATGGGTATCGGGATTGCAACAGGGATGGGCTATGTTGCATACGTGGTGATATTCTCAGTTATCGTCGCGCTCTTTTTACTACTGCTTTATCTTTCACCTTTTGGCAATCAGAATAATGTAGCCGAGCGAGAATTGAAGGTAACGATTCCAGAAGATTTGGACTACCCTGAATTATTTACCGATATTTTTGAAGAGTATACGTATACGCATCATCTCAGCTCTGTTCGAACAACAACAATGGGAAGCTTATACGAGTTACGCTATATTCTTCTATTGAAAAATCAACAGCAGGAAAAAGAAATCATTGATCAAATACGTGTTCGCAATGGTAATTTACCAGTCGTGCTTGGTAAAGTAGCCACGAATCGTGAAGAATTATAAGGGAGGAACTCGCATGAAAAAAATGTATTCATTGATCGCTACCAGTCTCTTATTAACAGCCTGTTCCTCAGCAAACTCCGCTTCTTCGGGTAAGACTAGCACAGAGGAAACAGATACAAGTACAGTGACAAATCTCTCGACAGATACGACATCTACGGAATCAGAAACGACGTTCGGTAATTATGAGACAGAAGATCTAACAACTAGCTATGAGGAAAGTTCCGCTGTCGACATCCAATTAGGGGAGGAGACAGAAGTGACAGGAGAAGGTGTCGAAGTAGCAGATAAACAAGTAACGATCACACAAGGAGGGACTTATGTCATCAGCGGAACATTGACTGACGGTCAATTGATCGTGAACGTACCGAAAGAAGAAAAAGTCTATCTGATTTTCAACGGTGTATCGATCACCAATTCTAACGGACCCGCAGTGGATATCCAACAAACAGAAAAGGCGATAGTGACTTTGGCAGACAACACCGATAATCACTTAGCTGATGGAGAGACATATACACTAGCTGAAAACGAAACTGAGCCAGATGCCACATTGTACAGTAAAGAAGATTTGACGATCAATGGTACTGGCGCGTTGACTGTCGATGGCAAGTATAGCAACGGGATTCGTAGCAAAGATGACTTGGTTTTGATCTCTGGAACCTATCTGATCAATGCGAAGAACAACGGATTGAAAGGAAAGGATGCGGTATCCATCAAAGGCGGGAGCTATCAGATCACTACTGAAGAAGGGGATGGTATCCAAGCAAATGGGACAGAGGATGAAACAAAAGGTGCGGTGGCAATAGACGGTGGGACTTTCAATATAACCAGTGGAAGAGACGGCATCCAAGCAGAAACATCCATCCGTAGCCAAGGAGCAGATATCACGATCCAGACGGCAGACGGAGCCGATAGCACGAACTTAGATACAAATGAAAGTTACAAAGGGATAAAAGCTGGGAATAACGTACTGATCAGTAGCGGAACGTATAGCATCAATAGTGCCGATGACAGTATCCATACCAATAACAGTGCTGAAATAACAGGTGGCACACTTACATTAAACTCTGGGGATGATGGTATCCATACAGACAATGAGTTGACCTTTAACGGTGGCACAATTGACATCCAGCAATCCTATGAAGGAATTGAATCCGCAGTTATCACCTTCAATGACGGAGAAATAACAGTCACTGCCACTGATGATGGGATCAATGCCGGTGGTGGCAGTGACACAGAAACAACTACTGGACAGTTTGGCGCTGACAGCTTTGGTGGCCCACCGGATGAGGCAGATGAGAACAAAGAAGTCACGATCAACGGTGGCACAATCTACGTTAATTCAGAAGGAGACGGTTTAGACAGCAATGGAAACATTCAAATGTCCGGTGGTACAATGCTGATCGACGGCCCCGTAAATGGTGGTAATGGTGCATTGGATTATGGTGGGACATTTACTCTAACAGGTGGGACATTTGTCGCTGCTGGTTCAAATGGGATGGCGCAAACAGTTAGTGATAGTTCTACTCAAGCAACAGTAGCGATCAGCTATGACACTGTCCAACAAGCAGGTACACTTATGAGCCTTCAAACAACCGAAAGTGAAGCAGTGATTGCGTATCAACCTGCTAAAAATTATCAAACAATCGTTATATCATCACCACAGCTTACAGTAGGGGAAAACTATACGATTGCTACCGGTGGCACGACTCAGGCTGAACTGACTAATGGTTTTAGTGAACAACTATCAATCAGTGACGCAGAAGATTTAGGCACGTTCAGCTTCACAGATACTTCAATGACGATTTCTCAATCTGGGGAAGCAGTTTCCTTTGGTCAAATGGGGCCAGGAGGTTTTTAGTTCCATCATAGAAGATAACGAAGGATAATGATCCCCACAATAGCGGGCGAACAAACGCTATTGTGGGGATCATTATTTTGTTCATTCCTACTTTCGTAAAAGTTAGCAAACGCTTGTGGTACTTAGAAAATGGCTATCTAGTGTTCTTTTTTCTTAAAAATACGATTATTATGAATGAATTCATCAAACGCAGCAATTGACTTATTGTATACACAAGCGCTATACTTTTCTCCAGTGACACTTTGTCACTCATAAAGAAATCGAAACGGAGGAATCAAAAAAATGTTTTTAGCGATAAAGGAAATGCGCTATGCCAAACTACGTTATGGGCTGATTATTGGGATCATGTTCTTGATCGCTTATGTCGTGTTTATGTTAACTGGTTTAGCAAGTGGACTCTCCGAAGAGTTCAAAAAAGCAATTGTTGACTGGCAAGCACAAGAAATCGTGTTGTCAGAAGATGCCAATAAAGTCTTTGCTGCCTCTCAATTGACGAGAGAAGATCTAGATCAAGTAGACGCAAAAGACAAAGCGCCTATTGGCTTATTCAGCGGAGCAGTCAAAGCAGAAGAAAAGGAAAATATCACTGTATTCGGTACGACAAGAGATGCATTTTTATTGCCTGATTTATTAGACGGCGAGATGTTCAAACAAAAAAATGAAATCATTATTTCCAAAAATATGGCAGATCTAGGTTTTTCGATTGGTGAAAAAATCAAAATCGGTAGCTATGATGACGAACTAACGATTGTTGGGATCTTCCCTAAAACTTATTACACGGTTGGTCCGGTCGTTTATACAGATCTTGATACATGGACACAGTTGAAATTTGGCGATCAGCCTTTTGCTTCTGATGAGAAGAAGCCGATCAATGCCATCGTCACGAAACAAGCTGCCACTATTCAATCAGATGGGGCATCAAAAACATTACAAAAATTATCGATTGAAGACTTTATTCAAAGTCTACCAGGTTATTCTGCACAAAACATGACATTGAATGCGATGATTTATTTCTTGTTCGTCGTTGTTGCAGCAGTTGTAGGCATCTTTATGTATGTGATCACCTTACAAAAAACAGCGATTTTCGGTGTCATGAAAGCACAAGGGATCAGAAATTCATTTATCGCCCGTTCCTTACTAGCACAAGCATTCATCGTAGGAGTGGTTGGTGTAGCATTCGCAGTAGGGCTTGCGTTCTTGACTAGTTTGATCTTACCGGCTGCCATGCCTTTCGCGATCATGTGGCCTCAGTGGCTTTTATATAGTGGGATATTAATACTCGTAGCAATGATCGGTGGACTATTCTCCATTCGGACAGTCGCTAAAGTTGATCCAGTTATTGCGATAGGAGGGTAATAGAAAAATGAAAGAAATCTTGACAATGAAAAATATCGTCAAAAAATTCGGCAACGGCCGAACAGAAGTGACTGCACTAAAAGAAATCAATTTTTCAGTGAAACAAGGAGAATTTGTCAGCATCATCGGCCCTTCAGGTTCAGGGAAAAGTACATTTTTAACCATTTCTGGTGGACTTCAAACACCTAGTTCAGGTGAAATCCATATTAACGGTCATTCGTTTTCCGAATTAAATGAAAAAAAACGAGCAGACTTACGCTTTAAAGAAATTGGCTTCATTTTACAAAGTTCAAATTTGATCCCTTTCCTAAAGGTCAAAGAACAGTTTTACTTAGTCGATCGTGTCGCTAAGAAAAAAGCAGGGGATGAGCGAATCGACGAATTGCTGAAGTCATTGGATATCTATGAATTAAAAGACAGTTATCCAAAAGATTTATCCGGTGGAGAAAGACAACGAGTAGCGATTGCGAGGGCTTTATTCAATGATCCAAGCTTGATTTTAGCGGATGAACCCACAGCAAGCTTAGATACCGATCATGCCTATGAAGTTGTCAAATTGTTAGTCAAGGAAGCCCATGAGAAGCAAAAAGCGACCGTCATGGTCACGCATGATTCTCGGATGATCCAGTGGAGCGACCGTGTCTATCGTATGGAAGATGGTTACCTAACAGAACAAGCTAAAGCTTAAGCAGTAAGGAGAGTGCTTATGCCAAAAGAAACATTTTTCAATATTTCCAAAGAAAAACAGCAATGGATCTTAGAGATTTTATTAGATAAATTTTATGATCAGCACATCAGCCAAGTCAAAGTTTCAGAAATCGTTGAAGCAATGGGCATGTCTCGTGGGGCATTTTATAAATATTTTCAGGATTTAGAAGATGCGTATACGTTCACTGTCCGAAACTACTCCAACCAAGTCCATGGAGATATCATTGCTTCAATCAATCGAAATCGATATCATTTTTTCTTAGGAATCGAAGAATATCTCGCTTGGTGTGGAGAGCTAAGTAAAGAGAGTTCTTACTGGCGATCCATCAAATTACTCACACGAGCAAACGATCTTGGTTCAGCGAAGCGTTCAAATGAGCAAGGTGACACATCAATGGTTGAACAATGGCTTGATTTGTTGAAAATCAACCAGATTGTCATGGCTACAACGGAAGAAGCCTTTAGCTTTTTATATTTCGTGATGGCTCTTGTCATGAATTCTTTGACAGATTATATGATCAACCAATGGACAGCGGAAGAACTGGTGGAGGATTTCCGCTATAAAGTCAAATGGCTAGAGATAGGAATAAAAAGCAAGACTGATAGCTAGATAAAATCTACAAATAAAAAAGAAGCGACTACTTCCCCAGAATTTTCCGATGTTGGGAGTAGGCACTTCTTTTTTATACAGTCGCTGAATAACCATTATTAAAGCTTGATGGTAAACATCTGGAGCATTGTTCATTTCAAGTCAAGACAACTTGTATACCAACCACATCGAAAAAAAATAGGTTTTCTATTGACTTGGAGTTTACTCCAGAGACTATACTAAATAATGAAGATACATATTCAAATCGACAGGAGGTCTTTAAATGAAAAAACTTTATCTCATGCGCCATGGGCAAACCTTGTTCAATCAATTAGGGAAAATCCAAGGGGCTTGTGACTCTCCCTTGACAGAAGCTGGGATCAGACAAGCAGAGGTGGCAAGAGACTATTTTGAAACCAATCAAATCACCTTTGATGCGTATTATTCATCCACACAAGAACGAGCTTCCGATACGCTAGAAATCATTATCGGACAAAAAGAATATCAGCGAAGTAAAGGATTAAAAGAATGGAACTTTGGCCGATTTGAAGGAGAAAGTGAAGCGTTGAATCCTAAACGACCAGTTGGCGAAACTTCTTATGGTGATTCATTTGTTCCTTATGGCGGGGAGTCTTCAAAAGAACTCCAACAAAGAATGAACACGACCTTGATCGACATCATGGAAAAAGAGCACCAAAGCGTGTTAGCAGTTAGCCATGGTGGTGCCATGTATTTATTTATTCAAAAATGGTTACCTTATGAGCATGTAGCCAAGATAAAATTTTCAAATTGTTGTATTTTAGAATTCGAGTATAGCGATCGTCAATTTACATTTATCCAAGCAATCAATCATGAATTTTAAGTTATTTTGATAAATGAAGCGCTATACCCCATACTAATAGCCCAAAGACTAAACGAAGGATTCAGTCTTTGGGCTATTTCTTTGTTCCTACAACGCTTACTTCTTGTATTCCTTTAACAAGCCTTTTTGGATCAGTTCTTGTTTTTCTTTCAAATTCAATAAATTTTCTTGGTAGTTTTGCGTATACATCAAGGAGTACAAGGTATTCAAGACATAGTCGAAGGCAATTTGAGAAGAGAATGTAGCAACTTTCGCAAAATCATACTCTTCTTGGGACACGACCAACCGCATGGCTGCTTTCTTTGCCATTTCAGACTGTTCATTTCCTGTGATCAATAAACTAGGTGCACCAATATGTGCCAGATAGGTAAGAATACGTTCGTAATGATGGATGCGTCCACTATAGCTAATAAAAATTGCGCAGTCATTTTCCGTCAAATTAGCTGCATTCCAGGACGAATCGCTATATTCTTCGGCTAAGATCAAGAACTTATTTAGTTTGACTAATTTGTTTTGAAATTTCCGAGCGGTTGTTTGCGAATCACCTTTTGCAAATAAGAAAATGCGCTCTGCTTTGTTTAAAACAGTCGCGATGGTTTCTAACGATTGATCTTCCATTTGGAATTGCGCTTTTTTAATGGCTTGAATGGATAGATCCGCCATTTTTTTGGCAATCATCTTCGCATCATCATCAACGGTAAAAGGAAAATTAGGATCGATGACTTGATTGAACTGAGCAACCAGTTGGTGGACTTCTCGCCCTAATTCAAAGCGAAATTCTTTAAATCCGCTATAGCCGATTTTTTTACAGAAGCGGATAATTGCGGAATGGGAGGTATAGGTCTCCTTTGCCAACTCTTCAATCGTCATATAAACTGCTGCTTCCAAGTTCATGCGTAGATAATCGGCGATCCGTTTTTCATTTGTAGTAAATGTTTCTTGTTGGGTTAATTTTTCTTCGATAAGCATCCGTCACACACCTCCAAATCTATCTTACTGAATAACTAGAAAAATAACCACTTCTTTTTAGATTAGTCTAAGATTGAACATCTTTTTCAAAAATATCCTTATTCTTTCAATTTCTTTGAACATTTCTACCAAAAAAACTAGAATCGACTTTCTTTTATCTATTGTGCGCTATACTCAAGAAAAGAAATCATTCGAAAGTAGGAGGAAACGACATGTTAACAATCGCATATTTAGGCAATGGCAAAAGCACCAATCGCTATCATTTACCGTTCTCAAGAAGGCTCCCAGACAAGATCAACGTCAAAAAAATCTACTCTCCATCAGCACCTATCTGGGAGACTTTTGATGAAATCGACTATACCGATCAGTTGTCTGATCTGTGGAATGATCATGAGATCCAATTAGTGGTCATCACGACACCAAGCCAATTTCATGCAGAATACGCAAAACTTGCTTTGGAAAATGGCAAGAACGTATTAGTCGAAAAACCTTTTGCAGAAACTTCAAAAGAAGCAAAAGAATTATTCGACTTAGCAGCGGAAAAAGGACTATTTATCCAATGTTATCAAAACCGCCGCTTTGATTCGGACTTTTTGACCGTTCAAAAAGTGATCGAAAGTGGAAAGCTTGGTGATATTTTAGAAGTGGAAATGCACTATGACTACTTCCGCCCAGAAGTCCCAGAGGGTACAAAGGAATTTTCAGTTGCCAATAGCTACTTATATGGCCATGCTTGTCATACAGTGGATCAGGTCCTTTCTTATTTTGGTGAACCAGATGATATTCATTACGATGTCCGTCAATTACTAGGTATCGGCCGAATGAATGATTACTTTGACTTAGACTTTTACTACGGTCGAATGAAAGTTTCAATCAAATCAAGTTACTTCCGTATCAAAGAACGTCCTAGTTTTGTTGTCTATGGCAAAAAAGGGATGTTTGTCAAACAAACAAAAGACCGACAAGAAGAACACTTGAAAATGTTCTATATGCCTGAAAATGCTGACTTTGGGATTGATCAACCGGAACACTATGGTGTATTGACCTACATTGACGAAGAAGGAACTTATCATGAAGAGAAAGTTATTTCTGAAGTCGGAGATTATCGCCGCGTGTACGAAGGAATCTACGAAACGTTGATCAATGGCGCAGAAAAAATCGTAAAAGATGAAGAAACGTTATTACAAATGAAAATATTAGAAACAGGTATCCAACAGATCGAAGAAGCAAAAAGTGCATTCGAAGATTAAACATGTTGTTACATTCAGAAGGGGAGACACTTTTTCCAAGTAATGAAAGAATCGAGCCGTAAATCAAAAGGATGATTTACGGTTTTTTCATTAATTCTACCCACTGATTCACACAGAACAACAACAAATCCTCAGAGAATGAATGCTAAATTTTTCATTCGCCTTTTGTTTAATCATCTGTTACTATTTAGTAAACAGTAAACAAGAGGTGAGTAAATGGCATCTATACGTGATATTGCCAAAATCGCTGGGGTTTCAGCAGCGAGTGTTTCCCGTATCCTGAATGAAGACCCCACATTTAGCATCAACGAACAAACAAGGATACGTGTGATTGAAATTGCCAATCAATTAAACTATTCAGTCGACAAAAATAAACGTGGCAGTCGAAGTCTAGGAGATGAAATGACGATCGCCTTGATCGTTCGACATCAAGAAGAGGCAGAATTAGATGATCCCTATTTTCGCAAAATCCGTGGTGGCATCGAAAAAGAAGCGGCAAAGTGGCGCTTTCGTACAATACGTGCTTTTCATATGAGAGATGCCCATAAAGAGTGGAAAGAGTTAGCAAAATATGGTGCAGTGATCATGATCAGTGAAATGACGATTGAAGCAACGAAAAAAATCGCTACGATCAATCCCAACTTGATCTTGGTCGATAATTACTCTAACTCTGAAGAATTTGACTGTATCCAAACCGATTTCCAACAAAAAACCGTGGAAGTTTTAGAGGTCCTCTACAAGAAAGGCCATCGAAACATCGCATTTATCGGTGGCTACAGCAGTCAAGTAGCTGAAAACGGTGAAGTTCATAAAAACAAAGAGGAGATCCGGGCGGAATCTTACCTGAAATGGATGAAATTAAATGGCCTGCAACACTATGCCAACACCTATCAGGGAAAATGGAAACCTGAAGATGGCCTTCGGTTAGGCAAAGAGTTATTGGCGCAATCCTCACCGCCCACAGCAGTTATCGTCGCCAGTGATCCGATGGCAGTAGGTGTTTATAAAGCAATCAGTGAAGCAAATAAAAAAATCCCTGATGATATTGCTGTCGTGAGTTTTGATGATATCGAAATGGCTCAATTCATGACCCCAAGCTTAGCTAGTATCAAGGCAAACCCAGAAGAAATGGGGCGTTTAGCTGTACGCTTAGCGAAGGAACGCATGTTAAAAGAACGAACGATGCCGATTCGTGTGATCTGTCGCAGTGAACTTGTGTTACGCGATTCCATCGGACAGGACATCCCGCTTTAGATTAACTCATTTTACCTATTTATCCCTTTTTATCCCTTGAAAAAGTTCGAGAATCTCACTTTCTCGAACTTTTTTTGTTTTATCACTTGTGTAAACATTAAGTAAACAATTATACTCACCAAGTAAACGTTTGCACATATTAAATAAAAGGAGTTATCACACATGAAATTTGTCGATAAATTAGCTGAAAAAATGGTGCCCGCTGCAACGCTGATCGCAAATAACAAATATCTACTCAGTCTCCGAGATGGTTTTATGATGGCTTTTCCTGCAACAATGTTTGCTTCCATCATGATCATTATCCAAAATTTGCCAACAACGTTTGGCTTCGCTACTTTTCTACCGGAAACATTCAATACCTTTTTAAATGAGTTTTTTGGTCCGGTAGGCAATGCGACAATGAGTATTTCAGCACTTTTTATTGTATTTGGGATCGGTTATCAATTGGCAGGGCACTACAAACAACCACAAATCTTTGCTGGTGCCATTTCACTTTCTTGTTTCATCATGCTGTTACCGTTTGGGAGCGATGAAACAATGGGAACGTTTATTCCTTTATCGAAACTAGGTGCTGAAGGGATGTTCGTGGGTATCTTGACAGCGATCGTCGCTACAGAAATCTATAGTCGGATCAGTCGCTCAGGGTTTACGATCAAGATGCCAGAATCTGTACCGCCGATGATTGCTGAATCTTTCGTGGCCATCATTCCCGGAGCCGCTCCTTTGTTTTTATTCAACATCATCCGCTATTTATTTACTTTTACCACATGGGGCAATGCGGTCGATTTCGTTTATCAGATGTTGCAACAACCTTTGATGGGACTTGGTGGAACTTTACCCGCTGTATTGATCGCTGTTTTCTTTACGCAACTTTTCTGGTGGTTCGGTATCCACGGCACGTTAGTCGTCAATGCAGTGATTGATCCAATCATGGGTGCTTTAGCAATTGAAAACTTTGAAGCATATAAAAATGGCGCAGAACAGTTGCCACATATCATCAACACGACCTTTATGGGGGTGTTCGTCAATCAAGGAATGCAACTTGGTATTTCGATCACAATGGCATTCTTTATCGCTCGCTCAATCCGTATGAAGAAGACGATGAAAACGATCATTGCGCCAGCGATTTTTAATGTATCAGAACCAATGACTTTTGGCCTGCCCGTCGTGTTAAACCCAGTGGCATTCATTCCTTGGATTTTAGCGCCACTAGCTTCTACTACGATTTCATACTTTGCGATTTACTTTGGCTTAGTTCCTCGTCCAATCGGGGCAACGGTTGTCTGGACGACGCCGATTTTACTGTCAGGTTGGTTAGGAACTGGTTCGATCACCGGCGCACTTTTACAAATCGTGACCGTAGTTGTGATGACACTGATTTGGGTGCCTTTCTTAGTTGCGATGGACCGTGAATATTTGAAGGAAGAACGCCAACAAGTGAAACAAGAAAAAGAAAACCAACTGATGGATGGAAAAATCACCATAGAAGAATAGTAGGGAGTGAACCCCATGCGGATCGATACCTTGAACTACCGAAAGAAAATACCGACACAAGCCACACATTTTTACCAAATATTACTGGAAGAACAATTAAGCTATTTTCACAGCAAGGACCCTTCAATTACCGAGCTGACAGAAGGAGCAGCCGTCACGACTGCGCTTCGAACAAAACTCGGGCAAGCGACTGTCGAAAGCACGATGACGATCCAACGTTTAGTCAAAGATGAACTACTTGAAATGACTACTGATTACTCCGGTGGAAAAATCATTCAAACCTATCAACTGAAACGTCAAGATGAGCAGGAGTTCACGTTACATTATTCTGAAAGAAATGAACTGATTGATGCCAAAACGCAGCTGAGTTTGCTTTTTGTCCTGCCATTTTATAAATTCTTTTACAATCGACAGTTAGCTAAAAGAGTCAATTATTTGATACAAAAGCTCTGATTTCTCCACAAACAAGGAATGGAGGAACAAAACGTCGCTCTCTTCATTCCTTGTTTGTTTTACTAACTAAAAATTAAGAGGTGTTGCCTTCCATGATTGAACAATTAAACAATCGCATATTTCACATGAATAATTCGCAAGTTAGCTTTATTCTCCATGTCATGAAAAATGGACAGATCGAGCAAATTTATTACGGAAAATCTTTACATGGTTTATCTGTCGAAGAAATCGACTACTTGGTCACAGATCAAAATAAATCTGCTGGAACAGTCAAGTTTTTTGAAGATGACCCTAACTTTACCTTGACCGATCATCCACAAGCATATCCTGTGTATGGTTCTTCTGATTTCAAAGAAGGAGCGATCGAACTTTCAAGTAACCAAACGCCTTACTACACCGATTTTCGCTTTGTCGAAGCAACGACTAAAAAAGGCAAGAAACGAAACTTAAAGTGTCCGGCTGCTTATGGGAAAGAGGAAGAAACGGAAACACTCTCTTTGCGATTAGTGGATCAGGAACGTCAGTTGGAGCTGATACTTCATTACACATTATTTTGCGATTCCACCGCCATCGTTCAAAGTCAGACGCTGATCAATCAATCTGAGACAGATTTACAGATCCATCGCATGCTTTCAGGCGTCTTGAATCTTTCTACCAAAGCGTATGATTTCACTCATTTTTCAGGTGCTTGGTTAAAAGAACGACATGAAAAGAAACGGCCGCTTGAACAAGGAGTCGTAGCGATTGGGTCACTAAAAGGTGCAAGTAGCCATCAGCATAATCCCTTTATCCGGCTGGAACATCAAAATTCAACGCTTGATCAAGGAGAGGTCTATGGGATGAATCTCGTTTATTCTGGTAATTTTCTCGCTCAAGCAGAAGTGGATGAATGGGATAAAACGCGAGTGATGATCGGTATCCATCCGACACAATTTACTTGGACATTAGCGCCTAAGGAAAGCTTTACGACACCAGAAGCAGTCTTGATGTATAGCGCTGCAGGTACGAATGGTCTTGCCAAACAATTTACGCATTTTATCGAAAACTATTTGATTGATCGTCAATGGCAAAACACGCCAAGACCAATCGTGTTCAATAACTGGGAAGCAACGTATTTTGATTTTACCGAAGAAAAACTCTTGTCGCTTGCGACCATTGGAAAAAAATTAGGAATGGAATGTTTTGTCTTAGACGATGGCTGGTTTGGTAAACGAAACAACGATCGGTCCTCGTTAGGTGACTGGACGCCTGATAAGCAAAAATTCCCACACGGACTGGCTGCCTTTGCAACAAAGCTCAGAAATATGGGCCTTCAATTCGGCATGTGGTTCGAACCTGAAATGATCTCTCCTAATAGTCAGTTATTGGAAAAACATCCTGATTGGGTAGTGAGACATCCCTATTCACGTATCTCGGTGGGACGTGGGCAATATGTCCTTGATTTTGCGAATCCGGCCGTTGTTGAAGAGATCTATGAGCAAATGGCAAAGATCATTGAAGAAACAAATTTAACTTATATCAAGTGGGATATGAACCGAAATATTACTGAAGCCTATTCCGCCTATTTAGAAAAACAGGGGATTCATCAACAGGAGTTCTTCCATCGCTATGTCCAAGGCGTCTACACGCTTTATGGCAAATTATTGACCAGCTATCCTGATCTTTTGATCGAAGGTTGTGCTGGTGGTGGAGGGAGATATGATTTAGGTATATTATTTTATAGTCCGCAAATCTGGCCTAGTGATACTAGTGATGGGTTGGAACGATTAAGTATTCTTAGCGGAACATTAGCAGGATATCCCCTTTCTAGCTTTAGTAATCATGTCTCTGCTTCTCCGAACCACCAAGTGTTACGTGACACTTCCTTAGCATTCCGCCAAGATGTGGCGATGTTTGGCCCTTTAGGCTACGAATTAGACCTATTGGCTTTGACAGAAGATGAAATACAACAGATCAGTGACCGGATCACTTTTTACAAAGCCCATCGTCATTTGCTGACTCATGGGGAATTTCTCCAGATCTTGCCAAATCATCCTACTGATAATGAAATTTGCTGGGGTGTTTTCAGTCACGATCGGTCAGAGGCAATCATTGGTTATTATCAAAAATCGGCACGTGCCAATCCAGCCGCAAAGGCATATTTACCACTTCCAGAATGCCTGAATAAGGATAGTTATTATCAAATCAATCAAAAAGAAACGATTAGCGGTCATTTCCTGATGAATGTTGGTCTGAAAAAACCACGTTTGTTCAATGGAGTGAATCATACCACTTACCAACTTGCAGGAGACTGTCAATCATTCATCTATCATCTTGTAGAAAGGAGGAAATGAAGTGAAGACTTATAATGACACACGTTTACTCCATGGTGGGGATTATAATCCGGAACAATGGTTGAATCACCCTGAAATCTTGAAAAAAGATTTTGAGTTGATGGATAAAGCACATGTCAATACCGTAACTGTAGGGATCTTTTCATGGAGTACATTAGAACCAGAAGAAGGGGTTTATCACTTTGAGTGGTTAGATAAAGTATTTGAAGAGATGCACAAACGTCAAGGACGTGTAATTTTAGCCACACCAAGTGGTGGACGCCCTCAATGGTTGAGTGAAAAATATCCAGAAGTGAATCGAACGAATGCACAAGGACAAAAGCATCATCATGGCTTTCGCCATAACCATTGTTACACATCAACTGTTTATCGGGAAAAAGTCCAGCAAATCAATCGCCGTTTAGCTGAACGATATGGTGACCATCCGGCATTATTGCTGTGGCATATCAGTAATGAATACTCCGGAGAATGCTACTGTCCACTTTGTGCAGCCAAATGGCGTGAGTGGGTCAAAACGAAATATCAAACCTTAGAAGCAGTGAATGACGCTTGGTGGATGACATTTTGGAGTAATGATTATTCCAGTTGGTCCCAAGTTGTGCCGCCTTCACCTCTTGGAGAACATAAAGTGCATGGCATGGATCTAGACTGGAAACGATTTGTGACAGATCGGACGATCGATTTCTTTTTACATGAAATCGAACCGATTAGAGAAATCACACCAGCTATTCCAGTAACGACTAATTTTATGGCAGAAGGCCATGACCAGCATGACTTTATTCCCCTGGAAGGACTTGATTATTCTCGATTTGCAGAAGTTGTTGATATCGTCAGTTGGGATAGCTACCCCGACTGGCATAACCCGTACGAACCTTTACATGTGACCGCCATGAAATCAGCTTACGTCCACGATCAATATCGTTCATTGAAGAAACAACCGTTTCTCGTGATGGAATCGACGCCTAGTTACGTGAATTGGCACGCATTCAACAAGGCGAAGAAGCCAGGAATGCACCTGCTAAGTGGGATGCAACAACTGGCACATGGGTCAGATAGCACACTCTATTTTCAATGGCGGCAATCACTAGGCAATTCCGAAAAATTCCACGGGGCGGTGGTCGAACATGACAATTCAGAAAACAATCGAGTCTTCCAAGAAGTAGCGGCTTACGGAAAACGATTAGACACTTTGTCTTCGATCAAAGGTACACAAACAGAGGCAAAAGTCGCTATTTTATTTGACTGGGAAAGCAATTGGGCATTAAAAAGAGGCGGTGGTTTTGGTCGTCCAACTCGTCGTTATATCCAAACACTACAAGAACATTACCGATTCTTTTGGGAAAGAGATATAACTGTTGATATTTTGACGCCAAATCAAGACTTCTCTAATTATGCCTTAGTCGTTGCACCAATGCTCTATTTGATGCGTGAAGAAACGATGGTCAAACTCTCAGAATATGTGACAAAAGGTGGCACCTTGATTGGTAGCTATTTTACCGGAATGGTCAATGAACATGATCGGTTACATCTTGGAGAATGGCCACAAGTTTTGCAAACACTTTTTGGTGTCCTTCCAAAAGAGCTTGATACGCTTTATCCAGGAGAACACAATCAAATCCTTTATAAGGAACAAACATATCAAACAAAAGACTATTGTGGCATCGTCAACGAAACGACAGGAAAGGTGAGAGCTACTTACAAACAAGATTTTTATGCTGAAACGCCAGCTCTAGTTGAAAATCAATTAGGCGAGGGAACTGCTTATTACTTAGCAGCTCGTACCGATCTCGATTTTCTAGAAGTGTTTTACCAGCCAATCATCGAAAAATTACAGTTGCAGCAAGGAATCGTTAAGAGTTCAAATCCAAAAATTTCGATTCAATCGCGAACCGATGGGACACACTGCTATTACTTTCTAATGAATTTTTCTGAGGAGAGGCAACAGCTTGAGTTGCTTGATCCTTACTTGGCTATCGAAACAAATCAAACGCTTACTGGTATCCAAACGTTTGCACCTTACGAAGTGAAAATTCTAAGGAAAGAAAATTAATACGAATGTTCCCGCCTTTATGTTTTGACAGTTATTTTATTCTTGTTGTAGGATAGAGACAGAGCAACAAGGAGGACGAGAAACATGACAAATTATGATGGAGAAAAAGAAAAACGTTTAAGAGGTTCCATGGCGCCTAAAACAGATGATGAAGTTGCGTTAGCTGGAACTAATTCAGGTGAAACAACAGATAAAGAAGAGGCGTTAGCTGGAACCAACTCCGGTGAAGAAAAAGAAGTCGCGATGTCTGGTTCAAACGCAGTGGAAGAAGAGTCCGAGCATCCAACAAAAAAACATCATTTGAAGGATGAACTAGAAGAAGTGGTAGAAGAAGCGAAAGAAAAATTTGACGCTTTTAAAACGAAACACAAAGAATAAGTAAAAAAAGAACTTGTATCCGCGTGAGCCATGTTGAAGGCTTAAAGATGCAAGTTCTTTTCTATTTTTTCAAAATAAGCAAAAAAAAGTTTTTTTAAAATCATCCTTTCATTATAAACTATGATTGCTTATTGTATGTCTAAAGGAGGTGAAAAATAGTGATTGGTCAAACAGACATGATTCAATTAATCACAAAATATTTTGTCAATAACACATCTATGATCATTGGTATCACAAGTTTTGTTATTGTTTTATGTGTTTTTATTTCTGTAAAAATGGTCGCACAACCAAAAATGGGGAAACCATCTAAACAAGCACTTGCCAAAAGTCGGTATAAAAAGACTAAGTAAGTACTGGAGCAAAGAAGAGTAGGGGGAAAAAAATGGGCATGTACTGGGTTTTAACATTTATTGCGCAACAACAGGAAAATTTTCCATCAGCTAGTCAAGCAGGTAAGCTTGCTGCCTTTCTTATGTCATTTATTATTCAGTTTGGCTTTTCTGGCTTTTTCACGGTTTACTTACTTGTCGTGATTATTTGGCAAATATTCAAATATATAAAAAGGGTGACTCGTAAAGACCGCAGACACTTCAAAAAAGAAGTTGCGGCTTCTTACAAAGTCCAAGAAGAAAGAGTTAAGAGCAATATAGAAAAAGAAAAGGCCAGAGCGAGTAGACAAAGAGATGTCTTTGAGCCATGGCATCAGAATGAGGAGCAAGAAGATTGAGGGATTTTATTTTGTACCAGTTGCATCGATTATTCAATACAAATACATATCGGGAAATGCTATTCCAACGAATCAACGAAGCCATCTATTCGACTTATCATGCTACAAACTATCCCAAGTATACTGGTGAAAATGAAATGGAACGGTTAGCTAACAAACTCAAGCGCAGTGAAAGAAGAAAAAACTGGTTCCCTAAACTTGGTGATCCACTCTATAAAAAACCTTCTTCAAGAATTTATGTCGAAGATCTACAACTAAAAATTTCTCCTATTCGTTTGGAAGGGGTTCCTAATCTTAGTCATATCTCACGACAATTCAGTACCAGTTCCTTACCTAAGGAACACCAAGCTTATCAAACAACAAAACCTGAACCTATGCCTTTACAATCAAAAGTTACAAACCTTTCACCGCAAATGACTGCTTTATTAAAAATAAATGATCCATCAATTAAAGGCTTGCCAACTTCTCGTAAAGAAATACCAAGAGTGAGAAGAACACAATCCGATCATGGACGTTATTGATTTTCTATAAAAAATTATTATAGTATATATAATTTCTATATTATTGAAAAATGATAGCAACCGATTTATAATTTTCATGAAAATAACAAAGAACGGATGAAAGGTGTGTTAGACATGAAAAAAACAAGTCGTAAAGTTGTAATCGTAGGTACAGGATTTGTCGGTACAAGTATTGCTTATGCGATGATCAATCAAGGTGTTGCCAATGAACTTGTCTTAATCGATGTCAACCAAGAAAAAGCCGAAGGAGAAGCTTTAGACTTACTAGATGGAATGGCATGGGGCGAAAAGAACGTTTCCGTATGGTCTGGCACGTATGAAGAATGTAAAGATGCAAATCTAGTGATCTTAACTGCTGGCGTGAACCAAAAACCTGGTCAAACTCGCTTAGATCTAGTGAAAACAAATGCAGCGATCACTCGTCAAATCGTTAAAGAAGTCATGGCTTCAGGTTTTGATGGTATCTTCGTTGTTGCTTCAAACCCAGTCGATATTTTAACTTACTTAACATGGCAAGAATCCGGCTTACCAGCTTCAAGAGTGGTAGGAACTGGAACAACTTTAGATACAACTCGTTTCAGAAAAGAAATTGCTTTGAAACTTGCAGTTGATCCACGTAGTGTACACGGTTATATCTTAGGTGAGCATGGGGATTCAGAAGTAGCTGCTTGGTCACATACTACAGTCGGTGGTAAACCAATCATGGAATACGTTGAGAAAGATCATCGTTTAGAAGAAAATGATCTAACAGTACTTGCTGACAAAGTAAAAAATGCAGCTTATGAAATCATTGACCGTAAAAAAGCAACTTATTACGGTATCGGTATGAGTACGACTCGAATCGTCAAAGCCATCCTAAATAATGAACAAGCTGTACTACCAGTTTCAGCTTACTTAAATGGCGAGTATGGTGAAGAAGATATTTTTACTGGTGTGCCATCGATCGTTGATGAAAATGGGGTAAGAGAAATCATTGACCTATCGATCACACCTCAAGAAAAAGCAATGTTCCATCAATCAGTCAGTGAATTAAAAGCCGTACTTGATACTGTACGCTAACATCAGCAATGAAATAAACGAAAAACGGGAAAATCGGGAAATAGCAAACTATCATTTCCGATTATTCCCGTTTTTTTGATGATAGAAGAGTATTTAGAAAAGAAAGGAGAATTTATGGGTATAGCTATTGTTAATGAAAAAATAATGCCTTTGGTTGGTATTGCACTATTATTATGGTTTATGATTCTCAGTTTGTTGCTTGTATCTTTACTATGGAAGAATAAGAAAGCAACGTACAGCTGGGATAAAAAAGGAGCCAAGGTCGTTTCGTTAGTTTTTGCGGTTGTTTTACATATTCTATTTGGCGTATTTATCGGGATTATTTTTTATCATATTTCTGTGATCCGTTTTTAGTGAATTATAGGAACATTTGAATGGAGAAGAGGGCAGTCGTAGATAGAGAAAAAAGAGTCTATAGAGCTTAGACTCTTACAATTTGTTGAATTTATCAACGATTTTCTTCTTCTCCATTGCGATTTTTTCTAAGTCTAAAATCGCTTTCTTTGCACGCATCAGCTCGATCATTTCAATCATATCTTGTTCATTGGCTTCATTTAATATGTACTGTTTGATTTTTTCTTTCTCTAGTTTGACAATTTTCATTTTTTATCACCTCAGTTATTATTCTATAGATAACATATCACATTAAACTTGGCCTAAGAGAACCAAAAAAGTGATTTTCGAGGAAAATAAGGAACTTAAATAGCTAAGTTATTTAAAGTAATAATAATAGAAAAAGATCGTTAAATTGATCGTTAAGATACGATTCATGAATAAACATATGGAATTAGCAAAACATATTATTAGAATGGCTGATATAGATTAGTTGATGATAAATACATAAATTGACGAAGTCATAAAAAATTCTTGAGTCCAACTTAAATCTGATGACAGAAGTCAATCTAATTTTTTGTAGATTGCAGGAATATAGATTTAAAATCATTGGTTTCTAGTAAATGAGTAATGAATAACTAGTCAGAGAAAATAAATCAAGTGCAAAATAATTTTAAAATTTTGCAGAAGGGTCAAAAATCGGTTTTGTGGTAAAATTCGGATTAATTCAGGTTGATAACGGTTCATACTTCATTTGAATCTACTTTGTATAATATATATTATGTAAACTAGAATAAATGAAAAATGATTACCTTTATAATTCCTCGTTCTAACCTCTTATACTAGTCATAAATTCCCATAATTCTCTAGTTTTTTTGTTATCTGTATTTATTTTTATCATTTGCGCTTTTTTAAGTCATTTTAAGAAAAGTTCGTCCGTAGCTTCGGGAAAAATAAACTACAGACGAACAAAATTAAACTTAACTTAACTAAGAGAAAATCATTCAGTTAATTCTTTAAAACAGATGTGTCCATTTTTTCACTTCGATATAGGCTACTGGAATAAAAGATAAACCAAGAACCCATAGCCAGTTGGAAAGTCCAATCGTAACAAATCCAAAGGTATGTTGTGTCAGAGGGATTGTCACTAATAAGACAATAATCAATGCACCAATTGCTGTAGTTAAGACTAACAATGGATTGCCAAAAAATTTTAATCGTAAAATAGATACTTCACTGCGACAATTATACATATGGCTGATCGTGGATAACCCTAGGACAATAAATGTCATTGTTTCAGAAATCGCTACTGATTGTGTACGACCAATAACTATAGCCAATAATGTGACGACGGTAAACACAACAGAGATTTCAAGGATCTTAAAGGTCAATCCTTGTGAAAAAATACTGTCGTATTTATGGATCGGTTGTTTTTCCATATTTTTTCCCTCTGCAGGTTCGACACTTAAACTAAAACCAGGGATGCCATCTGCGACTACTTTGATGATCATTAATTGGATCGCTGTGACTGGCGCCCCCCAACCTAAGATCAAAGAAATCAATACGATCGTTAAAGCTGAAATATTACAACCTAACATGGCATATAGAGATTTACGGATATTTTGATACACTCTTCGCCCCTCTTCTACCGCTTGGACGATCGTTGCAAAATGATCATCTACTAAAACCATGTCAGAAGCTTCCTTCGCCACTTCCGTTCCACTCCCCATAGCAATGCCGACGTCCGCTGCTTTTAATGCCGGAGCGTCGTTCACTCCGTCCCCCGTCATGGCGACGATTTCGTCATTTTGTTGAAAAGCTTTAACGATTCGTATCTTGTCCTCAGTTGACGTTCGAGCAAACACTCGATACCTATCGATCGTTTCGGCTAACTGTTTATCACTCATTCTTTTCAGTTCTGCCCCTGTCATTGCCCGGTCTCCTTCTCCCATTATCCCTACTTCTTTAGCAATACGTGAAGCTGTTAATAAATGATCGCCAGTGATCATAACGGTTTTAATTCCTGCTTTTTTGGCTACTTCCACCGCTTTTGCTGCTTCTTTTCTCGCTGGATCGATGATGCCGATAAAGCCGGCAAATGTCAGCTCCTCCTCTAATTCTTCCTCTGATAGTTCTTCGATTGATTGTTGGAATACCTTGTAAGCTACCCCTAATACACGGTACGCTTGATCAGCAAGTTGATCATGTTCTGCTTGATAATCTTCGCTTAGATTCACCAAGTGTAGTCGATCGAATGCTCCTTTTGTGACTGATAGATATTCTTTTCCAATACGATAGACCACAGTCATACGTTTTCTTTTTGAATCAAAGGGCAATTCTTTGATTTTTTCCAAATCTGAAAGATGTTCCTGTAATTCCTTCTCTGAAAAGCGATTATTTACAGCTTTTTGAATCGCTAACTCCGTGGGGTTGCTCCCTCCTTCGTTCTCAGAAAACGCACTCGCAAGATAAAACAGCAAAAGTAGATTTTTTTCCTTGTCTTTAGTGAAGTCTAAAAGAGTAGGTATTTCTATTAATGGAGCGATTTTTTTCACAGACATTTTGTTTTCAGTGATCGTACCGGTTTTATCTGAGCAAATCACAGAAACGCCACCTACTGTTTCAACCGTTGATGGTGTCCGAACAATGGTTTTCTTAACTGCCATATTCCCCATACCTACAGCTAGAGAAATGGTTACGACAACAGGTAATACTTCTGGTATTGCTGCAACTGCCATTGAAATTGCAGTCATGATACTTGATTCTAGGCTCAAACCTTTTACTAAACCAATTACAATTGCCAAGAAACCAGCAGTGATTGCGACTAGCCCTAGCACTTTACCCAGTCTTTGCATTTTGATTTGCAGTGGTGCGACATGCGTTCCTTCATTCGTGATCAAATGAGAGATTTTTCCGATTTCTGTAGCATTGCCAGTTTTTTCAACTAAGACTGTCGCTTTACCTGTCACGACTAATGCACCAGAAAATACTAGATCTTTACGATCACTCAATCCTTCATTATCAGTAGGTTGATAAGAAGCGTCTTTTTCACTCGGTTCACTTTCTCCAGTCAAAAATGATTCGTCAACAAAGAAATTAGTACTTGTAATTACTTTCGCGTCAGCAGGGACACGATCACCCAATTTAAGTTGTACAATATCACCAGGAACGATCTCAGAGCTGTTGATTTCTTTAACGGAACTTTCTCTCAAGACACAGCTAGATGGCGTACTCATTTTTTTCAGTTGATCCATTGATTTTTCCGCACTTTTTTGTTGCCGTATCGATAAATAAAGATTTAATAGGACAATTGAAAAGATGACAATTGGTTCTGTAAAATCGTCCGGATGTGTTTGATAAGCAATAACCGTAGATAGTCCTGTGGCAACAAGTAAAATCAAAATCGTGATATCTTTCATTGCTTCTTTGAAATAAACAATAAAAGATTTAGTTGACTGAGTGTCAATCGAGTTTACACCGTAGTATTCTAATCGATCGTTTGCTTCTTGTTCCGTTAATCCTTTTTGTCTATCTGTCTGTAAGTTTTCTATTTTCATTCTGCCTATTCCCTCCCAAAACAAAAAGGAGCCAGGCAAACGAACCATTAAAGCCTACGGTTCGTTTGTCTGACTCCTACAAGATCGTTCCGGCGAACGCTCTTAAGTCATAAATTTTTTATGAAGTTATTATTTCACAGTTCAAGCAATGGGTCAAGGGAGAAGTTGATAAAAGAATGTCCCTCTGAGTACAAAGTAAATTGACCCTTCCGTTCATTTGTATTACGATAAATAAACACGATAGAAAAGGAGCCTTATCCGATGCTGATCCGAGAAATCAAACCACAAGATGATCCAATCATCAAAGAAATTATTCAAACTTCCCTAGAATCACTTGATTTAGCGATTGAAGGAACTGCCTATTTCGACCCACAATTAGACCATTTAACAGACTATTACCATACTCTCCCTTGTGCTGCTTATTGGGTGGTGGAACTAGAAAATAAAGTAGTTGGTGGAATCGGTATTGCCCCTTTTGACGCGCAAAACCAGATATGTGAACTACAAAAATTGTACTTAGCCCCAGAAGCAAAAGGTTTAGGAATTGCCAACCAATTGATGGAAACAGCATTGTCTTATGCCACTCAACATTACCGTCAATGCTATTTAGAAACGATGCGTTCATTAAAGCCTGCTTGTAAACTGTATGAAAAGTTCGGCTTTCACTTGATAGCTGATCCACTAGCAGGTTCTGAACACTCGACGATGGACGCTTGGTATATTAAAGAGTTAAAAAAAGACGGCGAATAAGGAAATTTTTCTCTTATCGTCGTCTTTTTTTATCTATTTATATGAACTGTTGAATAAATTGCGTAATCACCGGTAAGAAATAAACAACACCCGCCGCAGCTAATACGAAAAGCAACTGTTTCCGCTGTTTCTTTCTTTTCAGTAGACTACTCGTTGTATGCAACAAGTAAGTGCCACTCTTGGCTGCTGCGGTCAAAGTTGTCAAAATGACCGTCGGTGAGTAGCCAGTCGGATGTTTTGTAATAGCTAATAATTTGGTTCCGTATTCTGGATATGCGATAACTGCTTGATATAACGCAACCAGCGTTAACAACCCCATCGCATAATTCAAAAGTGAATTGATTTTTTTCACGTACAAGTACTCCTCTAATAATTATTACTTTAGTATTTTTTGGTTTAGGTATTTTGACTTTTCGGAATATATATACCTACTCTTGCTTTTCCATCCAAGGAAATGAAAAGCCGATCGTTAAATCTTCTTTCAAAATTAGGACAGCATCAAACTTTCCTTTTTTCCCAGTAAATCCTTTGACCACTTTACTAGTCTTTCCTTTTGAGAGTAACTCTCTAAGATTTGTTTTGGTCAATTTCTTCTTAGCAATCGTAGGCCATAATTTAAAATCACATTCCTTGTTCGTACATGTCGCGATTTTTGGATACAACATCACAATGCCTTTTTTACATTTCGGACAGCGCCCGATTTGGTCATTCTTCTTCTCCATTGCTTCGATTTGCATCAAGCCGCTTTGCTCTTCAGACAAGTCGACTGTTTTTACTTGTTCTGGGACGACTTCTAATAAATGCAGAATAAATTTTTTGATATTTTCTAAAAAGACTTCCGGCGTTCCTTGCCGTTCACCGATTTTTTTCAAATAACTTTCCCACCGTGCCGTCATCTCAGCGCTTGTCAGTAAAGATTCTCCTGCTACTGCTTTACACAAAGTGATACCTTTGGCAGTCACTTGAATATCATTTTTATTGACTTCGATATAGTGCCGTTGTTTCAAGTTTTCAATAATGCTCGCGCGGGTAGCTTCCGTCCCGATTCCTTCCACTTCTTTCAGAATCTCTTGCGCTTCTTCATCGTCTAAGGTCTTTCCTGCGGTTTTCATCGCAGTGATCAGCGTTCCCTCATTGTAGGGCTTAGGCGGTTGCGTCTCTTTCTCAAGGCTTCTCAGATCAACAGTCACTACCTCTTGCTCACTGACTTTAGGCAAAAGCTGACCATCTGATTTTTTCTTGCTTTTTACGGTCAAGATTTGTTGCCAGCCTTCTGCAATTGGACGTTTCCCGACACTTTTTAAACGCAATCGTTCCACTCCTGTAAGGATCACGGTTTCTTCATAGCGATAATTTTCTGCAAACATTGCTAAAGTCGTACGCATCACCTGCAAATAGATCGCTTGCTCTAGTCGGGAAAGCTTCGCAAAACGTTCCTTCGTCGGTATCGTTTTGGTTGGAATGATCGCATGATGCTCTTGGACTTTTTTTGCATCCACATATCGTTTTTTAGGAAATGTTTCTGGTGTCGCTACCTCTGTGATCCCTAAAAACGCTTTATAGCGATCAAGATTTTGGACAAGATACTGGTGTTCGCTTTCTGTAATGTAAAAAGAATCTGTTCGAGGATAACTCAAAAACTTACTTTCGTACAAACCTTGAACTGCATCAAGTGTGGCTTTCGCACTGACTTTCATCAGTTGATTCATTTTCGATTGCAAACTAGACAAAGAAAACAAACGTGGACTACTTTGTTGTTTTTCTTTTTTTGTTACTTGTAAGATCGTTCCTTGTTGTTTCCCTAAATGCGCACCTTTTCCCTCAATCGCAGCAACTAATTCGTTCGCAGTTTTAAAGGTTTGTTTCGGCTCGATTTTACCGACAAACTGCCCATGTTGACTTTTGATCTGCGCTTCTCCTTCGAAATAAGGCTCTTTTTTAAACTTCCTGATTTCTTCTTGTAACTGGTAGATCATAAAAAGCGTCGGTGTTTGCACACGCCCTAATGAGAAACTTCCAGAGATCCCTTTTTGTTGCAAAAGTAAACTATATAGAGGACTCCCATTCATCCCAATCAGCCAATCTGCATGTTGACGAGCTTGGGCTTCTTTATATTTCGGATAAAATTGTTCCGCAGGTTTCAGTTGTTTGAACCCTTGATATATCGCTTCTTTTTCTAATGAATTGATCCATAAGCGAAAGTACTGTTTTTGCTTCGTAAATGCGTTAGCTTGCTGAATGATCGACCAAGCAATCGCTTCACCTTCACGGTCACTATCTGTTGCGATAATGATCGTATCAGCTGCTTGTAATTGTCGTTTAACGATCGCAAATTGGGCCCGCTTCTCTGGAGGGACCGTATATTTAAACTGATCTGGAAATATCGGCAAGTTGGGCAATGACCACTTAGCCCAGCGTTCTTCATACTCTCCAGGAGGAACCATTTCCACTAAATGACCAAACCCGTAAGTGATCGTTACTTCACCTGTGAATAGTGGATCGCTGACTTCAAAATAACCTTCCTGCTTTTTCCTTTTTTTGAACGTTTCCGCATACGCTTTTGCTTGAGAAGGCTTTTCAGCAAGTATCACTGTTTTCATGTTTTCCCTCCTCTTCTTGATAAAATAAGAATTCTTTAACAGTTTACCAAATGGCTTTCAAAAAGAATAGCGAAAAAATTGAAGATGTTTTTGTTGAATGGAAAAAAGCGTTACAAAAAAATAACTATAATCACCTAAAGAAGAACATTTATCTTTTTATTATTATCATACTGTTATTTTTAAATAAGGGTATAAACATTGATAAAAGAACAGCAAGGCTTAACATATAATTAGTATTTACAAAGAAAATAACTATATAAAAAAATGAGTTTTTTTATAATTATAATTTTAAATAAACTTGAAGTTTGTTGTTATATTTTGGAAAATATAATTAAGCAACCTACGACACAAATAAGGAGGTTTTTGGTAGTTGAACTGTTGGTAGTCACTTAAGCCATTTGATAAAAAGGAGTAAAAAATGAAAAAATTTTATCGCCTATTACTTGTTGGTCTGTTGCTCGCACCTTTTGCCACTTTGCCACTTGATGTCCACGCCCAAGAAGCGATTGCTAGCGAAATCACCCAACCTGACGAAACCATCGTTCCGATCGATACCACCTCAGCGATTCCTTCGTCCGCAGAACCACAAAATGCAGCAGTTGCCTTAAACGTTTTTAATGGAATCAGCATGTCTGCTTATGCATCTGGTTTATCAGGTAGTACACTTAGCGCTGGCTTACTGTCGACCGCCGCCTCTGCTGTTCTTGCTCCCGCTCTGCTAGGAATTGGTCTAGGGGTCGGTTTTTATCAGCTCGGTGCCTCTTTAGGCGTCGCAACAGCTGATTTAGCGAAAACAAACAGTGGCTTATTTGAATCGATCGGTAGCAGTGCCTCCACTCAAAATGAACTGAACGCTTTTGCAATGTCTGGAATCGATTCGACAACAAATACCTACAATTTCTCCGCAGCCTTACAAAACCGCTACGCACAAGATGTAACAAGCAATGCGTTGATGCGTGAGTACTTGACTGGCGAGAGCGACCACGGAATCTTTACTTTCAGCGTCAGTGACCGTGTTGAACTTTATCGTCGCTACATCAACTACACCATCCCTTGGACACTACGGGAACAAGCAGCGGTGGTGGGACGTAACACGTCACTAGCCGATTCTCTCTCCCAGAATGAGTTTTTCGTTTTAGAAAGCATCCAGTATGGCGAATCCGTTCGTGGTGCAGATGATGCCATCTTGAACATCACCGGTTCTTCTTACTACGGCTATGATTTCCCAGAACCTTTTAACTATCAAGTCAAGCTTGATACGAGCATCTCTACGCTCTTAACAGAGATCACAACAAAAGAACAATTGCTCGACTACGTCCAAGCAACCACACCATTTGAATTTGGGGTCGTCAATGAACCTTCTAAAGCCTTAGCTATTGAAACTGCCCAAGAAATGGCTGTCGCATATGATGAACGAACCAGCCAAATCAGCCAAAGTTTAAGCGACGCCTTAGCTCCAAACAACAATGGATTAGACTTTGACCCTTCTGGAATGATCGCGACACTATACGGTGCGGCAGTCGTATTGGATCGTGCTGGAAACTTCATCTATGCTCAAACGCAACAAGCCGTTCCAGCGCATTTAGTTGGAGCGATTGAGTTTTCTTATAGTGAAGAGTCAATACCTTATGATAATGCTCTTACGATTGACGGTAGGCGAGGGACATTTGATCCAGAAACAGGAAGTATAATCAATGAAGGCACAAATGAAACTTTAATTGCTTCAGCATTAGGGGACTGGACCATTGCCAGTTACAATACTTTGGTAGCTGAACTACGTAAATATGATGATAACGAAGATGCCTGGTATACTCCCATCGACTTAATCTATGATGAGTACTTTGCTCATGGCGGCAAAGGTCATACGATTACAGATCATGTTATTCAAAATTGGGACACCCTATTTACAAGGATGGAAGCAACTCCCACTTTAGAATATACTTCAAGTTTTCATAATGCTCTCCAAGCTTTATTAATAATCAACTATGCCGTTTGGACAGCAAAACATGAAAATTTATTAGCCGGAGATAAAGGATTCGACTTAGGTTATTGCAATTTCCCAGAAAACAGCAATACGATTTCTTATCGATCCTATGGTATATTGTCTTTAGGGCAATCTCTCGGTATTGGTTTATCAAAAACCACAATACCTAATCAATTTGATCGGCATGAACACATCCCTTATGCAAAGGTCATGATCCGAAAGACCAAACAAGCAGTTCGAAAAAATAGAAAATATTTTATTGTTACTGCATTTCCTGATTTAGAAAGAACGATTGAAGGGTGGACACCTAGTTGATAGAAGTTCGTTAGAAAATAATCAGAAAAAGGTGGATTTAAAGATTCATCTTTTTCTAATTTAACCTTCCGATTTCTCAAACACTGGAGGTTTAAGAAATTGAGTGACATAAAGGAGGAAAATAGATGGAACTACTAGAAAAAGAAACGCTGACCTGTTGGAGAATTGATAAAAAAAGTATTCCAAATCATGTTAATTATGGTTTTTTTTATGAAAATAATTACCTAGGAATTAACAGTCACCAGCAAGCCGTATTAGGATATCTAGAATTTTTAAATCGAATTGTACAATGTAATTACTGGGCATCAGACCTCAGAGCAAAAACTGGGTATCCTATAAGCAGAGAACAATTCAACGAATATTTCTACTCAATAAAAGCCAACCCACTCATCTATATCAAGCGAGATCCCGATTACTTAAGTTGGGAAACAGCCCCAATTTATGTCAATAAAAAAATGATGAAGGCAGAAGAAGTCAATCCCGATATTCTATTTAAAAATAGAGGAATCTATGAAAAAACTTTTTTCCCTGAAACTCAAACAATCAAAGTGACTAAAGAGCAATTTTTAGCTCTCAATCAACAATTCTTTCCTGAAAGGGCCCAATTAAAAGTGTACGAGTGGGATACATCCTTTTCCAATCATTATAATCGTGCACGTGATTGTTTCGGTGCCTATTTATGGAGTATTTATGATGAAAAAAGGCACCGTTTTACAGTTATCAGTATACTTTTGGAACCTTAGTAATAAGGGCAACCTGCATTTAAATAAATAAGCATGAGTTTGAATTAGTAAAAAAGAATATAATAGTCAAAAATCCAAAAAATGTTTATCTCTTCATTTATGTACATATGCCAATGAAAGTTTATAAATGACTCTCATTGGCATATTATTTTATTCGATTATTTCATTCAATCAGCTATTGAAATTCCGATCACAGTAAATTTATTTTGCGCTTTGTCATAAATCGTCCATAAAAATCCACCATATAATTCTCTTCCAAAAGAAAAGTAATTTGACCATTCGCTGTTCCATTCATACACCGTTAGCGTTTTTTTGTTAGGAAACAACCAATCATTAAGTTGTATAAAGTGGTTTTTTTTACCACCATAACTGTATGGAGGATGAAGAAAAAGAAAGGTATACATAGATTGATAACCACCTGCACTTTTGTTGTCTATTGATATTAACTCCTCGATCGTCGAGAGTTTTCCATACATTAAAGCTGGATTCACTGCATATCTATACTGGAGTTGGTTGCCATATCTAGGTAAACAGTCAAAATAAAGTAATTCAGTATAGTAAATTCCCAGAATATCCCTTTTTTCATTCATCACTCTAATAAATTCAAGTGCTACTTTTCGATGACTAGAGCGTCCTTTATACTCGGTCTCTTCAAAAAAAACATAATCTATCAAAAGACCCTGCACTGGAATGTTTCTCTTGTGGGCATTTTGTTTAAACTCGAATGTTTCTTTTCTCAATAATCTCATGATCGACCTCCTTCTTTCTCAAGTTCCTAAAACTGTGAACTTCTTACTTTCTTCATCGTAAACTGTCCATAAGTAAGCAGCTCCACTCATCTTCTTTATGTAAGAAAAATAATCTGACCAAGTATTGTTCCATTGATAAATAATCAGTTTGGCTCTATTTCCAAAGATATGATTGTTCAATTGAATAAAATCTTTCTCCTCTCCTTTATAAGATGAAGATAATTTAAAGAAAGCAGTGGCATAATCGGAAGTATATTTCTTGTCCGAATCATAGTCTGTAGAAAAGAAAACATTCCCTTCGATTATAAACCCTTGCATCAGTAGTTGATTGATGGAATAAGTTTTTCTCAGATTGACAGGGAAATTTACTCTATCCGTATACTCAATTTTTGTATGTCCTCTCTTTTGATTGATTGCTGTCACAAAGGCAAGTGCTGCTTCTTTGTGACTTTCTTCTCCTTTGTAATTTTCTTCATGGAAGAAGCCGTAAGTAAGTACGAGTTCTTTCATACAGATATTTTTTTCAACCATAGTCAGTACAAATCGATCTGTTTCCTTTTCCAAAAATTTCATCTTTCCCTCCACTAGAAATGTTGTATGTACTCGATAGTATTTTTCACGTAGTATTCAGTACCTCATCGAAGCACCTATCACTGTAAATTTTTCAGTTTCCCTCTCATAGATCGTCCATAAATACGCACCATATTCCTCTCTACCTATTGAAAAATAGTTTGACCAATCATTGTTCCATTGGTAGATTATTAGGTTCTCTTGTACAGGAAATATATACTCATTGGCTTTTAAAAAAATCTCTTCTCGCTGAGGTTTATATATCTGTGAGAGTATGGAACAAGCATAGGAAGATTCATATTTACCATTCTCACATTTAGTAGAGAAAAAGGCAGGGGGCAATACTGATTTCGCATACATCAACTCTGGGTTCACTGCATAGGGATAAGCCAATGCCTTAATAAAAATAGGTAAATCATCAAAACAATGTAATTCTGTTGAATGAACACATGAGTACCCTAGACTTTTTTCGTTCATTACCTTTATAAATTCAATCGCTGCTTGTTGATGACTCTCCACATTTCGATAATCCTTCTCTTTAAAGTAGACAAAGTCTAAATTTAAACGTCTTGTAAATAATCCTTTCTCCTCTAATTTTTGGCTCAATACTTCTGTTTCCTGTAGTAAAAACTCCATATTATATTTTTCTCCTAATCTCATAAAATGCTTGCATTGATCACCGTAAACTTATTTCTTTTAGGATCATAGATCGTCCATATAAAAGCCCCTCTATGCTGTCTGCCATAATGAAAATAATCTGACCAAGTATTATTCCACTCATAAATAATCAGTTGCTCTTTATCTGGAAAAAGAATATCGTTCATTTGAATAAAATGTTCTACTTTTCCGAGATAGTTTGAAGACATCTGGAAGAATGCATAAGCATAATTTGAAAGAAACGGTTGTTTAGGTTTCCGAGAAATTGAGAAAAAAACCTCGTGACTTAAACGTCGAGCGGTCATGAGCGTAGGATTTATTGTATATTCTTGTATTCGGTTATCTAAATGTTCCTGCTTATTCCAAGTAATCATAGGATATCTTTTTTTCTGGTTCGCAAACTTAACAAGCTGAATTGCTGCTTGTTGATGACTGCTATCTTCCTCGTAATCTTTCTCATGAAAGAATAGAAAAAGAATCGGGATATTTTTCATTGGGATATTATTCTCCATCATAGTCAAAGGGAATCGATACGTCTCTTCATCTAATAATTTCAAATTGATCTTTCCTTTCTTTTATGTGATGTTTTCTTTTCTATTATGTAGTCAATAAAGCACCAAGCACTGAAAATTGAGTCAAAATCCGATGAATGAAATTTCTCTGCATACATTTCATAATGATCAGTTTTCGGTTTCCCTATGTTTTTATTACCCAATTATTTATTTTTACTAAAGGAAAAAGTACTTTCTTTTTTTATATTTTCATTATTAATGATTCAATTGTTTAACCTACTTATAGGTTTGTTATCCTCTTACCCCTGTTCTGCTAAAAAAATCTCGATGATCGTAAAGATTTGGATTCTAGGATCATAAACACTCCAAAGATAGGCGCCCCAGCCCACACGCGCATAATTGAAATAATTTGTAAACTCTGAATTCCATGAATAGATGATCAATTTATCTTTTAAAGGAAAGAAACGTTCATTTACCAGATTAAATTCTTTCTTAGATAACTTTGTACCATGAAATTCATTAAAAAAAGCTTCCTCATATACCCCACCATCCATAAACAATTCTTCCGCAGTAAGTTCAGTACCTTCCATCATCTCTTCGTTGACTTCAATTGGATAGCCATCTAAGTTTAACGTAGTAGGATCAATTTCTGTGTATGTAATTGAATCAGAATTTAGTTCAAGAAATTTCGCTACATACATTTCACGGGTAACAGATTTTCCAGCTTCTTTGCGTTTTTTTGATGACCAAAGATTTGTTCTTATTATGCGACTTGTATAATTTAAGTAAGCCAAAATTGCCTCTTTATGGGTGACCTTTCCTTGGTAATCACTTTCCTTAAAGAACGTATAACCAACGTAATACGGAAAAAGTATATCCCTTTTTTCTTCTAATGCTAATGTTTCTTTTACCAATAATTCCATGTCTTTTCCTCCTCGAAGTTTTATGTATTACATGATACCTATTTCGTCATAGTTATTGTTTTTCTTGAAAATGTTAATCAACAATGATTGTGACTGGATTTGCCTACTAAGTAGGATAAAAATTTAAAAATCTTAATTAAACTCAATCTGTCATAGAAGATCCTATGACAGTCAGTTTATTCGATGCAGTATCGTAAATCGTCCAAAGAAAGGCATCCATCCATTCTCTCCCAGGAGAAAAGTAATTCGACCAATTGTTATTCCAAGCATAAATGATCAACGCACTTTTCTTAGGGAATAATAATTTATTCAAGGAAATAAAATCTTCTTCGTTCCCACTATATGAATGTGGTGGGAAAAGAAATGTTTGTGCATACCAATTTAAATAGCTTCCAGAAGCTGTTTTTTCAACAGAAAAGAAAACATCTGTCTTCATCTGTTTTCCATACATTAACTCTGGATTTACGGCATAACTCAACTTAATTGGGCTACATCGTATGGGTAAGTGATCAAAATAATGTAAATCTGTATATAGAAGACCTGGAATATTTCTTTTTTCATTTATTACTTTGATAAATTCAAGAGCGGCTTTGCGATGACTGGAGTATCCACGATAACCTGTTTCTTCAAAAAATACATAATCGAGTAAAAGTCCATTGATTGGAAATTTTTTTAAATAGAGTTTTTTTTTAAAATGATACGTATCTTCTTTTAATAACTTCATTCTGTCCTCCTCATTCAACTCAATATTGATGCCCCACATACCGTAAATCTTTTTCTTGTTGGATCATAAATCGTCCAAAGGTACGCTCCTTTTCCGGAATGTTTTCCATAAGCGAAATAATCTGACCACGTGTTGTTCCATTGATAAATGACTAATGTTTCCTTCTCGGAAAACAAGTAATTGTTCAGTTCAATGAAATCTTTCTTACTTCCTCTATAAAAAAAAGGAATTTTAAAAAAAGCGTAGGCATAATCTGAAATATAATGACCTTCTAAGTCGCTATGTGTAGAAAAAAAAGTATCGACTGGAATTCTTGTTGCTTCCATTAAATTGAGGTTTATGGAATAGGTTGCGAATATATTGACTGGAAATTCAAGTTTATTCGTATACTCAATTTGATCATGTCCTCTTCTTTGATTGAGGAACGTAACAAATGCCAAAGCTGCTTTTTTGTGACTTTCGTATCCTTGATTATTCTTTTCTTGAAAAAACGCATAGTTGATTGCTAAATCTTTCATCCAGATATTTTTTTCAACCATGGTCAGAACAAATCGGTTAGTCTCCTTTTCTAAAAATTTCATCCTTACCTCCTTTAGAAATGTTGTATGTACTCAAGTTGTATGTACTCAATAAGTATAATTCGTATACTTTACAAAAAGACCTATTTATCTTTGGGTCACCAAACGTATACTTAAATTTCATAATCATCCTCCGAACCTCTAAAAAATTAAACAGAAAACCTAAGAGTTTTTTTAAATAGTTATTTTATATATATTTAAGTAGTATAACCATCTTGATAAGTTTATATTATCGCATGATAAAGAAATCGACAAGTTTCCCTGATTGATTTATCTTGTTTTTTTATAAAGTCATATCTGCGAAATAAAAATTTATTTTTTTAAGAAACAAAAGTAAAAAAATAAGCTCAAAAAAAATGTAAAATTGTTAAGAAATTCAATCTGAATAATAAGTGGATTTTTGCGAGGAGGATAAAATGGAGCTATTGGAAAAAGAAACACTATATAGCAATCAAAACATCTACACAAAAAAAGCTTTTCCAGAAGTTATCACCTCCAGAAAAGCCTTTTTAACAAAACATCAATGATCATTCACTTAAAAATTGTTCGATCTTTTCACGGTTCATTTGTTTATCTAATACGAGGATACTACCCGCATAATCACTTTGACCATAGCTCCAAGTATTATCAGCTGGGACGCTTAAACGGTCGATTCCGCCAGCACCACGTAAGATAGAGAAACTGTTTCTGACTAAAAAAGTCATCGGTACATCGGTGGATGTATAACCGATTGCTTTTCCGGCAGCATATGGCGCGCGGATCAAGTTCAATGGATTTTTTAGTTGTCCAAAAATCGCATCCATTACTTGTTGCTGTCTGCGGACACGACCGAAGTCGCCTTCTTCATCCATACGGAAACGTGCATATTGCAACAGCACATGACCGTCCATACGTTGTTTGCCTTTAGCGATATCAACACCGTCTAGATTCAAGTCTTTTTCAGCATTGATCGACACACCATTCATGAACATGGCATCAATCACTTTTTCAAACGATTTGAAATCGACTTTCATGTAGTATTGACAGTTCAGCCCAAAGTTCTCTAACAAGGTTTGTCGAACTAACTCAGCGCCACCATAAGCATAAGCTGCATTGATTTTATTGTCTCCGACCCCAGGGATCGTCACGAAGCTATCCCGCATGAATGAGATCAATTTGGGTTTACGAGCTGGCCCATCTAATTGTAGAACCATGATCGTATCTGCTCGTCCCGCATCTTCACCCCTTGTATCACTGCCTAAAATCAAAATGTTGTGTGCGCCACTTGTTGATTGGGTGCCGTTGAATGTTTCTGAAGTCGCTGGTTCCAGTGACTGATCATTTTCAGCCACGAACTTGCCGACGAAAAATGAAATCAGTGAAAAGACAAATAAAAATAATAAGATCCCTACTATGATTTTCCACCAAGACCGCTTCTTACGTGGACCTTTGGGCTGTTTCTTTTTAAAGAGTCCTTTTTTATGGGGTTGTTGTTCTGAATGAACGTGTTCTTCGTAAGGCGTTGAGTATCGAGAATCACTTGGACGTTCTTCATAAGTTTGTTCGTAAGAAGGGATTGCTTCCTCTTCAGGCTCCGCTTGTTTCTTACTTGCGCGTCGCCAAGATAGCGGCGATGACTTTTCTTTGATTGGTTTTGCTTTTTTATGGATGTTCTGATAGCGATCCATCCGACTCATTTGATTTCCTCCCTTTGTTCAACTCAGTAAAATCATACGATACTTCTCAATGAAAAACAGTAAGATCGTTGTAAATTTAACTAAAAGCTAACGAATCCTTTGATATCACGCGTTTCATTCCTTTGAAACGAGTAAAGGTTGGATTTCCTCAATCGGCATGGTCTCGCCTGTCCAAAGCTCAAAGGCAATTGCTCCTTGGTACATCAGCATCCCTAGCCCATTTCGTGTGAGACAGCCGACTGCTTTGGCTTCTTTTAGAAAGCGTGTTTCTTTAGGGGAATAAATCAAATCAAAAACTGCGATTTTCTTATGGAGAAATTGAGGATCAATTGGCATCAACTCTTTTTTTGTGCCCATGCCCATATCGGTACCATTGATCAAAAGGTCCGCATCTTCTAGATCTTTTTTCAACTGTTCAGTATCTGCATAATCTTTGACGATGATAGGACAATTGGTTTGTTCCACTACTCTCTCAAAATCCGCAACGACACTCGCAAAAGTAGCATTCTTCCGTTTATAGATGACGATTGCTTTTGCTTGATCTAATGCCGCTTGAACAACGATTGCTTTCGCTGCGCCACCTGCACCTAGCATGATTATTTTTTTGTTTTTGATTGAGACACCCGCTTCGTGTACTGAACGCAGGAAGCCCATGCCATCCGTATTATAGCCGATCAAGCGGTTGTCTCGATGAACGATGGTATTAACAGCGCCTATCAACTGCGCTTCTTGACTTAATTCATCTAAATAAGGAATAACTGCTGTTTTGTTAGGCATGGAAAGATTGACTCCTAACATATTGAATGTACGAATGCTTTCAACCGCCTGCATAAGATTCGTCTGATCGACTGTGAATGCCAAGTAAACAGCATCGATCGAACGCGCTTGAAAGGCTGTATTATGCATCAATGGAGATAAACTATGGGTAACGGGAGATGCAAAAATCCCTGCTAATCTTGTTTTTCCTGAAATCATGGAACGCCTCCTATAATACGCTAAAAATGCCGCGTCCATTCGTAGAACCTACGAAGGAACAAGCGGCATCAATCATTTTTCTGATATGAATCGTGTTGATTTTGATTGTTATTATACCTGCTATCACAAGTATAAATTGAAGGAAACAAACTTGTCAAACGGAGATAGCGTTCTCGAATGACTAATCGATGACTTCCTCGAAGAAGTGTAAGAGATCGTTCATGGATAATGCTTGTTTTTCTTCTTTCGCTAAGTCTTTGACGATACGGCCTTTTTGTAAGACGATCAAGCGATTCCCATATTTCAAAGCATCTTCCATACGGTGCGTGATCATCAAGCATGTTAACTTTTGCTCTGTGATGCGTTGGTTGGTCAATTCCATCAGCAGCTTGGCTGTCTTAGGATCTAGTGCTGCGGTATGCTCATCTAATAAAAGTAATTCTGGCGCTTTGATCGTTGCCATCAATAAACTTAAGGCTTGTCGTTGCCCCCCTGACAATTCGCCAGCAGGTGTATCCAAATGTTGCTCTAATCCATTCCCTACTTCTTGGCATATTTTATAGAACGCTTCTTTTTGGGTTTTCAATTGACGTAAACGAAGCGTCCGTTTCTCGCCACGTTTTTGAGCTAACAATATATTTTCTGCAACGGTCATCCGTGGTGCAGTCCCCATTTTCGGGTCTTGGAATACTCGTGATAGAAATAAAGCTCGTGCTTCTTCTGACAACTTAGTGATTGGCTGGTCTTTAAAATAAACCCCGCCTTGATTTAATTGCAATGTTCCGGCAATCGTATTGAACAAAGTACTTTTGCCCGCCCCATTACCGCCAAGAACAGTGATAAAATCTCCTTCATTGATGGTCAATTGGATATCATCCAATAATACTTTTTCTTCGTGCATCCCATTGTTGACTACTTTTCTACCATTTTTGATCGTTAAGATAGCTGTCATCGTTAGACCTCCTTTTCAAAGCCAGTTTTTAATTTCAATGCTTGTTTCACTTGTGGGATCATCAGGCAAGCCGCTAAGATGATCGCTGAGAATAATTTCAGATAAGTTGTATCAAAACCTAATTTGATAACAGCTAAAATCAATAATTGATAGATGATGCTTCCGACAACGATTGCTAATAAACGCTCGATCAGTGTCAACTCCTGGAAAATGACTTCCCCAATGATGATCGAAGCTAGTCCGATCACGATCACGCCGATTCCTTTGTTGACATCCGCATAGCCATCGTTTTGAGCGATCAATGCGCCTGATAAAGCAATCACTCCGTTAGATAAAGTCAAACCTAAGATTTTCATACGGTCGGTTTTGATTCCTAATGAACGTGCCATTGTCTCATTATCTCCAGTGGCAATATAGCCTTGCCCTAGATCTGTATTGAAGAAAAAGATCAACACGCTGATCAATAAGCCCAGCGATAATAATCCTAATAAGACAGTGTCAAAATAATTCGGTAAATGTAGTGCGTGGAACACATCTTGTAAGACTGGATGATTCAACAATGAAAGGTTGGGTGTGCGCATCACGAACAAGATGACTGAGTTTAAACCTGACATTACTAAGATACCGGCTAAGATGACTGGAATCTTTCCTTTTGTATAAAGTAAGCCTGTGACAAGGCCAGCTGCCATTCCGGCCAAAACACCTAGAATCGTTGCCAATAATGGACTAACGCCATGCGTGATTGCTGTTACACAGACAGCCCCACCAAGAGGGAATGAACCTTCTGTTGTCATATCAGGGAAATCTAAAATGCGGTAAGTCATAAAAATCCCTAAACCTAATATGGCCCATAACATACCTTGTGAAATTGCGGATACGATCATTGTTCTTCCTCCTTGATCTCTGTCAGTACTTTTGCATCTTGTTTGATGGATTCAGGAATCGTGATTCCTAATAGTTCTGCTTGCTTTTCATTGACGATGATATCGCCTTTATCAAAGACATAGACAGGGGTTGTGGCTGGTTCTTTCCCATTTGCTAAAGCGGCTGCCATTTTACCTGTTTGTACACCTAATTCGTATTGATTGATTCCAATTGTCGCTAACCCACCTTGTTCGACCATCGTATCGACAGAAGGAATTACTGGGATATCTGCTTTATTTGCTTCTTTGATGACCGTTTGCATCGCGTTAGCAATCGTGTTATCTAAAGGAACATAGATAAAATCAACTGATTGGCTCATGACTTGGACGGTTTGCGCAATTTCATTCGTTGAAGGGACGGCATACTTCACTGGTGTTAGTCCTTTGGCTTTTGCCGCTTCTTCTGCTTGGCTGACTTGATAACGTGAATTGTCTTCTGATGATGCATAAAGAATCCCGACCGTTTTTGCTTTTGGTAATAGTTCTGTCGCTAATTGGATCTGCGCTTCCACAGGTGGTTGATCCGACACTCCTGTGATGTTGCCTCCTGGTGCTTCTAAACTTTGTACTAGTCCTGCCCCTACAGGATCAGTCACTGCGCCCAAGACAAGTGGGATATCCTTTGTAGTGTTTGCGATGGCTTGTGCTGCTGGTGTCGCAATACCTACGAGAACGTCTGGATTATTTTGAACCAATTGTTGACTCATAGTAGCTAACTTACTTTGGTCGGCTTGACCATTTTGGAAATTGATTTCTAGGTTTCGTCCTTCTTCCAAACCTGACTCTTTTAATCCATCTTTGATCCCTCGATAGATTTCATCTAACGCAGGGTGACTAACGAACTGTAAGACCCCAACAACTTTCTTATCATCTGTTCGATTTCCTTCAACAGGTGGCTGATCCTTGATCGTTTCGTAGATAAATGTACCGGTCAAATAGATAAGTATCAGTGCGATTACTGCGATCAATCGTTTATTTTTCATTTTTATTTCCCCTTTTTTGTTATGTATTTTTTTTAAATAAATCGGCTACGTGTGTAACTTCGAGCGAATGAACAAAAAAAGACAATCACCGCTAGTACGGTCATTGTCTTTTACCAACAAAAAACCGCATAGAGCCATCTATGCGGTCGTCAAATTCTTGTCCAGCATAGATACAAACTTTAGAATCGTACATTGTTGTACTCTAAAAAGTTGTATCTACGAAAAAGTTCGCCCTTGATACAACTTATCTACGCCAGTTACGCCAATTATTTTTATGTTCTGATAAAAATTGAATTGATAAGTTCATCTTGGACCATCCTTTCCTTTAAGTGTTATCCTAAGTCTAATCGAATTTTATTTATCCGTCAACTAATTTTTTATTTTTTTGACTTTTTGTTATTTATCACTAAGTATTCCGCTACACTTACTCCAAGGTACTCTCTGTTGTTTCTTCCGCTTGTTCGCCGTTTGCTAATTCTTTTTCAAGTTGTTTGATGTTGATCAATGGCAATCGATTCAATGCAGGAACCAAGGTTTTCTCAAGTTCTTCTTTATTTTGGTCAGAAAGGACTAAGCGATTTCTCTCTTTTCCGCCATCAAAGAAAATAATAGTGATTTTATCTTTTTCGATCCCATACCGTTGTTCTAATTCTTGGGTATCATAAACGAGTGGATAGAAGAAAATCGTTCGATTCAACTCACTACTTTGTTGCGGATCTTCAAATATATCCATCACTTGTTTGTAAAGCTCACCCTTTGGCAGACTAAACATGACTGAGATGGCTCGACTATCAGTAATCTCTTGATGCGCGGAAGAAAATGGCAAAGGCTGTAACTTTTCGGAATGGATCGAGGAATAAATCAATGAATCCACCTGTGCTTCTTTAATTTTACTTGGCAAAAAAAACATTGCAGCCGTCAACAAAAATGAACAGCTCAGAAGAAGACCGATCCGTCTGAAGTATTTTTGAGGATGTTGTTCAAAATCCTCTGATAAATTCGTGTAGCTCATTATGATTTTTTCCTTTATTTCTACCATCAATCGCTGCATCTTCTTTTCCCCCACCTGTCCTTTCTCTAATTATACCTAAAATCAAGCGAAAGAACGAAATAAAACACTAGTTTTTCATGTAAATTCTTTCGTTATTCTCTCTTTTACAGAAGAAATCATCCGGTCCATTGGTCTTTCCTTTCTTTTTTCGTTATAATAAGTGTACTTATGAATAGAAATGAGGAATGAATCATGTCCTTTGATGGTGTATTTACCCATGCAATGATCCATGAATTGCGCGAAACACTATTATCTGGTCGGGTCTCAAAGATCCACCAACCGTATGAAAATGAAATCATTTTGGTGATTCGTTCTCGTGGAAAGAACCACCGATTGTTGTTATCTGCTCATCCAAGTTATGCCCGTGTCCAGATCACAGAGATCGATTATCAAAATCCAGAAAATCCGCCAAACTTCGTGATGATGTTGCGCAAACATTTAGATGGTGCGATTTTAGAAAATATCAAGCAAATCAAAAATGACCGAGTCATCCACTTCCATTTTTCAAAACGGGATGAACTAGGTGACTTACAAAATATTGTTTTGATCGTTGAATTGATGGGACGACACAGTACCATCGTTTTAGTGAACCAACAAACACAAAAGATATTAGACGCCATCAAACATATCGGCAGCTCACAAAACACGTATCGTTCGTTACTCCCTGGTGTCGAATATGTCGCACCACCTGAACAAGCGGTACTTGATCCTTTTGAAGCAACAAAAGAACAAGTATTTGAACGACTATCAAAAATCGAGCCAAATGCCAAAGCACTACAACAAGCCTTTCAAGGATTAGGCCACGACACTGCATTAGAATTAGTCGAACGGATCAATCAGCGACCGAATGAAAAAATGGCTGTCTGGGAAGAATTCTTTACTGCAATCGATCAACCTACACCCACACACTATGAAGTGGGCACAAAAGAATACTTTACGCCGATTGCTTATCAAGAATTGGCGAAACAAGCCGATTCAGTGCAAGAATACGCAACTTTAAGCGCGTTATTAGATGCGTTTTACCAAGAAAAAGCGGAAAAAGATCGAGCGAAGCAACAAGGCGGCGAACTGATCCGTAAAATCGAAAATGAACTGAAACGTAATCGCAATAAATTGAAAAAGCGCGAGCAGACCTTGCTTGATTCAGAAAATGCGGAAGAGTTTCGTCGTGATGGCGAACTATTGACGACTTTTATGACTCAAGTTCCTCGTGGTGCGACTGAAGTGACCTTGGCGAACTATTATGAAGAGAATCAACCAATCCGGATTGCTCTTGATCCCGCCTTAACACCTAATCAGAATGCGCAAAAGTACTTTCATCGCTACCAAAAACTTAAAAATGCGGTCAAATTGATCGGGAAACAAATCGAAGAAGCGAAAAGCGAGATCCAGTACCTTGAATCTGTCCTTTCGCAATTGGAGATTGCTGGACCGATGGATATCGAAGTGATCAAAGAAGAGCTATTAGCAGAGGGCTACTTGAAAAAGAAAACAAACAAAAAACAAAAGAAAGCAAAACCTTCTCAACCTGATCGCTACTTCTCTTCTGACGGCACCGAGATCTTAGTTGGTAAAAACAATCTGCAAAATGATCAATTAACCATGAAAACTGCAAGAAAAACGGATCACTGGTTGCATGCGCAAAACATCCCAGGGTCTCATGTGATCATCAAGAGTGACCAACCTTCTGATGAAACCATTACGGAAGCTGCTGAACTAGCTGCGTATTACTCCAAATATCGCCACTCTGCACAAGTTCCTGTGGATCTAGTGCAAGTCAAACATATTCGCAAACCGAATGGCGCTAAACCAGGCTATGTGATTTACGAAAACCAAAAAACGATCATTGTGACGCCAGAAGAAGAAAAAATCCAAGCAATGACAAAAGATTGATTTTGCTGAAAAAAACCGACGTCAAGAAGTCATGACTTCTGACGATCGGTTTTTTTGTGGTTCAAAATACGAATGACAAATTAAATTCGATAGCCTGTCGCAATGATTTCTTTTGTGCCAGTCGTTCGATCGAAGGCTTCTAAGACAAATCCTGAACCATAATCGACACGATAGGTACCAGCACCAATTTTTTGTCCTGCCACATTTGCATCGACTTTCTTCCAGTTATTACGACTTTCTGTGATATAGCGATCCCAATAACTATCTGACAGCACTTGGCGGTCGCCAACTACCGTTCCAAGTCCATATGTATGGATACGCCCAGCAGAGTCTTTTTTATACGGGATATCTGCTCGGATGCGTTCTTGTAAATCAACCGATCCTGTTGCTTCACCTGTATAAAACACCCAATTGACTTCGACTGTATGTCCCGGTCGAACACTGATGGCTTGACCAGGAACAGTCCAGCCTTTTTGTGTCTCCCGTGTATGTGAAATGGTTGTACTAAAATTGTAACTTAATTCAAGACCCATACTTGCCGAACCAAACATTGGTACACTGATTTCAGTACTCGCTGATGTAGAAATACCTGCAGAATGTGCGGTTGATGTCGTAAGCGAATCTATATAAGTTTCGGTATAAGAAGGTGTGGTAAACGTTTGATCTTGATTTGTTTGATTATGAAAAACACTTGTATTCACAGTTTTTGACGTTTGTTTCGTTCCCATATCACTATTGACTCCTACTGAATAGGATTGACTGGACACATTTTTTGGATTGTATTCATTGCCAGTGAGTCTTTCATTCACACCAATATCTCCCCATTGATACATTTGGTAGGACAAAGCATAGGCCATCGTACTCATGCGATCGATCGTGCTTTGATTGACCGATTTCAAATACCCTTCCCCGATTTGTGGAAGCGAATCATCCGCACAAGCAACCGACTCCCCTTTAAATAGTCCTACACTCGTCGCTCCAACTACTCCTAACATTAATTTTATTACTTTTTTCATTTTGTTGATCCCCTTTATCATTATTGATAAACCAATGGTGAAATCGTTCCCAATCGATTTATTAATGACAGTATGAATCATTTTTTTAACTATGTAACATTATGTACTTTACTGCAACAATACAGTCAGACTTGAACGAACAAAAAATAAGCCTGAAATCAACATTCACTGATTTCACGACTTATCTTTTGCTTCATCTTCTTTTCCAATGAAAGGATTGATTCGATTTTAAACGTTCACTTCACCTGTTTCATCACCTGTTGGATACTTGTGATAAACTTCTTGGCGATATCACTTAATGGCTGCTTTCCAGAATAAATGACATATAACTCATTCATCGGACTATCAGCTAATGGAATCAAGCGTAAATATTCTTTGATCTCCCCGATCACGATGCCAGAGCCTGAAGCGTAGGCATCTGTTTCTAACACAATGTTCATCAATGTGCCACGATCACTCGTATAGATCACCGATTCTTGTTCAGGGATCTCAATTAGATCTTCATAAAAGTAAGGGAAATTATTGCCATCTTGTGTAAACCGAACTTGCGGAAATGCTGCTAGCTCTTCTACCTTTATTTCTTCTTGCTGGGCAAGTGGATGGCGCTGTCTAAGAAAGATATGGGTCTTAAATGTTCCTAAAGACTGCGCGATCAATTCCCCTTGTCCTAAGTAACGCTTGATCCCTGTGCGATTATGGTCATTCATATAAAGGATACCTAACTCGCTTTGCTGCTGTTGGACTTCTTCGATCACGTTTGCTGTCGTCGTTTCCATGATCCGAAACTGCTTCACTTCTGCTTTAAAGGTCTCGATCAGTTGCGCAGTCAATGGCCCTAAAAAATCATAGTGTTGTGAAGCAATCGAAAAGCTTTCTCGCTTTTCACTTTTCTGGTAATAGTTTTCCAAAGAATCTAATTGTACTAAAATCCGTTCCGCCCGTTTTAAAAAGGCTTGACCTTCTTCTGTTAGATAGGCACCTCGATTCGTGCGGGTAAATAAAGTGATACTTAATTCGTTTTCCAATTCTTTGATCGCTGCAGAAAGGCTTGGTTGAGAAACAAACAATTTTTTTGCTGCTTCTCGAAAACTTCCATTATTCGCTACCGCAGTGACATATTTCAATTGTTGGATGTTCATTTCGTCCCCTTGTAATAATAAATTTTTCGTTCCTTTACTGGTTGTAATGGACGATTATTTGGCTGCGCATATTGTCCTTTGAATGGGATCAGAAAATCACGATTCAATTGACCGACTTGATCCATGACGAACCATTGGATCGGTCCACTCGTTGGGGGAGTGGTCAATGAACCAACGTAATGATAATGACTTTTCTGCTCAGGGAAAAAGACAGAGGCATCGGTCCAATGTTCATGTGCATCAAGGTCCCATTTGTCGCCATTTTGGCGATCATATAACCAACCCTTATCATTTGATAGATGGTACATCGCACCAACCACTAAGTTTTCTTGTCGTTCGTTCGTATGGACAAAGTGAAACTCGATATCTTCTTGTTTCCCATTGATGACGTGTTCTGACGGCATGTGAAAATGGATGTCGGTCAAATAGTATGTCTCTTCATTGAAAAGAACGTAACTAATTTGATCGTATGGCACAAGATGGATCGTGTTCTTGAACTCCTTATCCGTGAAGCGTTGCTTCTGATAGTGAAAAGACAGTGTTTCTTTCGTGTCACTGTTTTTTTCACATGTAACTAGAGGAATGGGCGATTGCAACTCAAATTCGGCTCCTTTTGCAAACCAATCGCACAACTCTGCCCAATGTTCCGGTCCTCTTTCACCAGAATAACCCCACTCAACATCCATATTCTTCTTCAACTAAAATTCCTCCTGAATCAGTTACCTACAAGGCACTTCGACTATTCTTTTTCTTTTTTGACAATATTTGAAACAGCTGCTAAGAAATCCTCTTTTCCATAGAATTCTTGATTGAGCAACTCCGGAAAGATCTCCTTGAAAAAATATTGGACGGACGGTCGATGGTCAAAGCCTTTGATCGTTGTGACCGCCTCAATAAACATCTCTTTATAGACTTTTTCCGGATTATTTTTACTGATCTCATCAAATGATTCATACAACAAATCGATTTTATCTGATACAGCTAGCAATTCGCCTTCGACCGTATCGTCTTTTCCTTCGAACAAGCGGCGACGATAGACGTCTTGTAATGCTTCGGGAATTTCTTGATTGATGAACTCATCCGTCATTTTTTCTTCGACGGTCTGTAGCATCCCTCGCAATTCTTTACTTGCATATTTTACTGGAGTTTTGATGTCGCCGATAAAACGTTCCGTGTAATCATGGTTCAAAGCTTTTTCATATAAGAGTTTCCAATCGATTGGTTGCCCATGGAGTTCTTCAATATCACCTAAGACTTGCGCAATTGAAGCCACACGATATGAATGAGCAGCAACAGTATGTTCAGTATGTTTAAAGAAACCTGGCGCCCGTGTGATTCTTTCTAAGTTATTTAGTCCTAAAATAAATTCATTCAATCCCATAAAGATTCCTCCTCCTTGAGATGACTTTTCCGATAATCTTATCATTAAATAACTTGAATTCGCAAATTTTCAGCTTATTATCTTTAGAGGTTTTCATTTATAAAAGATTAGTTTTTACTATGTACCGTCAGGATTTGGCTAGTTCACAAATAGAAAAAGGGCTGAAACAACAAATGTTTTCCCGCCCTTTTTTCAACTTAATCCGTTACCCAATTCTCAGGATCTTTTTTCCATTCTTTTAGTAAGGCTAATTCTGTTTCGTCAATGGTTTTGTTTTCTAAAGCAAATTCGATCAGCACAGAATAATTCGTCAAAGTAACCAATGGCAGACCCGCTGCTTCAAAGTTAGCTTTTCCTTTTGGCAACTCGTAGGTAAAGATAGCTGCAACACCTAAAACATCCGCCCCTTCTCGTTTTGCTGCTTCAGCGGCTTCTAGCACACTTCCACCTGTTGAGATCAAATCTTCAATGACCACCATTTTTTGTCCTTCGAAGATCCGTCCTTCGATTTGGTTCCCTTTGCCATGAGCTTTCGCTTTGCTGCGAATATAGACCATTGGTAAGTCTAAGATCTCAGCTACCCAAGCTGCATGAGGGATTCCTGCAGTTGCTGTTCCAGCAATCACTTCGACTTCTGGAAATTCTTGCTTGATTTTTTCAGCTAATCCTTGAGCGATTTCTTTTCTGACTTTTGGGTAACTCATCGTGATGCGATTGTCACAATAGATGGGGCTTTTGATGCCACTTGCCCAAGTAAATGGTTGATTGGGGCTTAAGAAAACAGCTTCGATTTCTAAAAGGTCTTTCGCAATAGTTTGTTCGATATTCATAGATCAACGACTCCATTCTGCTTTGATTGTTTGATAGGCTTGATAAGGATCTTCTGCTTGTGTGATCGGTCGTCCGACAACGATAAAGGTTGAGCCGATTTCTTTTGCGCGGGCTGGTGTCACGATTCTGGTTTGGTCACCAGCAACTGTTCCTTCTGGTCGGATGCCAGGGGTTAGACACGTAAATGTGTCACCTGTTTTTGCTTTGATCGATGCTACTTCAAGTGCTGAAGATACGACCCCATCTAAACCTGCTTCTTTTGCACAAGCTGCGTAGTGGATCACACTTTCTTCTAAGGGCACTTCGATCAGTTGATCATGGTGCATCTCTTCTTCGCTCGTTGAAGTCAGTTGCGTGATTGCTAAAAGTAAAGGTCGTTTCTTACCTTCGGGTGTGCCATCTGTCAAACCACGCATCGCCGCTTCCATCATACGGATACCGCCGGCAGCATGGACACAAGTGATGTCTACGCCTAATTTTGCTAAGCCACGCATCGCTTTTTCCACGGTATTCGGGATATCATGTAATTTCAAATCTAAGAAAACATCATGTCCCGCGTCTTTTAACCAACGAACGATGATTGGTCCTTCTTGATAAAAGAGCTCCATACCGATTTTAACGAATAACTTTTCGTCTTCTGGGAAACGTTGCATAAAGGTTTCTACTTCTTGCCAAGATGAAAAATCTAAAGCAATAATTGGTCGTTGATTCATTGATTTCTACCTTCTTTCACTTCTTTGATCAATTGCTCTAAAGACTCAATGCCTAACTCGCTCATTCTCGCTGGTAGGTCTGCAATCAGTTTTGGACAGATATAAGGGTCGGTAAAGTTGGCTGTCCCAACAGCAACTGCACTTGCACCTGCCATATACATCTCCAGTACATCATCAACGGTTTGCACACCGCCCATCCCAATGATCGGCAAGTTAGAGACACCTGCCACTTGATGGATCAAACGAATAGCCACCGGTTTGATCGCTGGCCCTGAGAGACCGCCTGTTTGATTGGCAAGAATCGGTTTTCTAGTTTTCAGATCGATACGCATCCCCAGCAAGGTATTGATCATCGTAAACCCATCGGCGCCGCCAGCTTCAATAGCCTGTGCCACTGGAACGATATCCGTAACATTAGGAGATAATTTGACATAGACAGGGACATTCGCCACTTTTTTCACCGCTTGTGTCAGTTGGAACGCCACATCTGGGTCAGTACCAAAAGCAATTCCGCCGTGTTTGACATTTGGACACGAGATATTAAGTTCGATGGCATGGACATTCGGTGCATCACCGATCTTGCCACAGACTTCAACATAGTCTTCTTCACACGCGCCAGCGACATTTGCTATGATCGGCAAATCTTTATAGGTGGCTAATTCAGGTAGCGATTTTTCCATGACCACTTCCATTCCAGGATTTTGCAACCCGATCGCGTTGAGCATACCAGAAGGTGTTTCTGCTACTCGCGGCGTGGGATTACCAAAGCGCGCTTTAGGTGTCGTCGCCTTTACCATAATCGCGCCAAGTTGGTTCAAATCGTAGTATTTGCCATATTCTTTGCCAAATCCAAAGCAACCACTTGCTGGCATGATCGGATTCTTCAAGTTTAGGCCTGGAAGTTTAACTGCTAAAGGGTTACTCATAAAATCACCTCTCCTGCTTGGAAAATCGGTCCTTCATCACAGACTTTCAAGCTTTTCGTTCCTGTTTCATCGTCTGGGACATGACAGACACATGCGTAACATGCACCGACACCACAGGCCATGCGAGACTCTAATGACAGTTGGACGTTAGGGTGACCGGTGAAAAGCTGTTCCACTGTCTTTAGTAATCCATTCGAACCGCATGCAAAAACAGCAGCAGGCTTATCTTTTGCCGCAAGCAATAGATTACCGACATTCCCATGCAGTCCATAGGTGCCGTCATCCGTTGCGATCCTTGTATCACCTAGCTTTAGAAATTCTTCTTCATAATACATTACTTCTTGTGAAGCAAAGCCTAGAAAGTGAATCGCTTTGACGCCTCGTTCCTTCAGCTGTTTCGATAGTTCGTATAAAGGCGGAACACCGATCCCTCCACCGACAATGAAGACCTCATCTTCTTTCGTTAATCCTGAAAGATCGAAGCCATTCCCTAAAGGTCCTAAGACGTCTAAAGAATCACCAGCAGTCAATTCTGCGAAATGCTTTGTTCCGTCTCCTTCTACACGGTAGATGATACGACAAGTTTTTTGTGATTGATCGATCTGGTTGATACTGATTGGTCGGCGCAACAACAAATCTGCTCGGGGTACGCGAATATGAAGGAATTGTCCAGGGCGTGTCATTTCTTGGACTAATTCCCCAGTCAGTGTCATTTCATAGATTCGTGGTGCTAGTTGCCGTTGGTGAACGATTTTCATTACTTCTTGTTTCATCTCTACACTCCTATGTTTTGGGACTTTTTCGCTAGACTGCTTTGCTTTTTTCATTTTTTAAATAGGAGGGCAATTGCCCTCCATGATTAGATTGCTTGTGTTGAAAATGCTCGGGATTCCATCACGCGGACGATCGCATCCGCGGTATCAAGGGAGGTAAACAATGGTGTGCCATGCTCTACTGCTTCACGTCGAATGATAAAACCATCTTTTGACGCATTCCCACGATCTTTATCAATGGTATTGACGACCACTTGTGCTTTGCCAGCACGAATCAGGTCAACGACATTTTTCTCTTTTGTTTCTTCAGAGATTTTAGCCACTGGGGTCACCACAAGTCCGTGTTGTTCAAAGAACGCTGCAGTATTTTTCGTTGCCAATAAGCTATAGCCGATTTCTGCAAAGCGTTTTGCTAGACCTAAAGCTTCTTCTTTCGTTTCATCGGCGATCGTAAACAAGACAGCACCATAATCAGGCAAGCGTAAACCAGATGCTTCGAACGCTTTATACAGCGCTTTGTCTAAGTTTTGATCCGAACCCATGACTTCACCTGTCGATTTCATCTCTGGTCCTAAATAAGTGTCCACTTTATGCAACTTCGTAAATGAGAAGACTGGCGCTTTGACATGGACGTTGGCAGTTTCAGGGTACAAGCCATCTTCATAGCCTAAGTCTTTCAATTTTTCTCCTAAGATGGCTTTTGTCGCGATCTGTGCCATCGGGATATTCGTCACTTTGCTCAAGAAAGGAACCGTCCGACTCGCACGTGGGTTCACTTCGATAACATATACTTGGTTGTCGTGGATCACGAATTGGATGTTCATCATCCCGATACAATTCAACCCTCGTGCTAAACGGATCGTGTAATCTTCGATTGTTTGCTTGATTTCCTCTGACAGCGCTTGTGGTGGATAAACCGCCATCGAATCGCCGGAATGGACACCTGCACGTTCAATGTGTTCCATGATTCCTGGGATCAAGACGGTTTCACCATCACAGATCGCATCGACTTCGCACTCACTACCGATCAAGTAACGGTCGACTAAGACTGGATGTTCTGGTGAAGCTTTCACCGCATGTTCCATATAATCTTCTAAGTCACGTTGATTCTCGACGATCTCCATTGCCCGACCTCCCAAGACATAGCTTGGACGAACAAGTACTGGATAACCGATTTTGTTTGCGACTGCCACAGCTTCTTCTTTACTTGTCGCAGTATCTCCTAGCGGCTGAGGCACCCCTAATTCTTGTAACGCTTGTTCGAATAGATCACGGTTCTCCGCACGATCAAGGTCTTCGATCGTTGTTCCTAGGATTTTTACACCTGATTTTGCTAATGGTTCAGCTAGATTGATCGCTGTTTGTCCTCCAAATTGGACGATGACACCGATTGGTTGTTCCAACTCGATGACATTCATCACATCTTCAAAAGTCAAAGGCTCAAAGTAAAGTTTATCAGAAATCGAGAAATCTGTCGAAACGGTTTCAGGATTACTATTCATGATGATTGCTTCATAGCCTGCTTGTTGAATGGCTTTCACTGAATGAACTGTCGCATAGTCAAATTCTACCCCTTGTCCGATACGGATCGGTCCAGAACCAAGTACTAGAACAGACGGTTTTTCTGAACGATGGCTTTCATTTTCGATTTCATACGTACTATAGAAGTAAGGTGTGTGGGATTCAAATTCGGCAGCACACGTATCGACCATTTTGTAAACAGGCTGAATGTTCTTTTCTGTACGTAATTGGCGAATCGCTTCCGTCGTCGTTTTCCACAATTCCGCAATTTTTCGATCTGTGAAGCCATTTTGTTTCACAGTAAGAAGTAGATCCAACTGATTCGGTTGTTCCGAAAGCTCCTCTTCTAATTCGATGATATGCAACAATTTATCCAAGAAGAATAAATCGATTTTCGTCAAGTCTGCTAATTCTTGGATCGGATAGCCACGACGGATCGCTTCGGCTAAGTAGAATAAACGATCATCTTGTGCCCGGACGATTTTCTCCATCAAACGTTCTTCACTGACTGTCTTCAGTTCTGGCAATTCAAGGTGGTGCGCCCCGATTTCTAATGAACGAACGGCTTTTAATAAAGATTCTTCGATGTTACGACCGATCGCCATCACTTCGCCGGTTGCTTTCATTTGCGTGCCTAAGACACGTTCACCGTTTTCGAATTTGTCGAAGGGCCAACGTGGGATTTTTGCTACTACATAGTCCAATGCGGGTTCAAATTCAGCATAAGTCGTTCCTGTTACTGGATTTTTCATTTCATCCAAGGTCAAGCCTAACGCGATTTTAGCTGCTAATTTTGCGATCGGATAGCCGGTCGCTTTACTTGCTAAAGCAGAGGAGCGTGAAACACGCGGGTTCACTTCGATGACATAGTAGTTGAAACTATGAGGGTCTAATGCTAACTGAACGTTACAGCCACCTTCGATTTTCAATGCACGGATAATCGATAGTGATGCATCTCTTAACATTTGATATTCATGGTCTGCTAATGTTTGACTCGGTGCAAAGACGATCGAATCACCTGTATGGATACCGACTGGGTCGAAATTTTCCATGTTGCAGACAACGATGGCATTATCGGCAGAGTCACGCATCACTTCATATTCGATTTCCTTGAAGCCTGCAATACTACGTTCAATCAAACATTGTGTGACAGGCGACAAGCTCAAGCCATTTTCCGCGATTTGGCGTAGTTCGGCTTCATTCTCACACATACCACCACCAGTCCCCCCTAATGTGAAGGCTGGTCGAACGATGATCGGGTAACCGATTTTATTGGCAAAGGCAACTGCTTCTTCCACCGTTGTCACGATTTCTGATTCTGGGATCGGTTGATTTAATTCTTCCATCAACTTTTTGAACAAGTCACGATCTTCTGCTTGGTCGATCGCACTTAATTTTGTCCCTAATAATTCGATGCCTAATTCGTCCAAGATTCCTGATTCAGCTAATTCCATCGCCATATTCAAACCTGTTTGCCCACCTAATGTCGGTAAGATCGCATCAGGACGTTCTTTTCGCAAAATTCGTGAGACAAATTCTAATGTGATTGGTTCTAGGTAGACTTGATCGGCAATTTCTTTATCGGTCATGATCGTTGCTGGATTGGAGTTGACTAAGACGACTTCGTAGCCTTCTTCTTTTAAAGCAAGACAAGCCTGTGTGCCTGCATAGTCAAACTCAGCGGCTTGACCAATGATGATCGGACCAGAACCGATCACCATGATTTTATTGATATCTGTGCGTTTTGGCATTAGAATTGCTCCTTTCCAGCGTCCATCATTTCCATAAATTCATCAAATAAATGTAGTGCATCATGTGGGCCAGGTGCTGCATCTGGATGGAATTGCACACTGAAGGCAGGATAGCGACGGTGACGGACACCTTCGACTGTGCCATCATTGACTTCCACATGAGTGACAAGTAATTGTTCCGGATCGATCGTTTGTTCATCTACCGCATAGCCATGGTTTTGTGACGTAAAATCGATTCTTCCTGTTGCAACTTCACGAACAGGATGATTCAGTCCACGGTGACCAAATTTCATCTTGTACGTATCTGCACCATTTGCTAGCGCAAAAAGTTGATGCCCCAAGCAAATGCCGAAAATCGGGATCTTTCCTTGGATTTGTTTGATCATCTCGATCGCTTCCGGTACATCTTTCGGATCCCCTGGTCCATTCGTCAACATCACGCCGTCTGGCGATAATGAAAGGATCGTTTCCGCATCCGTATTGTACGGTAAGACGGTTAAATTACAGTCACGCTTACTCAATTCACGTAAGATGCTATGTTTCAATCCAAAATCAATGACTGCCACATTTCTTCCTGTTCCTGGGCTAGGATAAGGTTTATTGGTTGAAACTTGTTGGACTTGGTTCGTTGCCAAAACGGTTGCTTTTAGTTGGTCAAACGCATGTTCAAATGTGTCGCCTGCATCCACGATACTGGCTTTCATCGTCCCAACTTCACGGATCTTTCGTGTCAACGCCCGTGTATCGATGCCAGAGATACCAGGGATTCCCTTTTGTTTCAAGAACTCGTCTAATGTCATTTGGTTACGCCAATTTGACGCAACACGTGCATGCTCTTTGACCACTACACCTTTACACGTTGGTGCAATCGATTCATAATCATCACGGTTGACGCCATAATTCCCTACCATCGGGTACGTAAATGTAATGATCTGTCCATTAAAACTTTGGTCTGTGATCGTTTCTTGATATCCTGTCATACTTGTCGTAAAGACGATTTCTCCAAACACATTGGCTGTCGCGCCAAATGATTTCCCTTTAAATACTGTGCCATCTTCTAAAATCAGCAACCGTTCCATCCAATTATTCCCCCTTATGCCAAACAAGTTTTCCGTTGACAAATGTCATCAATGTTTCCCCTTTGATTTCCCAACCGACAAAAGGTGTGTTCTCGCCTTTTGATAAGAAATCTTTTTTATCGATTACTGCAGCATGCGCAATATCGTAAACTGCCACGTCTGCTGGTGCGCCGATCGTCAATGTACCAGCTTCCAAACCAAAGATAGCTGCTGGTTTGACTGCCATCCAGTCAATCACTTGCTCTAGTGTGAATTTTCCGGTTTCAACAAAATGTGTATACACGAGTTGGAAGGCAGTTTCACTTCCAACGATCCCGAAAGGTGATTGCAAGAAACTTTGACTTTTTTCTTCTAATCCGTGAGGGGCATGGTCGGTGGCAATACAATCGATCGTGCCATCAAGCAAGCCTTCGATCAATGCCTCGCGATCGGCTTTGCCTCTCAATGGTGGATTCATTTTCCAAAAACCAAAATCTTCTGGGATATCTTCATCGATCAAGATCAGATGATGTGGTGAAACCTCTGCAGTCACGCGGATCCCGGCTTTTTTCGCATCGCGGATCACTCGCACACTTTCTTTTGTTGAAACATGGCAGACATGATAGTGAACGCCTGTTGCTTCCGCTAATAGGAGATCACGAGCAATTTGAGAAGACTCAGTCACACTCAAAATACCTGGCAACCCTAGCTCTTCTGCTTTTTCTCCTGCGTGCATCACACCGCCAAATAATAATGATTCATCTTCTGTGTGAGCAACGAGTGCTTTATTGTTTTTTGCGGCTTCTTTCATCGCTAAGTACATCGTGCCTGCTGTTTGCACGCCGACACCATCATTGGTAAAAGCAAATGCGCCTTCATTGATCAATGCTTCTTGATCGACCAGTTCTTCACTTCGAAGATTCTCAGTGATCGGTGCATACTGTAATACTTTGACGACCGCATCACGTTTGATGATGTCATAGACTTGTTTTAATTTTTCCGCTGTATCAGGTACTGGGTCAAGATTTGGCATCGCACAAACAGTGGTGAATCCCCCTCGAGCAGCTGCTTTCGTGCCAGCTTCGATCGTTTCCTTGTAAGTAAAGCCCGGCTCTCTCAAATGGACATGGACATCCACTAATCCAGGTGTGATCAACTGCCCTTGTGCATCAAACACTTCATCAAATTCAGCCTCAGGAAAGCCTGTACCGATTGCTTTGATCTTTCCTTCTTCGATCCAAATTTCTGCTGGAGTTGTTTCATTTCTTTTTGTATTGATTTGACCGTTTTTAATGAGTGTTTTCATGTTTCTTCCTCCTCTTATGTTTATGCTTTTCCACTTAATACAGCTTCTAAGATTGCCATTCTGACAAACACGCCATTGCTCATTTGTTGAATGATCCGTGACTGTAACCCTTCAACCAGTGAATCCGCCAACTCGACATCTCGATTGACTGGTGCCGGGTGCATGATGATTGCATGTTTTTGCATTTTTTTAGCGCGTTCGACCGTCAAGCCGTACTCTTGGTGATAGCCTTCTTTTGAAAAGCTTTCTTTTCCATCATGGCGTTCATGTTGCACCCGCAACATCATCATGACATCGACTTGATCCAGCAAGTCATCTAGTGGTAAGTAATGACCGTAAACTTCAAATTCATCGTCATACCATTCTCTTGGACCTGAGAAGAAAACCTGCGCGCCAAGACGTTTCAACATCTGCATATTCGATTTTGCGACACGAGAATGTGTGATATCGCCGACGATCGCCACTTTCAAGCCTTCGAAATAGCCAAATTCTTCATAGATCGTCATCAAATCAAGTAAACACTGCGTTGGATGTTGCCCACTACCGTCACCGCCATTGATGATCGAGCATTGGATCGTTTTACTTTGGATCAATTCGTCATAGTAGTTTTCATCTCCATGACGGATAACAGCTACATCCACCCCAAGTGCAGACATCGTTAGAACGGTATCGTATAATGTTTCACCTTTTGTAACTGAACTTGTACTTGCTTCAAATTCGATCACTTCAAGACCAAGTTTCTTTTCTGCTACATCAAAACTTTTATGGGTTCGTGTACTGTTTTCAAAGAACAAGTTCGTTGCAAAATATTGGGATTTTTGTGGTGACCAAGTTGCGCCTTGCTTGAACTCTTGTCCTCGTCGGATCAACCCCATTACTTCTTGGTCTGTCAATGCCTCTACCGTTAATAAGTGTTTTAAACTGATGCGTTCTGATTTGATGATCATGCGATGTCCTCCTTAATTTTCTTCGCTGCGTGAAGTTTCTGGTAAGATAAGATTCAAAATGATTCCTAAAACTGTTGCTAATGCCATGGCAGATAAAGTGAATGTCCCGACTTCTAGGACTAATCCCCCGATACCTACGACTAAGATGACTGAAGCAATCAATAGATTTTTCTTTTTATCAAAATCGATTTTGTTTTCGACTAAGATTTTCATCCCGCTTGCCGCAATCACTCCGAATAGGATGAAACTGATACCTGAAATGACTGGGCCAGGAATACTTAATATCAAAGCACTTAGTTTGCCAATAAAGCCAAGGATCACTGCGAAGACCGCTGCACCTCCGATCACGAACACGCTGTGTACACGAGTGATTGCCAAGACTCCGATATTTTCACCATAACTTGTCACTGGAGGTCCGCCAACGAAAGCTGCCACTAACTGAGCCAATCCATCTCCTGTCAATGTACGGTGTAAGCCTGGATCTTCAAAGAAATTACGTTTCGTCAATTTGTTTAAGACCATCAAATGGCCGATGTGTTCGGTCATTGTGACAAAGGCGATCGGTGCCATTGTGGTGATTGCTCCTATATATAACTTCGGTTGATATTGGACAAATGGAATCTCGAAGTTAGGTAGTGCGAACCATGGTGCGTCAATGATTGGTTGTGTGTCAACGATCCCGAAAAGTAAAGCGACGATGTAGCCAGAGATGATGCCAAGCAAGATCGGTAACAATCCTAGGAATCCGCGTAGAAACATATTGAAGAAAATCGTCAATCCTAAAGTGATCAACGCAACTGATAGATATTTGAAATCATAATGGTCTTGATTGAACATCGCGTTGTTTGCTGCATTGGCAGCTAAACCTAAACCGATGACCATGATGACTGGGCCAACCACGATCGGTGGCAAGATTTTGTCTAACCAGGCGGAACCGATTTTCTTGATGATCAACGCAACGATCAGATAGACAAGTGCTGTCGTCATCGCACCTTGGGCGATCGCCGGGAAGCCGTCGGTTTTCATCAACATCTGCATGGCTGCGATGAACGCGAAACTACTGCCTAGATAAGCTGGGATCTTCCCTTTCGTTGTAATCAAGTAAACGATTGTTCCTAATCCTGAACTGACCAAGGCAATCCCTGGGTCGATTCCAACTAAGATCGGTACTAAGACAGTTGCACCGAACATCGTGAATAAATGCTGTAAACTTAATCCCACCCAGTGTCCAATGGTTGGTCGATCATGGATGTCTAATACCACACTATCGTTGTGGAACTTTTTTTCTTCTGCCATCTTTCCTTACTCCTCTACTTTTCCTCGTTTAAGATCATGATGCGATCTTGTCCATCTAATTCTTGCATCTCTACTAAGATTTCTTCTTTTTTTGCTGTAGGGATATTTTTTCCTACGTAATCTGCACGGATCGGTAATTCTCGGTGTCCGCGATCAACTAGAACCGCTAGTGAGATTTTTCTTGGACGACCAAAGTCCATGACCGCATCCATTGCAGCGCGGATCGTCCGTCCTGTGTATAACACATCATCGATCAAGATAACTTCTTTTCCTTCTAAACTGACTGGAAGATCTGAAGAATGCAATTCTGGTTCTTGAGCGATCTCTTTTTTATCGTCACGATACAATGTGATATCAAGTTCTCCCACAGGTACTTCAATATTTTCGAGTTGTTTCAGACGTTCGGCAATTCGAGCAGCGATATAGATCCCTCTCGTTTTGATTCCGACTAAAACGATCTCTTCGATACTTTGATTTCTTTCGATGATTTCGTAAGTGATACGTGTTAGCGCTCGTTTCATCGTTACTTGATCCACTACTTCTTTGGCTTGCATCATTTTTCCCCCTCTATTTTTCACACAAAAAAACTCCTGCCCTAAGAGGACAGGAGGAATGTTTAGACTGAGTGTATACTACTACACTGGTCGCTTTGTGTATGCGACGTCATTGAGCAAGTCTCGCTATGGCGCACCACAGGAATTCTTACTCACACCCTTCTTAGCCTCACGGGACTAAACTTAAAGGACTTCTATTAAGTTTTTCTTTTATTGTTTAATACTATACCGTTAAGTACTTTAAAAAGCAATATCTTTTCTCAACTTCTCTAAAGTTTTTTCAAAAACTTCTGGCAATGGTGCCTCAAAGGTCATTCGTTCATTTGTTTGAGGATGAGTGAAACCTAATAATTTCGCATGTAAAAATTGGCCATTGCCTTTGAGAGTTTTCTTTGGTCCATATACGGGATCACCTGCTAAAGGATAACCGATATACTTCATATGCACACGGATCTGGTGCGTGCGCCCTGTCTCTAATTGTAATTCTACTAAAGTAAAATTCTCAAAACGTTCTAGTACAGTAAAATGCGTCACAGCTGCTTTTCCATCTTCACGGATGGCTTGTATTTTTCGATCGACTTTTGAGCGGCCGATAGGTGCATTGATCGTCCCTTTTTCATGTGGAATGACGCCATGGACTAAAGCAATGTATTTTCTTAGGGAAGTTTTATCTTTCAATTGCTGTGCCAACGCTTCATGGGCTTGATCATTTTTGGCGATCATCAATAATCCAGACGTGTCTTTATCGATTCGATGGACGATCCCTGGACGGATCACGCCATTAATCGATGAAAGATTTTTCATATGGTACATCAACGCATTGACTAGTGTTCCTTGGGCATGACCAACAGAAGGATGAACGACCATGCCTTGTGGTTTATTGACCACAGCTACGTCGTCATCTTCATAGACGATTTCTATTGGTAAGTCTTCTGCTACGATCTCAAGTTCTTCAGGCTCTGGTACTTCAACGATGATCGCATCCGCCGATTTTACTTTGTAATTCGCTTTTACTGGTTCACCATTTACGGAAACGGCACCGTCTTTTAACCATTGTTGGACTTGTGAACGACTATGATCCGCAAATAATGCTGTCAGAACTTTATCGATCCGGCCTTTTTCTTCTTTGATAGTTGCTTTTAATTGTGTCATTTTTTTCGTTGGTCCTTTTCATCTAAAATAATATAAATCAATACGCAGATCACACCGATTACTAGAGAAATGTCTGCCACATTAAAAATCGGGAAATTCATGAAATCAGTTTGGAACATATCGATCACATAACCTAAACGAACACGATCGATAAAGTTACCGATTGCTCCTGCTAGAATCAATGTCAGACCGATCATGAACCAACGATTTCCGTTGCTGCGATTTTTGATCATCAACGTCAAGATCACTACAACTGCGATGATCGTCACGACAGTAAAAAACCACATTTTTCCTTCTAGTAAACTCCAAGCTGCTCCGAAATTACGGATATGATTCAAGGACAAGATCCCTGGAATCACTGATTTCGTTTCTCCTAAAGCAAAGTTATCGACGATCAACCATTTTACCCATTGATCTAATCCGATGATCAACGCACTTATAATCCAATATATCGCTAACAAACAATCATTCCTTTTCTACTTCATGATAAATATCTCTTGGTCTGATGATCCCTAATAAATTTCCGTTAGGATCGCCGTTTTTGGTGATCAACACAGCTTCAAGCGTACCCTGCTCACCAAACATTTTTTCTACTTCAGCAATCGTTGTCTGAGCTGAAACAAAATGATAATTGGTGTACTTGCCATCTTGTGTGATCAGATCGGCAGCTATTTTTCCTTGAAGATCGATCACACCATGGTGACTTTCTTTGGCCAACCAAAAACCTAACATACGCAACGTCACTAATCCTTTGAATGTTCCTTTATGATAAAGCGGGAACTGAGAATACCGCTTTTTAGCAACAGTCTCCAATAAACTAGGTAATGGGATGTCCCATTCAAACCCCGTCACATGCTTTGCGAAACGCGGTAACACTGTTTCTGGGCGAATCAGTTCTTGCTCGATTCTTTGGATACGCTTCGTCGCCCATTCATTAGGCTCAGCGATGATAAAATCGACGGCGATCCGATCATGCACGATCGCATTACGTAATTGAGCCAACTGTAGTAAGTCATCCTCATATTTTTTGATACTTTGGTGTTGCTTTTGTGCTAAACGACGAACGAGTTCAGTAAACCCCATATTTCGTGGATTTCCCATCTCTTCTTGCATCCATTTTTCGATCCGATTAAAGCTACTCAAAAAAAGATCAGAATTCTTCATCACTAGCCTCCTTGATGACATATGCTTTATTTTTTATAAATAGAAAGAAACCAATCATTACGATGACGATCAGTAAACTATAAAGGATACTTTGAATAACAATAGCACTGATCCCTGTAAACAAGAAAAGCAAGGGATACAACTGTAATAGTAATAGATTCATCGTGATCCGATAGTTTTTAGTTGGTTCTGCTATCGTATAGACTGGACTTTTTAACCAAAAAAAGGTGACTTGCATCTGAAACGGGGGCTCGACATCTAGAGTAACAGATTGGTTTTGCCCCAAACTGATTTTCCGATCATCCACCCGCAATGTGATTGGACTACCCATTCCGTAAAATCCCGTATCTCTAGTAACATTCACTTCCATTTTCGCTCCTCCTATTATGCGTTAGTCTCTATCAAAACACAAGCGGAATCTCTGTTATCTCCTATGGATCGATCCTTATGCCATCTTTTTCAGAAGTCATTTTTCCTCATTCTCATCCTCTATTTTACTCTCCAGTCTTTTCTGTCCAAATCGGTTGACAGAAGAAACCAAGAATACTAGGCCAGACATAAATAAAACCGAGGATATAAACGTAATCCCTAAAACTGCTAAAAAATGAGGATCAAAATAACCAGTATATAAATCATGGTATAAGGTATAATTTCTGACTCCCGTCACTATGGAAACAAATAAACTCGCAACAATCACTGCTGACACACGCAATTTCTTTGCATGTTTGGATGGATCAATGAGCTCATGACCAATCAGCGAACCACGAATCAATAGATAGATGAACCCTATTCCTAACAATAATAACTCAGTCAACAATTCAGAAACAGGTTGCTCCAAAAGATAGCTCTTTACAAAGATAGAAGTGGTTAATAATACGAATAATAATAAAAAAGCTTCACTTTGTATTTGATTATTGATCTGTACAATACGTTCATCTTTAGGCTTATTCTTTTTCATCTTTATCCTCCCAAAATAGATCATCTAGTGTTTGATTTAATTCATGGCAGATGGCTTGACACAATTTAAGTGTCGGATTATATTTCCCTGCTTCAATCAATCCAATCGTTTGCCTTGTCACCCCAACACGTTGTGCTAATTCTTCTTGGCTTAAATCATTTGCTAAACGTGCGAGTTTCATTCGGATGTTCTTCAACTTGATGACTAACCTCCATTCTTATCTCTTACTCATATTGTAAACTATACATTACTAAATGTAAAATATATATTGCTAAAATAAGCGTAAAATAGGAATAGCAAAAAGACTGGTACGTTAGCCTTCTCGCCCGAACTCCGAATAAACGACAGGAACAGAAGTCACCGCTTAGGAAAACAAGGCGCCATCCATAAAAATTTGAGGAACAATTTTCGTGGATGGCGCCTTGTTTTTTGAGGCTCAACAAAAAGTGTTTAACTTTGACTAGTTTCCATTACTTTTGAAGATTTAAGTCGCTCTTTTTTTTTGCAGGGGTGTTTACTTGCCCACCATTCACAAATCCACTGATTTTTGTGCTAAATCCAACCAGTTTATTTATTCGCGTTTTTTTCTGTAGGGGCTTGTTCTGATTCGTCTTGCTAATTGGTAAGGGACTTGTAGTTGTCTTCACCGACTGTTTTTGCGTAACTGTCAACTCTGAATTTCTTTCTGCTGTATGAAACTGTCCAGAATTCATCAATGCAAGAGTGACAAGCATTTCCCCATTGATTTTTGGTTTGTTTTGATTATTACTGAGGTCTCGTTTCAAAAGTTTTGGTCGTTGATTGACTGGACGCTTATTGAAAGGATTTCCTAATGCAACATCTCTGATCATTATCATTAGAGTTTCTGCATCAAGGATTTGAATATTCATACTCATCATCGCATCAGATTTTTCTGCAAGAATAACCGCCTCCTCTGATAATGTCGGGGACTGCTGATAATCTGCTAACTGATCAACATAGCGAGTGAACTGGTTTGTTTTGAAAAAACCTGTATATTTTTTAAAATATTGGTTGCGAACATCTACTCCAGATTTTGAATACCCCGACACCATATACGGATAACTTGGAATAACATCATATGCCATAGCCACGATATGAGTTGTTTCATGGATAAGGGTTTCCTTTGGATCTACAGATATCTGCATTTTTGGCATATAATCTGGATCAATATGATTGGTATCAGCAATAAATATGATTCGACATTCCGGATCATGACTCAATATGAACGCATATGCTTTCGGAATTGCCTCGACCTTTGAATAGAATGCCTGCGTTGTTTCACTTTTTGCTAATTCAGTAGAAACGATCCAAATATTTTTAAATCCCCAATCTGCTGATTGCCGTAGAAAGCGCTCGCCTTTTTCCGCTACAGTTAACAATCTTTTAAAAATTTCTTTTAAATAAGGTTCACGGTTTTCAATCAGATACATGTCAAACATCTCTACTGCATACTTACCTTCCGGTGTTTCCGCAATGTTATGTAGCTTCAACAACTCGATACATCTTTCTTTTGTAGTTTTGAAATAATTGATTGCTTCAAAAAATCCATCTGACATTTCTTTAAAGTAGGGTTTAAGATAATCTGGTACCTTGCTAATATCCAAACCAGAAAAAACTTGGTAATCTACAGGTTGCGAATGATACATCATTTCAATTCCTTTAGAAATTGCTATTTGCGTACTTTTTTCATCCAAAATAACCTCGATCTGTGGTTCTGGGATAAAAGCAGTTAATTTTTTACATTCTACATTTTTATCAGTCACCCTTGGCAGCGGATCAGTGCCCACTACCACTGCTTGTCTAATTTCATTCCATTCTTTCCATCTTCCTGGCGTGTTTGGTAACAGCTGGGAGGGAGCGGTTCCCTCTTGTGACGAACCAGCAGCATCGCTTGAAGTACCAGGTAGCGACTTATCAGCTGTTCCGGTCCTTCTTATTTGATTTTGAATATCAATCGTTTGTTTTTCTAGCTCAGATTCAAATCTAAAAGAGTGATTGATTGGATCAAACCTTAAAACAGTCATCGTTTCAAGGAAATCTTTTTTTACTAAATGATACCGATCTACTTCCTTATCCAATAAGATCAACGGGAGATACCGGTCATTGATCTTGATGTAGGACCTGCCATCCATGTTCCACATCAAACCTCGTTCATCTGGGGGCGAAAGAATACTTGGATCCCATAATGCTTCAAATTGATTGATTCGGTTCGTTACGTCTATTTCTACAGATTTCACAACAATAGGCGATGTAGGAGGTTCAAAATACCATTCAATCCCATTGAAATTGACGGGTAACAGCTGTTCTCCATCAGAAACATCGTAGCGTACGCCATGCTTTTTGAGCACAGTTATTTCGACAGGAATCATATGCCCATCCATTTGAAGCACAGAAACTCGTTGACCATCTCTTTTTTTGAATGTAAAGACGTTCCCTTCTCCATAAGCTTTAGGATTTAAATTAGGTTCTTCTACGAATACTTGATCAACATCCAATGTTCTTGAAAGTCGTTGGATCACTACCTTTTGTCTTGGTGTAAAGGTAGCAGGTCCTTCGAATTCTCTCAACTGATCACCTCTTAAAGTAAAGTACTTCCCAGAAACATCCCCATTTCTAAGATCACTTACCCTTAAATATAAGTTATTTGGCATGCGCTTCACTCGAACTTCTGGGCCATCCTTGGCAAAGCGTGCAGTCACATAACTTTTTGTCCAATCGGTCTGTTTACTTCCTAAATCATCTAATTTTGTCAATGCTGCTTTCAATTCTTTCCCTATAAATTGTTCATTGCTAAAATCCACTAAACGTTTCAAAATGAAACGTCCACCACCTGAGAGCAACTCTACTCCTGGATCTAAATAGCGTATAGCATTTACTAACAGCCCTCTAAGCTCGGTTAGAGTCGGAAGAAAGCGCGTGCTCGTTTTTAGCGTAACACTCAGCCCACTTTTAACGACGGATTTTGCAACTCCTAGGGCAAACCTCATGTTGAAAGTAGTTACTTGACCTAGAATAGGAATCAATGAGACAGCATCAATCAGACAATTAGGTACCGCTTCTTCGACATTTTGCTCGGAAATGCCGACAACACAATCATAAAAAGGAATCACGTGTTTTAAGACGTTCCAGACTTTTGTAGCGGTCGTTTGTTCATTTCCTGAATCATATAATTGTTGATAAAGCGCATCTCTATGTTTCAAACTGATTTGATTGGCTAATGTTTGTTTCGCATTCCCAAGAGAAAATTCCTTATCAGTATACACTTTCGTGGTAAATGAATAATCTTCCTTTCCAATCCGGATCTTATCTCCATTTTTTCGAAATTGCCCATCCCAGAGATCATTTTGATCCATCAGACCATAGGTAAGGAATAAAAATGGATCTTTGTCAACACGATAAAAATTGTATCCCCCTTTTTCTACTTGTTTCAATGCATACCAGCGCTCTTCATTTCCCTTGATGACGACAATCAGATCCGTTTGATTCAAATGAAGCGTCGAGTTCAATAATTCCTCCTGTTTATAAAATAAAAGCGGAGGAACTGAACGTAGATTTATTGGAAACTGATATTGCCGGACTTCACTTTTAAATTGAGCCGAAGCTGGATAAATTCGGCTATCTGGAGAAAATAAAAAATCCAACTCCTGTTCCCCGATCGATTGAATGGACAGTTGGATAAGGAACTCATTGAGCAAGTGAAAAGAGTCTGAGACATCTTTGGTCAGTCGAGTATACCATCTTTCAAGATCTGGTGGTATCCATGGACCGGGACACGGGTTTCCGCCAGCTAGATACACTTGACTCGCTGCCAAATCAAGCTTTATTCCAAGTCGATTGCACTCTGCTAATACTTCATCTACTAACACTACTTTTCGTCGCCAGTTGACCACAGCTTGTCGGTACGTCAAGACAAGATCATCAGCAATCGCTTGCGTTTTCATCATCTGGAGATACCCTTTGTGCGAATAACCAATAAATGTAGTAAGTGCTACTTCGATATAGTCTCCCTTCACTAGCGCTTCTTGCATTTTATCAGGTTCTAGTTGCGCCACAGTAAGCAAGGCTGGTGTCAAAAGGAAGGACAACTCTTCGAAGTGATGGATCCCCTCAAAACTAAGTGTTTCTAAGAAAAATTCACCTAGCAATCGTGTTTCAGTCTGATTGAACTGTTTCGAAAAACCTAAATCGGCCATTAAGCTCGCACCTGTTAGTTGAGTCAACGAATGATAATCAGAAATCAATAACTTGTCTGGAAGATTGCTTGATTTCAGTAAGTAATGGGGCAATGCTTGATTGGATAAAGAAATCCAAAGTTTCTTTAGATACATCTCTGCATCCTCAGCTCGAATGCCATGTTGTAAAGCTACTTGTGTCTGAGAGAGGTTGATCAATCCTGCTTTTTTTAATTCTTCAAACATAAACAAGCTTCTTAGTTGACCAATCGTAAAGGCTGATGGGTCAGTGGCTTCAACGATTTGCTTTGCGATGTAGGCTTCAATCGAACTACCTAAGACATTCTCAAACGTCCACTTCATCACCGTTCTTTCGGCACTGGAATCAGAGATCATTTCATCTGGACTACCACCATACAATTTCAGTTCTTTTAAGATAACTGAAGCAACTGCCTGAACTTTCTCAGGCATGATAATCGTTTCCTTCTCAGCTTCGATGAACCATCTTCCCATCGCGCTCAATACATCCTCTTTTGTTGCCATACCAATGAGTAGTCCTTTGTTACGAAAAAAATCTTCGACTTGTTTCATTACTTTTGGACTACGCCACTGTTCTTTATTTACTGTTTCTTTCGATTCCTTGTCTTCTTTATTCGTTGATTCTGTCAGAGCAATCCCGTTCAAGTCTGTAGAAGATGAGACTGTACTATTTTCAACTACCGATTCATTGCTCACTGATCGTGGCACTACAGTCAATAATGAGTCATTCGCTTTAATCAGATCCCACAACCATTTCGTAAAAGTGATTTCAGCATGTTCATTTGAAATAACCCCATCTACCTTTTCATTGAGGATCACTTGGGCGATTTGCTTGACTTTTACCATATCGATAATGTCTTGAGTAGCTCCCTCAAGTAAAATCCAATGTGATACTGTCTCAGCAAGTACATTTTGATTTGATGCATGACACACAACACCCTGTTCAGATAAAAATATCGCAACTCTTTGACGTACCATATCGTCCTCATTTGTTGAATGCATATCCGGTGATTTTTCTGGTTGTTGCAGATTATTTATGGATGTATCTATATTATTTTCACGAAGAAACAATTCGGTTTTTTGTTTCACTTGTTCTTTACGTTCTTTTTCCTGATCCTTTTTGATGTTATTGATATCAATGCCCAGAATTTTTTTCTTAATTTTCTTATATGTATAACCGGTCTGCGCATTGTTGTCTTCCCATTGCAGCAAAATCGCTCTTGCCTGATTGACCATTAAATTTTTCTCTGTCATGCCATAGGCTTGCAAAAGTAAGGTGGCTGCTGTTCGTTCTCTTTGCAGGATTTCATCGTACAGTTTCCCATTTAAAATCCATTTTTGCATCCCAGAAACTAATCCTGCAGGCGTTGGCTTGTTCAAATAAATTCGTTGCTTATAAAGAAATTTTTGAACGATATCGTTTACTTCGACTGTTTTTGTTCGCAGGTTGAAAGTATTTTTATGATAATAGATTGCTGGAATTTTTGTATCCTTAGAAACACTTCGTGGCCGCTGATGTATAAAATCCGCATAGATTTGATTGTTTATTTTTTTTTGATTTTGGAATTGATTCACTGTAGCTGTCTCTACAGGTGATAAGTGATACTGCTTCGTTTGTTGATTGATTTCTAAAAAAAGATAATCAATCAACAAAGTATTCGTTTTCCATTGCTTATAGATCGACTGTAATCTTATGTCCGATAAGAAGTCACCTAATCGTACATCTTCTATCCCATATCCTTCAAGTATTCGATAAGCAAGATACTGTGCTCTAGCGGAGTACAGCGAATCTTCATTTTTCCAATTCATTCCTGCCCATCTTTGAACAACTTCAATCAACTCTAGATCAGTTGCCTGTGATCCAAGTAAACTCTGATCAACAAAAAATTTTTTTAAATGAGTATTTACTTGGGCTGTTTGATTCCTTCTTTGAGAAAGCAACACGTCATAATGAAAATTCGGTAATGGGGACAAAGCGCCTGGAGGTTTTTTATTTTTAGAAATAGCTTCAGTGATTTGAATGACTTGTTCATATTCAGAGTCCTTAGAAGGAAACAATGGTTGATCCTCTAGACTTATTCCCACAGAATGAAGAGTTGTAGATTGGTCGGACGTTGCTCGACCAATGGTAGGCGCTGCTTCAGCGCCTCTTGTGACTAAAAAATCATATTTTTTTACAAAGTAATCAAGTTTTTCTGTCAATTTGTTGGTGAGTTCCCTTAAAGGAGCCATGATTCCCGCCTCAACTTCCTTTACGGCCGGTTCTTTCATTGAAGCTTGAGTTTGCGTTTGATCAGATAAAACTGACGCTAGAGGAATATGCGCATTCTGATTTATTTGGCTATCAACTGTATCATAGGTCGAATAATTGACAGAGAATGTTTGGCTCATCCATTCAATAAAATAAGCCATCGCCGAGTAGCCATTAGCATCATCTAGTGGTTTCTCTGTATAAGTAGCATTCTCTGCTTTGCCGAAAAAGGTCGTAAAGAGCTCGGTTAGTTCTCCCCAAAAAGCATCAATGACTAGCGTCTCCTGAATAGGAATACTCTGCTTTTTCATCTTTTCTGTCGTTCTTCCATTATTTGTTTGATAGAATTCTTCCACAGTTGATTCAAATACCGTTTTCATTTTTTCAGCTGCTTCTTCGGCAGTGAACGTGCGTGTCTCCTTCTCTATTGCTTGCTTCTTAAAAGAAAACTTTTGAATGTTCGCAGGCATATCTTTCCGTTCTTCATTTGTTGTTTGTGATTTTGTAATGGCTGTCTGACAAATCGTTTTAAAATGAGCTTGTGTATGATTGGCACTATTCCACAAGCCAAGAGGGTTTTGATGAAAAATCTCACTCGTAGTCGTACAATTTTCTACTTGCGCCATTCGATGCGCCATTTTGTGCATCCCAATGCTCCATTGATGGGCCTTTTCGACTAAATAGATGAGCGGATTCGAAGGCACGGCCGCCTCAATGAACGAGCTCGTAGGGATAGACGCATTATTCACCATAATTGGAATAAATCGCTGGGGATTCGCGGTAGAACTTGACAATAAAGAATCTAAAGTGATCTCCGCGCCTTGTTGTCGTGCTCCTACAAAAGTATCCACTTCAAACGCTGCAGTAGTTTCTTGCACTGCACGCTGTCGATTAGGTAAATTTGTGTCCGATATTCGAAGATTTTGACCAATACTTAATAAGTAAAGTATCCCTGTCGACGACCAAACGCCTCTGCCGACAGGATAATGCCCAAAACTTTGAGCAAGTAAATTCAAGTTTCTTCGTTGCTCATTGTCAGTTATATATCTCTGAAACTTGTTGGTGAATTGACCGATTCTTTCTCGATGTTGTTCGATAGGCATCCTCTAACTCCTTTATTTATTAGGTCTTTGCACACATTTCAATAAGAGATAGATTGTATGCACAACTGAACCAAAAATTTGCATCATTAAATCAATACTTGACTGAGTAAAACTAAATTTATTTGAACAGATTTTAGGAATAAAAATATACTACTTCTACCTAAATATATGCCAATAATCATTAAATAACCATCGTCCACATCGAAATTATCAACGCACGTTTTACTCTTCAATAGCATTCATACATCGTGATTGTAGTATCTCAATTTTGTAAATTTATTCCAAACTGTTTCCTTTTATTCTGTCTAATTGTTGAAGTTCTATTTAGCGTCTGGCTTCTTCTGATTCCTCTATTTATCCTTGCGAAGAAATTATCATAAACCGCAGGATTGGTACTCACGGAGTGAGCTGAGTTTGTTTGTTGGGCAGGTATCGGTTGAAATGTTCCCTGATTGATCTCCCCTTCCGATAAATTCAAATCACTTCGTTTCACTCTTGATCGTTGTGCAGGACTCTCTTTATTTTGCGATTGACTATTGGGCATTTTTGCGTCTATCACTGAAGCAGGACTTGCCTGTTTCGAACCTACTACGGCAGAAAATTCTGTTGTGGTAGCTACTCCACTAAGGGTACTTCCTAAAGAAGGTTCTTTCGTCACTTCCAATCCAATATTTTTTTCTGCAGTTCCAAATTCACCGATTGACATCAAGGACAGACTTATAAGTATATTGCCACTTCCAAGCTCCTGAATGGGTTCTTGACTTGGTTCATCCACAGAGCGTTTCGGTCGCAAGAGCGGTTGATCATACTTATATCCATAGGCAACATCTCTTAGTAGAGTCCCCACCATTTCCGCATCAGTCAGCATATAATTAGCAAACAACATAGAATCTTTGCCAAAATTTTGAAAAACGGCCATCCTTGATAAACCATCTAATCCTAAATAATCAGCGATCAGTTGAACAAACTGGATAAAACTAGCCGTTCCGAAATTAGTATGATACTTTGAAATGAAGTCTATTTGTGCATCTTTCCCACGTTTTAATAATCCACGGTAAGACGGTCCGTACGTGACGATATCATTAGTCATTGAAACAAGATGAGTCGTTTCATGGAGCAACGTTTCTGAAACAGGTGGTGCTATTTCAGCTTCTGGCCAAATCTTAGGGTCCTTATTGAAAGAATCAGCGATAAGCACGATTCGATTTTCAGCATCATTTCTAATCACAAATCCATACGGCGAAATACGTTGTTTGCTTAATGAATAGAATGCCTTGGTAGTCGCATCTTTTTGTAAATCGGTCGAAGCAATCCAAATATTCTTAAATCCCCAATCTGCTGACTGTTTAAGAAACGCTTTGCTTTTTTCTGCGATTGACTTAAGCCTTTTGACTCCTTCTTTTAATACCGCCTGTTCTTCGGGTTTGCCATATACATTAAACATATTAGATAAATAGATTCCTCTCTTTGTGGAACTTATTTTTTCTAGTTTAAGCATATATGTACATTCTTCGATAACTTGATCTAAGATAGTCAGTGCTTCATTATATTCTTTTGCAACTACGTCCCGAAATGCTTTTAGATGTTCAGGCATCTTAGCGGCATCTAAACCAGCATACACGCGAAAATTTTTTTTCAACTCATCGGGTAAACAACTTTGGATTCCCATCGCGATTTTTTTTAGGGTCAGCGCTTCATTTGTCCTTATCTGTTTTTGTGGTTCTGGTATGAACTTAGTTAGTGGTGGAAGTACCACTCGGCTATCTTCCACTATAGATACAGTACTGGGACCAGCTATCTCAATTGCGTTCATATGCGTCTTCCATTCCGGCCACTTTTCAGGTATTTTAGGCAGCCCCATATATGGTGGATATTTAGGATTGTTAAGCGTTAAAGTGGATAGCTGGCCTCTGACAGGGACATTTCCACCTTTGGAAGTGCTTGCGCCTTGATCAAAGCCACCAGCCAGTAATAGATCGTCCAGATGTTCAACTACCCTTTTCTCCAATTGAGTTTCAAAACGGAACTGATCGATTCCAGGATCCAAACGCAAGACAGTCATTGGCTCAAGTATATCTTTTTTCACTAAATGATATCGGTTGTTTTCCTTATCTAATAACGCTAAAGGAATATAGCGTTCCTGGATTTTAATATAGGATCGACCTTCTGCACTCCACATCAGCCCATTTTCATCTGGTGCCGAAAGGGTGCTTGGATCCCATATGGCCTCAAACTGATTGATACGATTCGTCACTTCGATTTTTACTGGTCTCGAAATTATTGGGGATGTATCTGGTTCGAAATACCATTCAATACCATTAAAGTTCACTGGCAATACCTTATCGCCATCTAACACGTCATAACGCACACCGTATTTTTTGATTGTTTGGATTCTAACAGGAACAAGTTGATCGTCCATTTCAATCACAGTCATTTTTCTTTCGCCGTTTTTCAATATGTCCATGACCGTTCCTTCACCATAACCCTTAGGATAAAAATTTTGCTTTTCGATAAACATCTCATCAGGCTGGATATTTATTTTTAAAGAGTTGATGATTTCCTTTTGTTTTTGAGAAAAAATTGCTGGACCTTCAAATTCTCTCAATTGTTCTCCTCTTAAAGTAAAATATTTCCCATAAACTTCACCCTTTTTAAAATCTGAAACTTTGACATATAAACTGTTCTTCATTTTTTTTACAAGAACTTGCGGACCATTTCTAGGTAAACGGGCGTTGATACCCATTTTTGATATAACTGGTTCTGGTATCTCTTTTTCAAATTTTTCTAGTTTTATCAATACAGTTCCAAAATGAATATTTCTTGCAAGAATTGGTTGGTCTTTAAGTTTCAATAAGTTCTTGATCACAAATCGTCCGCCATTAATTGCTGCTTCTATACCTGGGTCGATATACCGCACGACACTTGCCAAAAGACTTCTCAGATCGGAAAGTTTTGGTAGCACTTTTGCGCTATATTTTATTAATCCCGTTACCCCATTGTTTGCAATAACTCTTGCTGCTCCCAATGCAAAACGGATATTGATAGTAGTGACTTGTCCTAATACAGGAATGACAAGAAGCGCATCAATGATACAATTTGGCACTGCACTTGCAGCATCCTTATTGACAATGCCAATTACGCAATCGTAAAAAGGAATGAAATGACTAACAGTATCCCACACTTTACTAGCTAACGTTTGGTCATTTCCTGAGTCATATAGTTGTTGATACAGTAAATCTTTATGTTTCGTACTGATATTATTGAATAACGATTCTCTATCATCACCATGAGATAATTGTTTATCCATGTGGATCTGTGTCATAAAAGAATAAGAATACTCGCCGATCCGAATCTTATCCCCTTCTTTTTTATATTTCTTCCACCAAAGTGATTTTAGGTCCATTAAATCATGCTCTAAAAATAAAAGAGGATCTTGGTCAACACGATAAACACGATACCCCCCCTCTTTTTCTAACCGCTTCAATGCATATGTGCGTACTTCATTGTCCCGAATAGCCACTAACAGATCAGTCTGTTTAAGGGGGAGGATCAAATCATCCCTATTTTCTTTTCTGCTAGCAATCATCAAAGACGGAATCGATCCAATCGGGTTCGAAGCAAGAGCAGCCTCATCTCTAAACTCAGCCGTCCCTTCATAGACACGAGTTTCAGGAGAAAACATAAAATCTAACTCTGTCTGATTGAATGAATCGACAGATAGCCCAATCAATTTTCGGTTCAATAGATGATACGACTCTGCCACATCACTTGTTAACTCTCTATACCAAGGTTCGATACTACGCGGAATCCATGGTCCTGGACAAGGATTACCTCCAGCTAAATATACTTCTCCTGCAGAGGGAGGCACTCTTATCCCAAGTCTTTCACACTCTTTGAGGACTTCATCCACTAATGCTTGTTTTCGCCTAAAGTTGATGACAGCTGTTTTATAGTTTCGGTAAAAGCGGTTAAATTCTTCTTCGTGAACCATAACCGTAAAGTAGCCTCTTTGATAGTAGCTTATGAATGTACTAATAGCGACTTCCCGATAGTCACCCGCCTCCATTGCTATTCTTAATCGCGGCGCATCTAACTGAGCCGTCGTGAATAATGCCGGTATCAACAGATGATCTAATTCTTCGATATCCTGTACTCCTTTTTCACTGACTGACTCAAAAAAAAGTGCACCCAACGTACGAATTTCCTCTTTTTCAAATTTATTAAGAATACCTGAAGCTACTAGTATTCTTGAGCCTGCAATCTGTAACAATGAACCATAGTCGGAAATCAGCAGATTATCTGACAACGCACTTGATGTGAGAAAGTAATTAGGGAGTAGATAGTTCAGACAACCAATCCACAAAGATCTTATATTAGCTTCTAATTCTTTATACTTTTTAGGATCGCTTTTTTTATTAAGCATGATCCGTTTGTCCTTAATCAATTCATTCAGTTTAAATGAATCTCTAAGCTCACCAATCGTAAAGGTAGCAGGATTAGGATGATCAAGGATTTTTTTTGTCGCATATTCTTCAACTGAGCTACCTAGCACATTTTCCATGACCCATTTCATGACTGTTTTTTGTGCATCATTGTCAGAAATCAACTCATCCTCTGCTCCACCATATAAGTTCAACTCTTTCAATATGACTGTTGCTATAGCTTGTACCTTTTCAGGGTTTATCTCCCCATTATTATTATTTTGTGCAAACAATTTCCCAATTCCACTCAGAACTTCCTCTTTTGTTGCCAACCCTGTGATCAAATTATTTTGACGTAAGTATTGTCCCACTTTATCAATCACTTGCTGACTTCTCCATTTGTTATCTTCATTTATTGACACCGGTTTAACAGTTTTCGGTTGATTTTCAGGCAAACTAGGAGATTCTTTCTTTGCCATTTTTTTCTCTAACCAATTTGAAAATGTCAATTCTGCTTCCTTATTTGAAATAAGACCATTGTCTTCTTGATTAAGTATCGTTTGAGCGAGTTCTTTTAGTTTAACAGGATCGATCACTTTTTGAACAGCACCCTCAAGCATTAGCCAATTTGATACCTTGTCAGCTAACAACTGAGGATTTGATATATCACAGACAATACCCTTTGTTTTTAAAAAATGACAGATTCGTTTGTCGATGACTTCTGATGGTTCATCAGGGAATTTTTGTTGTTTATTTTCTTCGTTGACATGAGTGGTTGCATTCATAGGTATGATATGATTTTCTTTAAGGAAAGATTGAACTTGTTGTTCCTCGGTCTGATCTGATTTATCCTTGCGAGCATCCGGCGCAATCGCATTTATACGATTTTTTTTATACCGATAACCCGCTTGCGCATTATTATTTTCCCATTGGAGTATGACCGCTCGTGACTCGTTTGTTCCCGCAAGTGTCATATTTGATCCATATGCTCTCAATAACTCTTTCGCTACTAGTTCTTCTCGACTCACGATCTCTTCATATTTTCCTAATCTCAATAGCCACATCCGCGTCCATCGGACCAATTCACTTGCAGTTGGATTCTTTAAAATGAAGCCTTGCTTTTGTGCAAAATCAATCAATTCTTTATTCACTGATTCTGTTTTCTCTCGATTGTTAAAGAGATCGCGATTGTAAATAACTGCAGTAATCGCCTGTTTTTTTGGTACAGTAGCAGGAGCATCATTGATGAAGTCCGAAAAAATTTGATTGCACACATTTATTTCTGTTCGATAATAAGCCTCAATCGTTTTTTCCGCTGGTGACAGTTGGATTGGTTTCGATTTTTCTTGGTAGGTATAGTTTGCCAAGTACACATTGACTTTCAATTGCATAAAGATTGCTTGTAGTTGTGTCGTCGTCAAAGCATCACCTATTCTGATATTCTTCAAACCATAGTTTTTACGAATGAGAGAGGCGGCAAATTGGACTTTGGAAGCGTCTTGTGAAATATCATTAATACGACGGATTCTAACCCAATTCTCAAGCGCTTTGATCACTTCCACATCATTAGCATTTTTAGTCACAGCTTTTTGTTTGATCAAAAAGACTTTCAACTTTCTTACTACATTCTTTGTCTCGCTCTTACTCCGAAATAAATATTTATCGTAAAAAAAGTTGGGTAAAGGCTCTTTGTATCGACTAGTTGGGACTCGATCATGCTCAATATCCTCTATGATTCCTTTCACGATTTCAATCTTAGTAGATCCAGGATTCTTCATTGTTCCCTGTCCCCGCTGATTATCTTTAACTGTCTCGACTTCACTTTCCTCTCTAGTATTGAAGCGCGGATCATTGATCGGCCTTCCCTCAGCTCCTCGAACAACGAATAGATCCCACTTTTTTATAAAATTGGTTAGTGTTTCATCCATTTTGCTAAACAACATCCAAAATTGTGTCGCAAATCCTTCCTCTTCCTTATTCAAAGTTGGAACTTCACTTGAAAAGGCATACGCTCGAAAAGAATGAGGAACATTCATACCATTTGAAGGTTTAGCTGTATCAGGAATTTTTTCTTGATAGGAAATACTTTGAGCCATCATGGATAAAAAGCGAGTGATCAGCGAATCTCCTTTTAAACTTTCAAGTTTTTCTGTATAGATTGGTTGATCAAAATCATGAAAAAATGTAATGAATGCCTCTGTTAAACCCTCAAAGAAACTAGCTGACTCAGGAACATCATTTTTCACATTTTCTGTTGTCTGTTGCTTTGTCTGATTGGTTGTTTTGTTAAATGATTGTTGAAAAATTTTTTTCAATTTTTCCGCCGCATCTTCAAATAAAAATTGTTGTTCTGAACGATCACTTACACCTTTCTTGAAGGAAAAATGATGTAGATTGGTGGGTTTATCTATTTGTTGTTGATTCATCTTATGAGATTCAGCAATCGCACTCTGACAAACGGTTTTAAAGTGGACTTTTGTATGCTTGAGTTGTGTGTGATTAGAATTAGTTGCCTCTTCCCATGATTTTGTGAGGTCTGTGATAGTCTTATTTGTTGTGCAACCATATGTTTCTGCAATGCCATGTGCTATTTTATGTACGTTCAAACTCCAGTGATGAGCAAAATCTGTTAAATTATAAGCAGTATTATCATGAAAAGCTCGTGAAGGCAAAGAAGCAATTGCAGTTGTATTCTCTGTCAAAGCTGGGGTGATCAACGTACTGTTCACTGTCGAATGCGAAGTAAGCGCATGTAGCACTTCTGTTTGATTCGCATGTTGCTTCACTTCGACAATAGTATCTGCTTCAAAAACAGCGCCACTATTATGTATTGGTTGTCGTTGATTAGGTCCCTCACCTCGCACGACCACATTTCCTAAAATGCTCGAGGCGTATAATGACAATAACAATGGTGAATGAAGAATCTCTGGTGTAGGGGCATGACCGACACCAGAAGAAATTGCTTTTACTGCATCTTCAAAAGCCTGCTTATCTTCTTTATTATTCTTTTCATTGTTGAATTGACCATTTCGTTTTCGATTACTTTGATTATCGATTGGCATAACTCTCTCTCCTTATTTTGTTGATGAGATACAAACCTAAAGGTAGATTTTATGCCACAATTATACATGGTAGTCTGTTCAGCCTCGTGACTAGTTTTTTTTTAATAATAAAAACTTGAACTTTTTTGTCATTTAAATATACATCAATAAGTATAAAAAAGCGTAAAAGCTAAAAATAGATCAGCTATTTTTTAGCTTTTACACCTTCGTATTGAAAAGTTTAGTTAGGACTACTTCAAAATTTTTCGATTAGAATAAACCGACTACCTCTCCCAGATTCGTCACATTCATATTCAATGCGGCTGGTTTCTTTGGCAATCCTGGCATTGTCATCACATCACCTGTCAAAGCTACTAAAAATCCTGCACCCAATTTGGGTACAAATTCACGGATCGTGATCGTAAAATCTTCCGGTGCACCTAGTAATGTTGGATCGTCAGAAAAAGAGTACTGGGTTTTCGCCATGCAAATCGGTAGGTCAGACCAACCATTTTTCTCAAACTCAAGGATTTGATTCTCTGCTTTTTTGCTAAAAGAAACTTCTTTACCACCGTAGATTTTTTGAACGACTGCATTTACTTTTGATTTGATTGAATCACTAGATTGATACAATGGAACGTAATTCGCGTCTTTTGTATCGATCAATTCTACAACTGCTTTTGCTAATTCAACTCCCCCTTCGGCACCATTTTCCCAAACACTTGCCCGTTTTGCTATAACTCCTTCTTTTTCGCACAATTCCTTCAGTAACTCTAATTCAGCCTCTGTATCAGTCACAAATTCATTGATTGCAACGATCACTGGGATCTTGTAACTTCTCATATTACGAATATGCCGCTTCAAGTTAGCAAATCCTTTGTGTAAAGCCTCAAGATTTTCAGTTTGTAGTTCTGCCTTATCCAGTCCCCCGTGCATTTTCAACGCACGAACAGTCGCTACGATCACAATCGTATCTGGCGCTTTCTGCAAATTAGGAACTTTGATATCTAGGAATTTTTCTCCGCCTAAATCTGCACCAAAACCAGCTTCAGTAACAACATAATCAGCAATTTTCAATGCAGTTTTAGTTGCCAATACACTATTACAACCATGAGCAATGTTTGCAAACGGTCCACCATGGATAAATGCGGGTGTACCATAGATCGTTTGCACGAGATTCGGTTTAATCGCATCTTTTAACAACAAAGCAAGGGAACCCTCTGCTTTTAAATCACCAGCTGTTACAGGACGACGATCGTAAGTATATCCAATAACGATTCGTGCTAATCGAGCTTTTAAATCATCTAAATCAGCAGCTAAACACAATATCGCCATGATTTCACTCGCTACAGTGATATCAAATCCGTCTTCTCTTGGAACCCCCTGAATCGGTCCACCCAATCCAACGATCACATTTCGCAATGCGCGATCATTCAAATCCACGACACGCTTCCAAATGACACGTCGCGGATCGATCCCTAGCTCATTTCCTTGGTGGATGTGGTTATCTAATAAGGCAGACAGTGCATTATTTGCAGAGGTGATTGCATGCATATCTCCAGTAAAATGCAAATTGATATCTTCCATTGGTAATACTTGCGCGTAGCCTCCTCCAGTAGCACCACCCTTGATTCCCATAACTGGACCTAAGGATGGCTCACGTAATGCAATCACAGCTTTTTTGTCTAATTGATTAAAGGCATCACCTAATCCGACTGTAACTGTTGATTTTCCTTCACCAGCTGGTGTTGGATTGATAGAAGTTACCAGAACGAGGCGACCATCCTCTTTTTTCGAAAAATTCTTCATTGTGGTAAAATTTATTTTTGCTTTGTATTTCCCATATAATTCTAGATCATCTTCATTGATTCCGATGCTATCCGCAACTCTAATTATCGGTTTTAGCTGTGTTTCTTGTGAAATCTCTAAATCACTTTTCATCAAAACGCCCCTTTTCACGAACTATCTATACGAATATTTATTTTTTGTTAAGTTATACTTATTATACCTGTTTTCATTGTAAAAAAAAACAAAAAAAACTGATTTTTGATTTATTTGACGTACCTATTAATTCTCTTTATAATATAGGCTATGATCAGACATAGAAAGGTCGTGAGTGTTTTGACCACAGGAATGGTGAAATGGTTCGATAACAAAAAAGGATATGGCTTTATTAGTTATGATGAAACAGAAGAGATCTTCGTACATTTTACTGCAATCGAAGAAGAAGGATTCAAAATACTTGAAGAAAACCAAGTGGTAGAATTTACCGTTATTGAAGGGAATCGAGGCGTTCAGGCGGCCCATGTCAAAAAGATCAATGAATAAACACAGCCAAAGCAAATAAAAAAAGCTATTCCAATTGATTGGAATAGCTTTTTTATTTTTTATTCCTTTTCATTATTTCTGCCTGACTACTAGATTAGTCAGGTTACTACTCTCTGTTACTATTCTCTGCTACTACCTAGTATTCTTGTTTCGATTCTTACTGGTGCCTCTAAACTCGTACAGAATCTTTATCTTATTCAACTAGATCTTTCGTATTCTTAAGTATTGATGGCATCGTTACCGTTTTTTTCATAGGATATTTCAAGTGGTCCAGTAATTCTACTTGCGCCTTTCTTTTTACAAAAATCACAAATGGCTCTTTATTTTTTTCAATTGTTAAAGATAATTTGCGTTTTTGTACATGGACGTCCTTGATTTGATCAATTGGTATTTCACGATCTCTCCAAAAAGCAGCATATTTTATTTTTATTGCCTCTTTTTTTAAAACTAGTGAGCGTCGTAACCCTAGCAAAAGGAAAATAAAGAATACCCCCATTAAAATATTACTTTTCCAATAAGGTCTTGTATTTTCTAACGATAAGATCAAACTCAAAAATAAAATAATAAATGTTGATGACCAATAAATGATCGACTGTGCCGTTTCGGGCTGCCAGCGAATATTTTTTTTCATTCTTCAACCTCGTGTCTTTATCTGTAATGGTATAATAAGTCGAACCGACAATTTTTGAAGGGCGTGTTTTTCCTTATGTTAAAAGTATACATTGATGCATCAACAAAAGGCAACCCTGGACCTAGCGGTGGAGGAATATTACTAGTCGCTGATCATCAGCAAGAACAGTTGTCTATCCCTTTATCCTTTGGTTCAAACCATCAAGCCGAGTTTGAAGTCTTTTTAAAAACTTTAGAAATTCTAAAGAATAGACAGATGACCGAAGAAATCATTCTCTGCTATTCCGATAGTAAAGTGCTTGTATCAACCATCGATAAAAATCATACGAACAACAAAGATTTTTTACCCTATTTAGAAAAAATACAAAGTCTATTAAAAGATTTTTCAATGTTGATTCTTCAGTGGATACCTGAAAGTAAAAATAAAGGCGCAGATAATCTAGCTAGACAAGCTTTACAAAAAAACTTATAAGCTATCTGTATATTTAGTTCCCCCCTCTCACACTCAATTCCTTTTTATTCAAATTGGAAAATGAACTATTCACTGTTTTATTCGTTTCTTTGCTATTTGTTGCTGCTTGTTCGACGATAGTAGCAAAACTTCTTTTGTCACGAATATTCGGAGTACTTGGAAGGGTCGTGGGTTGATCCTCTCTGATATTTCCTACTATGGTTTGGTTCTTTTCAGTTTCATATTCTTTTACTATGAGAAAAAAATTCCCCGTATGCATCAGCGCAAAAAACATGAATATTTTAGGATCGATTAAAGGTCCATCCCTCAACCCTCTTTCCACACGCAGACGATTGAAGAAATCATTGTCTAATGCAAGATCTCTTATAATCGTCATCACCACTTCCGCATCTAAAATCAAAAAATTTGCTGCTAACATTGGATCATTTAAAAGTTGCTTTGCCACCTCACTACGAGCTAATTTAGGCAAATCGAATTCTTGCGCCAAATGTCTAACAAACAAATCAAAATCCTCAGAATACGTTATTTTCGCATATTCAAGGTCATAGCGTTTTCTGATATCTTCACCACTACTTTGAAATCCTATCGGAGGATCTTCAAATTTAGCATAATCAACTGTGCTTGATACAATATGCGTGGTTTCGTGGATAACCGTTCCGGATAAAGTAGGTGTAGTTTGAATCGTTGGCTTAGCTGACGGCTTGACATGAAATTTATCCGCCATGATCAGTATTCGGCATTCTGGGTCAGCATTTACAACAAACGCCACAGTAGTCGGAGGTTTCACTTTGGATGTATAATAGTTTTTCGTCTTTTTATCGTAGACTAAATCGGAAGAGACGATCCAGATATTTTTATAGCCTAGATCTTTTGATAAGTTGAGGAATTGTTCGCATTTATCCGCTATAATCAATAATCTTTTGATGACTTCTTTCATTATTTGTTCTTTATTTCCGCTGGTTTCTAGCTTGAACATGTGATTCAAATATTGACCTGGCTTTCTTTCTGCAAGTGTTTCAAGTGTTAACCACTCCTCTGCTTTTTTCTTGAATGTTTTGAGATAGGTCACTGCCTCATCAACTCCCGAAGCGACTTCTTGTTGAAATGCATCAATATACTCTGGTACTTTATCAGAGGTAAAGCCAGGAAATATTCGGTAAGGGATCTCGGGCTTGTTCGCTAGTATTCTTGCGATTTCATGCTTCATCCCTGATTTTGCCATCCCATCAGTACTGGCAGTTGGATTCGTATACTCTGACACAAAAGAAGTCAATGTTGGAAGCTTCACTCGGTCATCCTCATACCTGAACTTCTTTGGATGATCAGAAAGTATCGTGGCTTTTCTGAACTCATCAAATGTTACCGCTACACCAAGTGACTCAGGTAATTTGTAATATGGTGGGTATTCCAAAATTTTAGCTATCTCTGCTAAACGGTCTGCCTCATGTGATGTTCCCGCTTCTCCAACTTGCGGAATTGGTTGTTTTTCTTTTTTCCCCTTATCTGCCTTGTTCTTTGGTTTCTTGGGAACACTTTTCTTCCCACCTGCTAAGATAGCATGGTGTGGATCAGCGATCAATCTTTCTAATGGGGTCTCCACACGGAAATGATTGTGTATCTCATCAAATCTCAAGATGATCAACGGTCTAGTTACCTTTTTCTTAACAAGATGATATCGTTGATTTTCTCGGTCGATTAAAATTAATGGAATATAGCGATTGTTCACCTTGATATAAGATCTACCTGAGGAGGCATGCATCAAGCCATATTCATCGGGTGGAGAAAGAGTAGTGGGGCTACTTATACTTTCAAACTGTTCTGGTTGACTGATCACATAGTCGCTGACTTCTTTCGCTAATCTTGGCGAAGTATCCGGTTCAAAATACCAGCCTACGCCGTTAAATCGTATAGGAAACAATTTTTCTCCTTCATATACGTCATAACGTAAGCCATGACCTTCAATCGCATGGATTTGAACTGGGACCTTTTGTTGATTCATTTGAACGAATGAACCAATGACTTCTCCATTTTTCTCTACAGTGTATACCTTCCCTTCACCATATCCTTTGGGGTTCAAATTTTTTTCTACTACAAATATTTGTGAAGTATCCACTTGATGTGCGAGCCTGTTTATCCGCTGAATCTCCTCCTCATTATAAAACAAGTCCCCTTCAAAAGATCTGAGCTGACTGCCATGTAATGTGAAATATCCCCCAAAAATATCACCATCTTTTAGATTCATCACCTGCATGTACAACGAGTCTTTCACACGTCTCACGATGCTGTAGGCCTTTTCCAGGCAGCTGTGCCCGTACATGATCATCAGGCAACGGAGGTATTTTTTTTGTTAAAGTTTCTAGCTTCGTTAATAAAGGTTTCAAATGAGCAGGAATGAACCATTGACTTCTCAATTCAGAAAATCCTTTAAGTATCAACTTTGCTCCATCAGTGACTAACTCAAATCCAGGATCTGCATAGTGTGCTGTACTTTTAAGAATCGCTTTTAGTTCTAAACGAGTTGGTGTGAATCTCATTCCATTACGGATAGCGTGTCTGACTCCACTTTCTGCAGCGGCTTTTGCCATCCCCAGGGCAAAATTTGTACTTAGTCCCATCACTTGACCAACGACAGGGATCAAGAAAACCACATCAATTGTACACGAAATGACCGCATCAGAGACATTTTCATCAATGATTCCGACGATACAATCATAAAAAGGGATAATATGTTTGACCACATCCCCAATTTGTTCAGGTACGGACTTGTCATTTCCAAACTCATATAGCTGGCGATAGAAATGATCTCGCTGTATTTGACTGATGGCGATACTCAGTCTTGCTTGATCCAAGCCTTGTCCTAGTTCATGCTCCCGAATGATTTTTGTAGAAAATGTGAAGTCTTTCTTACCAATTCGGATTTTTTCTCTGTTTTGCTTATAACCATTGCGCCAAAGGTCTTTTTGATCAAACAATCCATATTTAAGATATAATAGCGGATCTTTATCTACTCGATAAAAAATATATCCCCCATATTGTTCCAATCTCTTCACAGCATACAAACGTTCTTCCCCTCCACGGATCGCTGCAAAAAGATCTGTTTTTTCTAGATTCAAGTTAGTATCCAACCATTTCTCACGCTCACCGAAATTGACTATTGGAATTCCTCCAATAGCTGGTGGTGCATAGTAATGTTGCTGATGCCTAAGTTCAGCCGTTGCACTATAAATCTGTGTTTCGTTTGAAAATAGAAAATTCTTCTCTGACTGATCTAAACCATTTAAAGCGGTGCCGATAAATCGCTGATTTACTTTGAAAAAAGCGGCGGCTACGTCTTTCGTTAGCTGTGTGTACCATTCCTCTAGATCTGGTGGTTGGTAAATATCGGGACAAGGTGGTAAGCCTAATAAATATGCTTGGTCTAATAATAATCTGTTTTTTCCTGAACGTTTGTTGCATTCTTTATTCACACTTTCTGCCAGTGCTTTTTTTCGGCGCCAGTTGGTAACTGCGTCCTCATATTCCCCCACCTCATGATAGAGTATTTTTTCATTCTCAACGATTGTCTCCGTCATTTCTTGCCAGAAAGTGATAAACTTTTGTAAGGCATAAACTTTATGATTACCATTCTCTAAAGCCTCTCTTAATCCTTCAGGATCTAATTGAGCAGTAGCTAGTAAAGCTGGGGTTAGGAGGTATTGTAACCCTTCAATTTGCTTTATGGATTGTATTTTAAGAGAATCGCAAAAAAATTTACCAAGTGTAATCGCATCTTTATTGCTGAATTCTGACAAATAACCAGCATCTGCCAACAGTTTTGCTCCTGCTAGTTGCATCAATGAGCCAAAATCAGATATCGATAGATCATCGGCTAATTTGCTAGACTCAAGAAAATAATTAGGTAATATTTTTTCGATAAATTTTATCCATAGTTTTTCAAAAACCACCTGATCTTTTCTTAACATTTGTTCTTCTCTGCTATCTCTTCCGACAAGGCTATGGATATTGATAACACCCTCTTTTCTTAACGAATCGACCTCTAAAAATTTTCTGACTTGTCCAATCGTAAAGCTTGATGGATCGGGTGAGTCGAGAATTTTTCTTATCATGTATTCTTCGACCGAGCCACTTAATATATTTTCAATCGCCCATCTCATGACAGTAGCTTCAGCAATTTTTGCAGAAATTTTATCTTCTGATGATCCGCCATACATCTTCAGTTCTTTTAGAATGATTTTGGCGATGGCCTGAAATTTATCTGGCATAAATACCATGCCAACACCATCTTGTGTCAACCACTTTCCCATAGATATAAGTATTCGTTCCGATGATTGATCATAAGGAACAACCCCTTGTTGAATAAAAAACTGATTCAACTGGACACGTATATTTTTATTCTGCCATTGTTCCTTGCCTACACTGAGATTTAGTGGTTCCCCCGCGATTTGTTCATTTTCAGTTAAATCAATGTGGACAGGTATTACATCTTCATCAGTTGGCGTTGACAATTCAAGTGACGGATCGTCGAAGTCAAATGTTTCAAATAACCATTTTGTATAGGTTAACTCGGCATGTGCGCCTGAGATGACTCCATCATTTTTTTCGTTCAAAATCACTTGTGCCAATTGTTTGATTTTGACTGGATCAATCACCTCGATCGTCGCCCCCTCTAACAACACCCAATGAGTAATTGTTTGTGCAAACGCACTGGAATCAGACATGTTCCAACTCCTACCTTGTCCTTTGAGAAAATCAGCAACTCTTCGCTTGGTCTCCTCTTTTTGGTTATGTATATCTTCAACATGCTTTGTTGCCTGAACACTTTGGGAATCATCTGCTTTTTTTTGTAGGTGATTTTCTTTAAGAAATGTATTGATCTTCTCTTTTTTATTACTAAGCTCACTCTCTTGACTCTCATTGATAAGGTAATTTAACTGAGCATTATTGTCTTCCCATTGAAGAATACAAACCCGTGCATCCTGGACAGTCAATAATCGCCATTCAATCCCGTAATGCTTTAGGATTAGTTCTGCTACCTCTTTTTGTCTTTGGACAGTTTCCTCGTAGTTTCCTGCGCTAAGCACCCAACTTTGCATTTTCCTCACTAATTCACTGTTTGACACATACCCAAGGGATAACTGTTTTGCAATAAGAAAAATCCTGACTTCTCTGTTTACCATTAGTGTTTTTTCACGTTGATTGAAAATCTGATAATCATAACAATATGGCTTGATGGGTTCAACATTCAATATAGTCGCTGCCTGATCATTTATGAAGTCATTATAAATGATCCCACTAATGTTTTTTTGTTCTTGAAGCTGTTCAGTATAGGGGAGTTCTGGTGCAGACAATTGATAATGAACTGTTTGTTCTGTATTTTCTTTGTAGGTACACCCTTCTAATAGTAAATTCGTTTGCAATTGTTGTTGCACAGCTGTTTTTTTAGTTAGCAAATAGGGATCACCTAACCGAATATTTTTTACCCCATAGGCTTTCATAATATAATAAGTGATGAATTGTTCTCTTGATTCTTGTTCCAAAAAATCAGAAGTTCCACCCGACTCCACAAAATCGTTGAGACCATCTATTATTTCTTTAGCTGTAGCTTCTTCCTTGATCGCAATTTTATTTTTTTCGAAGAACTCATGAAGAAGTTCTTTTACCTCAATCGTTTTGTTTCGATTTAAAAAAAGATCATATTCATAATAAAAGATCGGTAAATTTTGAAATACTACTCCTTCAGGCATCAGATTATTTTTCAGGATTTCTTTGATATTGTTTACTTGATCTAAATCAGAGACTGGTGGTGCCGTTGTCGTGAGATTGCTCATCTTTACTTTAGGAGCCGTCAAATGAACCATCACACTACTCACTTCAATAAATGTAAATCCTTTAAAAATATTGTTTGTTCGCCACTGAAGTACAATTTCTATGGCTTCTCTATAAGTTAATGCACGATCTGGTACCCCATATTTTTTTAGAATAAGACGCGCAAGAGAGATTCTTTTCTCTAAGACAAGGTGAAAGGCAAATCTATCTTGTTCCCAGTTATCGATTAGAATAAACAAGTCTTGAATAGAAAGATCCCCCATAAAATCTTTGACCGCTTCATTGACCTCATCTGTTTTAGCACGCTGTTGATACACATCGTGATCGTACCAAAAAGGCATCATAGGCTCCAAGTCAACATCTGGAAAAGGTTGTCTCTTCAAGTATGTATCGATAATACGATTGATTTTATCCACCGTTTTCTCAGGGATATCTTCATAAGAAGTAAAGCCTATTTTGGGAATCTGTTCCGAAAGAGGTTCAGGTGTCATGCGATTAGAAGGAAGTGACGTGGCACCGACACCAAATAAGTTTGTTTTCTGATCAAAAAATGTGCTAACGCTTTCGGCAAATCTACTCGTTAATTGCCAGATAGTCGTTGTTAATTGTTCGGCTTCTTCATTTGATAATGGCAGCTTGACAGGTAAGGGATGCGTAAAAAAAGAATGTTCGATCAGATGATTATTTCTTCGCTCTTTACCAATCTCTTCGTGTCCTCTTGGTATCCCCTCAGATTTGCCTTTTATCCATTCATCAAATGGACGAGAAGGTTCCCCTTCTGATTCCTCAGCACTAGGATTCGATAGAGTGTTGCGAACAAATGAGCGAAAACTATCAGCTACATAGAACCAATAATCTTCAGTCACACCGTGAAAATAGTTATCGTTTGTGTTGTCTGTCCCATTTTTTTTAGTAATATTATCGTTGTGAGATTCATCAGCGAATCCTTCAAACACATTTTTAAGTTTATCCGCGATATCTTTTAATTCAAAGTAGTCTCTGGCATTTGTTGGGGGGATTTTTTTGAAATAGAATTGTTGAAGGAGGGGTGAATGCTCTTTGTCCTTTTCATTTATCTTTTGAGATTTAGCAGTTGCTACTTTACATATGGTTTTAAAGTGAGTTTGTACTTTTCGAGGTTGTTCCCATAATCCCCATTTCCGACCGATTATTTCTTTTTTTGTCGTCGTGCAATTTTCTAGTTCAACTAGACCATGTACGAATTTATGAACCTCTAAACTCCATAACTGTGCTGCTTCGGCCAAAGGAGTTGACGTATTTATCTTGGGTTCAAATCCATCATATGTACTGTTTTTATTCAATACATCGGAAGTCTTTCCGCCATCGAACGTTGAACTTGAGGTTAACGAGTGGACTACTTCGTCTTTATGATTGATCCAATCATCTGTTACGACAAAAGTATCCATCTCAAACATAGCACGCTCTTCTTGAACAGCCCTTTGCTTGTTCGGCATCTCTTCTTCTAATTTGAAATTTTGAAACAGACTGAATGCGTAGAGCATTCCAACCGCCGTCTTAAGACCCTCTCTTGTTGGTTGTTTCCCAGAATGATTAGAAATATAGTTGACCATTCGTTGTTCGGCTTTTGTGTTGAAATTTTTATATCTTTTATTATTGAATGTTCCTATTGGTTTACGATGATCTTCTATTGGCATCTTATTCACTCCTCAATTCATTCGATTGACAGACTTCCAAGACTTCAGCAACAGCTGAACGTTGCAACAAGAATTTTTACCTTGTGAATGATAAGAATCATTGAAACTCATTATTTCTTAAAATACACAACCTACATCCATTATTATTCCTATTGTCAATACTGAAAATTCAAAAATCATTGATGGAACAAAATATTTATTTTTATATTACTTGATAGTATTTATACAACAACTACTATTATTTCTTGATCCAGAAAAAAAAATCTGGTTTTTATTCATAGAATTCAAAATTATTTGGTAAAGAAATATAAATTTTAAAAATACACATCTGTTAAAAGATACTTTCTATTGCACGTCTACGATGCCACCAGCTATGTTCATTTTATGTAATCAAAAAGGAACCCCTCGTTCAAGAAAAAAATAACCTGAAAATCTAGTCTAATCCTCCTTTATCCTTTCCCAACTATAAAGTGACGATATTCCAGATTCCTTCTTGCAAAAATAAGCAAAAAACCCAAAAATACAAAAATATTTTCAGGCTTTTTGCTTATTTTATTTAAGTCAAACTCTTTTATTAAAATCTTATGGCGCCAGATGTCCACATGAATGACAGAACAGCCCATATCTTTTTTTAAGCAAAGTGTTAAAAAAGCAAATAGTTATGGTCAAAGGTGATATCCAAATGATACTCACCAACTCTCTTTTCTATTTGGATACGCATCATGCGCTCTAATTCCTCATCTGACAAACGTGTACCTTCAGGAACAACGACATCAAATTGTAGGATCTGGCCTTTATGGATCATGCGAAAATCATGGATTTTCAAGCCTTCTGCTGTCTCATTGATGATTTTTTTCAACTCATTGAGAATCTCTTGATAATTCTCATTATCAACTGGTACCGGATCTAGATGACAGACTAATTCTACACCCAAAGATTTTTTGAAGTCTTTTTCGATGATGTCCATGATCTTGTGCGCTTCATTTAAATCTAGCCGATCATCCACTTCCACATGAACAGAAGCAAAGCGCTGATTTGGTCCGTAATTATGAACTAACAAGTCATGATAACCGAGGATTTTCGTATAGCCATTCAGCTGCTCCTCCATCGCCTGGATCTGTTCGACAGTGGGACGGCTACCTAATAATTCATACACGAATTCTCTTAACATCATTACGCCGCTGTACAAGATGTAAAGTGCTAACAAGAAGCCAATATAGCCATCCACGCGCCAACCTGTTAACCATTCGACAGAAGCTGAGAGTAAAACAGCAAATGTCGTATATACATCATTATAACTGTCTTTGGCAGTTGCATGTAAGGTTTCCGAATCGATCATTTTTGCAGTTCTCTTGTACATACGCCCCTGAATAACTTTTAAAGCAATCGAAAAGACTAAAACTAAAAAGATGATCGGTGATAGCGCAATATTTTCCGGATCGATGATTTTTTCAATTGAGGAGTGTAAGAACTGGAATCCGACGTACGTGATGATGAGAGACACGAATAATCCACTAATATATTCAAAACGTTCGTGTCCATAAGGATGCTCCGGATCTGCTGGTTTTGCCGCGATTTTGAAGCCAATCAAAGTCAAAACAGAAGAAGCGGTATCCGACAAACTGTTGATGGCATCCGCCATGATTGACACACTTCCAGAGAGTAGTCCGATCATCAATTTCGCAACGAATAGGATCACATTAGTTAACAGACCCCATACTCCTGCCATCAATGCTTTTTTTGTTCGTTCTTTTGCTGTCAGTGTTTCTTGTTTCTTTGCCAAATTTGTGACTCCTTTTATCTGTGATTGCTGATCTTATATCATTCAGGTTTTAAAGGTGTTGCTGCAAATAATGCTTTGGCGAGTAATGGTGTGATGATCCCTGCGCCGATAGCTTCTGGAATCCCATTGATTGCTGCAATTCCAGCAAGTGTCTTGAACAAGACCGAAGCATCGACACCATAAGCTTGAGCTGTGGCATTCGTATAAAATAAGCCCATCAATCCTAAAACAAGGACCGTATTGACTAAAGAGCCTAGTATTCCAGCTACAACAGCCGGTACGACGATCGTCGATGAACGCTTATACAACCAATGGAATACAAAGCCAGCAACGAGTCCCACTAAAACTCTGGGTACAACTGAGATGATTGGATTGGTGAAAACCAATGTATCGAAGGGTGTAGTTGGCATCGCGTAGGCACGGATGATCGTCGCAATTCCCCAGAACAAGCCGATCAACATGCCATCTTTCGGTCCTAATACTACGGCCGCTACGATCACTGTGATATGGATGATCGTCAAGCTAATAAAACCTAATGGAATAAAGCCTAACCATGGAATCATTGATTGAACGATAATGATGGCTAACAAAATGGCACGAAGTACTAACCGAAATGTTTTGTTTTTGCTATTCATTGAATCTCCCCCTGTTTGCTTTACTCTAATCCTATAGCGTTTTGTTGATTTGTCAATAAATGTGTACATAGCAATAACCGTTGAGCCAATGAAAATAAAGCAACGAGTTTGGGAAATCAGCCCAAACTCGCTTGCCATTTATTTGTAGTAAAAACCTACGCTTGCTTCTATTTATTTTCTAACCATGTTTTTGCTTCTGTCAATGCGTCTGAGATACCCGCTGGGTTTTTTCCACCTGCTTGCGCCATATCTGGACGACCACCGCCACCACCGCCGACTTTCGGTGCGATTGCTTTGATCAAATCGCCGGCTTTTAAGCCTGCTTCATTTGCTTCAGGTGTCATTGCTGCTAACAAGCTGACTTTACCTTCTTGTTCGTTTGCCAAGACAAGAATATCTGAAACTGCTTTTTGTTTCCATTGATCAGCTAATTGACGCAATTGATTCATATCTTTTACTTTAACTTGCGCAGTGATGATCGTTTTGCCATTGATCGTCTCTGGATTTTTGAAAATATCCCCTGCTTGTTGGTTGGCTAACTTACTTGCCAATTGTTCATTTTCTTTTTGTAGTTCTCTTACTTGTTGTTGCAATTGTTCTGCTTTAGCTACGACTTCTTTCAATTGTGGTGATTTCACGATTGCCGCAACTTCTTTTAGTTGTTGTTCTTCGCTTTCCAACAATTCATAAGCTTCTTTACTTGTCACCGCTTCGATCCGACGAACCCCTGCACCGATCCCTGATTCAGAAACGATTTTAAAGATTCCGATGTTTTCGGTATTACCGACATGCGTACCACCACATAATTCGATCGACCAACCGCCGATATTGACCACGCGGACTTCATTGCCATATTTTTCGCCAAACAATGCCATTGCGCCCATGTTTTTCGCTGTGTCGATATCTGTTTCGATGGTTTCGACAGGAATCGCTTCCCAGATTTTTTCGTTCACGATTTGTTCCATTTTCGCCAATTCTTCACTTGTGATCTGCCCAAAATGTGTGAAGTCAAAACGTAAATGGCCTGGTGCAACCAATGAACCTGCTTGGTTGGCATGATCGCCTAATACTTCTTTTAATGCTTTGTGCAATAAGTGAGTAGCCGTATGGTTTTTGACGATTCGGTTACGTCTTGGTTCATCGATCAATAAATGATAGGTGTTTCCTTCTTTGATTTCAGAAAGGACTTCTACTTTATGCAAGAATTGTCCATTTGGTGCTTTACGAACATCGGTCACATTAGCTACTGTTTCACCAGCTGCATCAATGATCCAACCTTGATCGGCTACTTGTCCACCCATTTCAGCATAAAATGGTGTTTGATCAAAGATCAATTGAGCTTCCCCATCCGATAGTTCACTGACGATTGTTTCGTCTTGGACGATCACTAGTAATTCACTGTCAGATTCAATATGGTCATAACCGATGAATTTGCTGTCTACTTTGATATCTGTCAATAAAGCAGATTGAACACCCATCGATGTTTCTGTATTACGAGCCGCACGCGCGCGCTCACGTTGCGCCTGCATTTCTGTTTCAAAGCCTGCGTGATCGACATTCAATCCTTCATCTTCCGCCACTTCTTCTGTCAATTCGACTGGGAATCCATACGTATCGTAAAGTTTAAAGATATCTTTTCCAGCAAGCGTTGTTCCGTTTGCTTGTTTTACCTCTTTGATCACTTGATTCAAGATCTCAAGACCTTCGTTGATCGTTTCATTGAAACGTTCTTCTTCCGTACGAACGACTTTTTCGATAAATTCTTTTTGCTCCAACACTTCAGGGTAGTAGCTCTCCATGATTTCGCCAACAACAGGCACTAAACGGTATAAGAAAGCTTGCTCGATCCCTAATTTTTTTCCGTGCATGACTGCTCGACGCAACAAACGGCGCAACACATAGCCGCGTCCTTCATTTGAAGGCAATGCCCCGTCACCGATTGCAAAAGATAATGCGCGGATATGGTCTGCGATTACTTTATATGAAATATCAGTTAAGGCATCCTCACCGTATTTTACTTTGTTGCTCAATTGCTCAACTGCATGGATGATCGGCATAAATAAATCTGTTTCAAAGTTGGTTGGTGCATCTTGAACGATGGAAACCATTCGTTCTAAGCCCATGCCCGTATCAATGTTTTTATGTGGAAGAGGTTCAAACGTATTATCTGGTTTGTGGTTGAACTCTGAGAATACTAAGTTCCAGATTTCAAGATAACGTTCATTTTCGCCACCAGGATAGTTTTCAGGATCATCTTCTTCCAAGTCATTATAGGCTTCGCCACGATCATAAAAAATCTCTGTATCTGGACCACATGGTCCAGCACCGATATCCCAAAAGTTATCTTCTACATCCACGATATGGTCAAGAGATAACCCAACTTCTTCGTGCCAGATACGTTTTGCTTCTGTATCTTTTGGATAAACAGTGACATATAATTTCTCAGGATCAAACGCCATCCATTTTGGACTTGTTAAAAATTCCCATGCCCAGTGGATTGCCTCTTCTTTGAAATAATCGCCGATCGAGAAGTTCCCTAACATTTCAAACATCGTATGATGACGAGCTGTTTTCCCAACATTTTCGATATCATTCGTCCGAATCGATTTTTGCGCATTCGTGATTCTTGGATTGTCTGGTACAACAGATCCATCAAAATATTTCTTTAGTGTCGCCACTCCTGAGTTGATCCATAATAAGGTTGGATCATTGACCGGTACTAGTGAAGCACTAGGTTCGATCGTATGTCCTTTTTCTTGGAAAAAGTCTAAAAACATTTGACGTACTTCTGCACTGCTTAATTTTTTCATTGTTTTACCTTCTTTCTACATAATAAACGACAAAAAACACCATTACAGCCAAGGACGAAAACTCGCGGTACCACCTTGATTGCAATGATGTTTACTCATTACCTCTTAAACTCGTTAACGCTGAGTCGCGTTGATATTTCTATCAAATTGAAAAAGGGAGCAGTTTGAACAGTGACTATTCTTTTTTCAGCCGAGAAAGAATTTTCTGTGAGTCAGTCTAAAACAAACTATGTCCTTTTTGTACTTTATATGTCCTTTTTGTACTTTATCAGTATACGTATTCTTAGCGATGCTGTCAATCCTACTTTTTGATTTTTCATTGTTTGCGGTCTACGTTTTCCTTGCTATAATCAAGAAAGAATCCAAAAGGAGGCAAAATAATGGAAACGTATTTTGGAACCGAAGAATGGATAAAAGCCAGCAGTTACGTTTTACGTTATGACGTATTCGTGTTAGAGCAAGAAATACCTGCTCATTTAGAATTTGACGGTAAGGATGCCTATTACCCGAACCTTGTCATGATCCATAACGAACAGCCAATTGCTACCTTGCGTTACCAAAAACAAAGCGATGAGCAAATCCAATTTGATCGTTTTTGTGTCGCAAAAGACTGGCGCAAACGTGGGATTGGCAGAGAAATGCTTCAATTGGCAGAAAAACGAGCAATAAATGAAGCATTCAAAGAAATCTATTTGATTGCAGAGATCCCCGCCGTTCCTTTCTACGAAAAGCAAGGCTATCAGAGTTTCTCAGACCCACTAATCGAAGACGGTATCCTTTGTCAACAGATGCGAAAACAGTTCTCCTAATATGAACTGTTTATTCATAAAAAAATCAGCCCCAAAACCAAAAATAGATTTACTATTTAGGTTTTTGGGGCTGATAGTCAAGGGCAGCGTGATTCGCTCATGACTGCTTTTATTTGTTGGAATTCTTTTTATTTTTTCTGGCTGTACGCGTTTGTTGACGTTTTTCGATCTTACGGTCTTTTTTATTTTTCTCCGCAATTGCCCAGTCGATTTTTTTCTTGTAACCAGGTTTGATCTTTTTCTTTTTCTTTTTGACTAAACCAATCAGTGTTGGGTCAAGACTATCTTTTGATTTTTCTCGTTTCGTCCGACGGTTACGGTCATAGGTTTTAACGATTTCACCATTTTTGATTTCCATTGGCTCAAAGACAACCCCGATTTTTTCGATGCCTTCGATCAATGGCTCATCACTTGGTGCATATAAAGTGATCGCTGTTCCTTTTAAGCCATTTCTACCAGTACGACCGACACGGTGGATAAAGAAATCTAGATCTTCTGGAACCTCCGCATTGATGACATGAGAAACACCTTCGATATCAATACCACGAGCAGCTAAGTCTGTCGCAACTACATATTGATACTCTAAGTTTTGCACTTGGCGCATCACACGCTTACGTTCACGAGGAGTGATATCTCCATGGATCTTCGCTATTTTCAGTCCTTGGTTTTTCAAGTAATCAGCGATTTCATCTACATGTTGTTTCGTGTTTGCAAAGACGATTGCTAAATAAGGATGCCCGATCGTCAGTAATTGATAGATCGTTTGATTCTTATCTTTTCCTTTTGTTGAAACTAACCAATTCTCGATATCTTCTGAGATCACTGCTTTTGGCTTGATTTCTTCGATGATTGGATTTTCCATATATTTACGCAAGAATGGGCGTAATTTTTCTGGAATCGTTGCTGAGAAAACTAAAAATTGTAATTTTTCTGGCAAGCGGCTAGCGATTTGATCAACTTCATTCAGGAATCCCATATCTAAGGTCATATCTGCTTCATCCACGATGAAAGCAAAGGCTGTATGGATCTTTAAAGCTTGCTCATTCATCATGTCAAGGATACGCCCTGGTGTACCGACAACGATTTGCGGTTGTTGGTGATTCAAGCGATTTAATTGACGTTGTTTGTCTGTTCCGCCGACAAAATTCGATACGCGAATCTCTGGATCGGAAAACTTAGCGATTTGAACAGCAGCTTCATAGATCTGTGTCGCCAGTTCACGACTTGGTGCTGTGATCACCACTTGGACTTCTTCTTTATTGGCATTGATTTTTTGAAATAGAGGCAAAAGAAACGTATGCGTTTTTCCTGAACCAGTTTGTGATTGTCCGATGATATTTTTCCCTTTTAAAATCAAAGGAATCAATCGTTCTTGCACTTCTGTTGGTTGTTGGAACCCTTTTTCTGCTAACGCTTCGTTGATAAACGGATGAAAATTGAATTGTTTAAAATGACTCATTTCGACACCTCTTCTCTTTGTATTTTTCACGACTTTGGAATTATACCATAAATTTGCTTATTTTGCTTGAAAAGGTCAGGCTTTTCTATCTTTGATCGTACTGATCGTGTAAGTATGACTCGCTTTCTCATAGAATAAAACTCTCTTTTTGCGGATAAAAGATAAGAATAGATTCAGACCGAAAATGAACTGTGCGACCAAGGTACATAAGAAAATGAACACTGCACTCATCTGTGTGACACCAGTTGCTTGATTGATGACTGGACCAACTAATTGACTCAACCAGCCTAGCCCATAAAACAAGAAATAGAGATACGCATAGCGAATGAACAACGCACGAAATCTGATTCGTTCTCTGCCATCTTCAACTAGCTTGATCCGGACGATTTTTTTTCCAAGTGTTCTGCCATTCGTTAAGAAAGGAAGGATCATGAAATAGAGAAAGACTTGCACGAACAACCACCAACTGTAGGAAGTGAACTCGCTACTTCCAAACGATAATCCGGCTACCAATCCGATGATCGACGAACAAATAGATAAGAAAAACCAATCGATCAAATAGGCAACCAGACGGCGTGTCAAAGAGACTGTCTTGCCTTTTTCATACGATACTTCATCCATTCTCGCTCTTGTTGGCAACATAAACGTAAAGATTGGCGTCACAAGATAGCCAAGCATTCCGCCAAATGTATTCGTTAGTAAATCATTGACATCGAATAATCGATACGGACGTGGATAGATAAAGTAAAGACCTGTTAATTGTGTCAACTCAAAAAATAGAGAGAGGCAGAAACTTGCAAAGACCGTTTTGACAAAGGACAGTCGGAAATAATACCTTAAATAGATGCCAAACGGTAAGAGTAAAAAGACATTGAATAATGGCTCTAAAAAAACACTTTGTCGCATCGCAGGTAAATAGGTACTCGGATCGGACAAGACGAGGACTGTATTCGCTCTGAAGTTCTCCCAAGACGCAAATAGGTGTAATTCCATTTTTGGACCTGTCATTTGCGCAACAGCTTCCTTAGTAGGTAAAGGTAAAATCACTAAAAAGTAAGCACATAATAGATAAAAGACAAATGAATATAAAATGACCGCTCTAGTTAGGAGAAACGTTCCATACTTTCGGTATTCATAAATAAAAAAGATAGCAGAAATCGCCAATGCGAGAAAAGGAAAGACAATCAACGCAAAACGAATCGGCTCGATATAACTTGCCATAAAACAAAAAGACCTCCTTTGAATACAGTTATCTTAGCAATATTGGTGAAAAGAATGCAAGTAATGACTAAATTATTTTTAAATTCCTATCAATTGAAGTATGATTATTATGAGGAGGCGATTCATTTTGCTTAATATTTATTTTGTATTTGGTGTTCCAGCATTTTTACTTATTCTGTATTTAGTCTTTGCATTGATTCGTAAGCGGACATCGATCCATTACTTAGGCTTTATTCTATTGATCATCGCAGGCTTTATGCTTGTTTTCAACTTACAGACATGGCAACAAGCAGTCTCTGAGCTTTCACATACTTCAAGTGCAGAACTTTCTGCAGAACTTGGCTATTCTGTCTATTTGATCTGGGTGCCGATTGGAATTGCTACTTTATTATTTTTGTTGAATATCTTCCGAGCTTTGTTAAGGATCAAGCAAATTCGAAAAAAAAACAAATAGAAAGATGAGGTCGAGACAGACGTGTTTAGCCTCAAAAAATAAGGCGTTATCCACGAAAATTGTTTTTCAACTTTTTGTGGATGACGCCTTATTTTACGAAGAACTTCCTTCTGTTCCCGCCGTCTATTTGATTTTAGATGACGCAAGAGGACGAATGGTCAAGACATGTCTTTTGATTTAATTATCGGTTACGCCAGGTTTGTGCATCAAGTGAATCCTCGCCCACAAACCATTCTTTGTAGAACTCCTCTAGAAATTCACGCATGAACGCTTCACGTCGTTTTGCTTCTTGCTTCGCAAATTCCGTATTCATTTGATCTGGCAGTAACAACAATTTTTCATAAAAATGATTGATGACTGTCGAACCTTTACGATACTCTTGTTTGTTCGTATAATTGATTGGCTGGATAACTGGGTCAAAAATCGGATGCCCCTTATGTCCTCCATAATATGCTGTACGTAAGATACCCATCGCACCTAACGCCTCTAAACGATCTGCATCCTGTACGATCTTGCCTTCTAAGGACAATTCGACGTTATCAGACAAACTTTTTGAAAAAGACATATTTTCGATGATATGAAAGATTTGATGAATCTCTGATTCTGCCACTCCGATGTTTGCCAAAAAGACTCTGAGTCCTTCTTTCGCTTGCTCTTCATCTTCGACCACTTTATCATCGATCGTATCGTGTAGATATGCCGCTGCCAGCGTGATAAAAGAATCGGCTTGCGGTAGTGTCTCAAGGACTTGTCGAGAAAGTTCGACTACTCGATTCGTATGGTCCACACCATGTCCTGAACGATCCAAAGACAATTGTGCCATGCTGTAGTTAGCAATTTCACTTAATTTATCCACTGCCGCTTTCACCTTCTATTAGAGAATTTTTTAGACTTCTTCAACACCATAAACGCTAAAGTAAAGTTTTCGCATAAAATCGATCAAGTACTGCGGATTCAATGCTTCTCCTGTCGCATCTTGGATCAATTGATTTGGTTTTCTTGATGCGCCGTACTGATGGATTTTTTCTGTCATCCACTCTTTGATCGGTGAGTAATCATCAGAAGCTAAAATCTCATCAACAGCGATATCTTTTTTCATTGCATGTAATAATTGTGCAGCATACATGAATCCTAACGCATAAGATGGGAAGTAACCAAAACTTGCACCTGACCAATGGACATCTTGCAAGATCCCTTCTAAATCGTTTGTTGGACGGATACCTAAATACTCTTCATATTTTTGGTTCCATACTTCTGGTAATTTCTCAACTTCTAATCCTTCATTGAACATCATTTTTTCGATCTCATAACGTATAATGATGTGTAATGGATACGTCAAACTGTCTGCTTCGATCCGAATCAAGCTTGCTTTTGTATACTGTAATGAACGATAGAAATCATCAAAAGAAATATCATCAAAGGTTCCTTCAGCACACTCTTGGAAGAATGGGTACTGCTTTTCCCAGAAACTGCGGTTGCTGCCGACAATGATTTCATTGAAAAGTGATTGCGACTCATGGATGCCCATTGATGTGCCTTCGCCTACTGGTGTATACGTATATTTTTCATCAATATTTTGTTCATACATCCCGTGTCCGGCTTCATGGATCACTCCAAATGTTGCCATTTTGAAGTCCTCTTCATTCCAACGTGTCGTGATGCGGACATCATTACGGTTGATCCCGATCATAAATGGATGGATCGTGTCATCTAAGCGACCTCTAGAAAAATCATAGCCTAACTGTTTGATCACACCGACTACAAAGCGTTTTTGTTGTTCCTTCGTCATTTTACGTGAAAGAAAATCCGTTTCGGGGGCTGTTCCTTTTTCGACTAAGGCTTGACGGATGGACATAATGCCTTCTTTGACTTGGTCAAATACTTGGTCTAGGATCTCTACAGTCATTCCTGGCTCATATTGATTCAACAGCACATCATAGTCTGTTTTCTCCTCTTTACGCCAATATGGGATCAACTGTTTTGTGATCTTGATGTTCTCAGATAACGCGGATTCAAAATCAGCAAATTGGTTTGATTCACGCGATTCTTGCCATTTTGTGTGGGCTTTAGAAGTCGCAGAAGTTAATGCAATCATCAATTCTTCCGGTACTTTATGCTCTAATTCATAGTCTTCTTTGACTTTCTCAAAAACCGTTTTTCCGACTTCAGACAACTCGTCAGGGTGCGCAGAGAAGTATTCGATTGCTTCTGCGATTTTCGGTCCGACTTTTTTTGAGAAGTATAGCCCATATAAATAACTGTTGACTTCACTGCGTTCTTCACTTGATTTTTCTGGCATACCTGTTTGGATATCCCAGTCCAATACTGTTAACGCTTGACTCATTAAATCGATTTCTTTGACTTCTTTCAAAAATTCCTTTTCATTCATCCAAAAATCCTCCAACTTATCCTAGTTATCATTTATCCAATAGTTATCGCTCACTTACATTTACTACATTTCCTTTGCGTTGATTAATTCAAACCGTTCAACAGCAAGGGGCATCTCTTCATAAAATTCTTTTCCAATTTGGGGCATTAATTCCCTAAAAAATTTTTTATGAACTTTATACCAGTAATCATAGCTCAAATCACCCTCACCCTCAGCACGGGCAATTTCTTCTGTTACTTCATTCATCGGCATTATCGTCATATCTGTATATTTTATGATGCCTACAGGTTCGTCTTTACTATTTAAAACAATGGTATAACTTCCAATTTTAGACAAAGGGTCTTCATCGTAATACAGGCATTCATCGTATGATGAACATGACGCCGTTTTGATCCCCTTTAAAATCAAGTCTGCCAACTCATCTGCCATCGGTGTTCCTTCCCAACCCCACTGCTCTGCAGTAACATTTGTTGGAGGGAGTTCACCTTGCCAAAATTCTTTCCAATACTTTTTTGCTTGTTCATTCATTTTCAATTCCTCCAAAAATCATAGGGTCAAAGGTCTTAAAGTCCCAACCATGTTTTTTAGGTGTCCATACTTATATCCTAGTTATTCGTTTTCAGTCCGTTCTTTTCTTGGTGGACGAGTTCCCCAATATTGGAACAGATCTGTGCGCAATGCACCATTGTATAATTTACGTTTTTTTGTTGCTTTTTGTCCGTAAAATTCTTCAAATGCCAAATCACTTGTCAAGATGTACTTACTCCACGTTTTCAATGGTCGGAAAACCTCACCCATTTCTTTGTAGAGACGACGAACGGATTCTTCTTCGCCTAAGCGTTCACCATAAGGGGGATTAGCAACGATCACGCCGTATTCTTTTTCCGTTTTGAAGTCCTTCACTGCCCGTTGTTGGAAGGTGATGGAATCGCCTAAACCGATCTCTTCCGCATTGGCTCTGGCGATACCGATCAATTGACCATTGATATCAGACCCAGTGATATCTAATTCGATATCATAATCTGCCTGTTCTTCTGCTGCTGCACGAACTTTTTCCATGATAGCCGGATCGAACCAATCCCACGTCTCACACACAAATTCACGATTGAAACCAGGGGCGATATTATGACCGATCAGTGCAGCTTCGATACACAGTGTTCCTGAACCACAAACTGGATCATAAAACGGACGATCTTTTCGCCAGTTCGTCAACATCACTAAAGCTGCTGCCATATTTTCTTTTAATGGGGCACCACCTTTTTCTAAACGATAACCGCGTTTGAATAAACTTGGACCAGTCGTATCAAGGGTCACTAACACATGATCTTTCAGTAAAGCAACTTCTAGTTGGAAATGTGCGCCGGTTTCTGTCAATGGCACAGTAGACGGACGATGATAATACGTACGTAGTCTTTCAACAATTGCTTTCTTAGTGATGGCTTGACAGTCTGGTGTACTATAAAGCGTCGATTTGATCGATTTTCCTGCAACAGGGAAAGAGGCGTCTAATGGAAGGTAATCTTCCCATGGTAACGCTTTGACTTGCTCGAATAATTCATCAAACGTACGGGCATCAAATTCACCCACGACGATCTTGATACGATCTGCTGTACGTAACCATAGATTTGTTGTAGCAATCGTTTCCATCGTTCCTTTGAAACGCGCACGACCATTTTCGACTTGGCACTCGATGCCAAGATCTCTAAGTTCTTTTCCTACTAATGCTTCTAGCCCGCTTGCCGCTGTCGCTATTAAATTGAATTCTCTATTTTTATCCATTGTATTCTCCTTATCAATCAAAAAAGAGGCATGATGACCTTCGTCCTCTATAATCAAACAAATGGTGTGGCAGAAGCAGCCCTTAGAAAATAAGCAATAACACCCAAAAATACGATAAGTTATTTTCGTATGTTGCTGCTTAATTCTTGGAGCTGTGCGCTTCCGTCACACCCTCTTCTAAATTCCCTACATCCGATCTTTTCAATGTGAAAAGGCCTGACGTAGAAAAAAAGCTATTCTTAGTACTGATTTTTTAGGCTGTTATTCGCCTATCGATTTATTCCCTGAAGATGTGGTTTTCTATAAGCCATGTTCTGTACTTTGTTTTTCCAGGGAGAAAAAACAAAGCGGTAACCATCTATCTGCAGATCAACTGCCCTTTTGTCTCGTTCTGATTCCCCGACAAAAAGCGCCCCTACCGTTGTTTGGGTTGCTCGCTCGAGGGGTTTACCGCGTTCCACCGAACAAGTTTCCTCATTCGCTTCGTCACTGTGGCACTTTCAAGGATACTGAAGCATAGCCGAAACCTTAGCTTGTTTTCCTGCCGTTACTCTAAAAGAGTACCTTAGCTTATTTTTTCGCTAAGCACGAACACTACAGGCATCACAGCCTGTGCGAGCATGGACTTTCCTCAGTCTGGTCAAAGCCAGACCGCGATTACCCGAAAACCACAAATCGATTCATTGCTTAAAACTGACGTGTTGCTTCGTTGTCATGTTCATTTGTTGATGTATAGTTGTTTGGATTAGGTGTTACTGGTGGTACATTTCCTGCTTGTGCATCTAATTTTTTACCAAATACTTCACGTTCAAGATTTGATAGACGTTTTAAAATATCAAAATTCGTTACTGCCGCACTTTTCGGAGTTTCTGTTTGTTGTGCACGACTTGGAGCTGCTCCTTGGTTTTTCGACAATTGAGCGACTTTTGCACTTAATTTATCGTTTTCTTCTTGTAAAGCAAGGAGTTGTTTGCTGTAATTCTCATAATCTTTGATAATATTGTCTAAGAATTCGTCCACTTCGATCGGATCATATCCGCGCATTTTTGTTTTGAATTCTTGTTGTAAAATGTCTTTAGGACTATAAATCAAATTCGCCATATTTACACCTCTAGTTCTCATTTACGTATTAACGTTTCTACTTTTTTATTGTATCGGAAAAGACTTGATAAATCAAACACTATATTATTTTATTCACTAAAATTTTGCAAATCATCCATGCTGACGGTTCGAATCTCATAAGGATGACTCCCTTGATATTTTTGTGCATCCTTAAAAAAATAGTCTGTTTTTCCAGGATATTCTGGATCATAAATCAATAGTGTTCCGTCTGTATGTTGTAGAATAAATTGGGTATGATTTCTTAGTTGACTTGGTGATTGATAGGGTTGGTGACTCACCGACTCACGATAGTCAGAAAGCTGTTCTACCAGCCTTTTCTTTTCCTGATTGTTCTCATTCCAACCATTGCCAAACTCTGCAAACGGATAAATGATCCCAAGCTTCAATTCTGGATAATCCGTCTTCATTTCAGCGACGACTTCACCTGCCCATAATTCGACGCCTAAGTTACCGCTGATGATCACCCATTCCAATCCTTCTTCCACCAATTGGGTCAATTCATTTTTTAAAACTTTTTTAATAACTGTCATTTTAGGGTCATTATCTTTGAATATACCTAATTCAAAACTGCGATAACCAGAGATATACATTACTTTTATTGTATCCATTCCAGTTTCCTTTTCTTTCTCTGTGCTTTTTTGCTATAATGTGGCCTAGGAGAGTGATTCGATCATGGTTTTACGCTATCCAAATGGCCGTCCTTATATCAAGGATGCCTCGTCCAAAGAAAAAAAACAAGTAAAAAGGAACCCAAATACGGAGTTTGGCAATCGCGGGATGCGATTTGAAGAAGCCATCAATGAAAGCAACGAGTATTATCTGGCACATCAAATGGCCGTTATCCATAAAAAGCCAACACCGGTTCAAATCGTAAAAGTTGACTACCCTCGACGTAGTGCCGCTGTCATTAAAGAAGCTTATTTTACACAGGCTTCCACAACTGATTATAACGGTGTCTATCGAGGTTTCTATTTGGATTTTGAAGCAAAAGAGACAAAAAACAAAACTTCATTTCCATTTAAAAATTTTCATCCCCATCAAATCTCACATATGGAAGCTTGTCAAAAACAAGGAGGAATCTGTTTTGTCCTTTTATGGTTTTCTGCCTTACAGCGTTGTTTTTATTTGGATAGTACACATTTAGTCCACTATTGGCACGAACAACAGACACAAGGAAGGAAATCCTTGCCGCTTTCATTGATTGAAGAATTAGGAATCGAGATTCCAAGTGGCTTTGCCCCTCGTGTTCCATACTTGCAAGCAATCGACCAGTACTTAGAATCTAATGAAGGAGAACCAAAGAATGCCAACTAATCAAACGAGATCTTCTAAAAGAAGCACCTCCTCTTCTTCTCCAAAGAAAAGAGGAAAACAATCAACGAAAAAAGGCACTGGAAAAGATCGAAAAGGATTGATCACACGTATTCTTTTAATTGGTCTTTCCTTGATCTGTGTCGCTTTTCTCGCAGGGGTCGGACTTTTTTGGTTTTATGCCAAAGATGCTCCTGCTTTGACAGACGAAAAACTGGATGCAACAGTTTCGTCAAAACTTTATACGAAAGATGGCGAGTTATTTGAGGATCTAGGAGCAGAAAAAAGAGAAAAAATTTCTGCCAATGAACTGCCAAAGACACTTGAAGATGCCATCGTTTCAGTCGAAGACCGAAGATTTTACAAACATATCGGTGTCGACCCTGTTCGGATCATCGGTGCCGCATTATCCAACTTTACATCTGGCGGCTTACAAGGTGGTAGTACGTTGACTCAGCAGCTGATCAAGCTCTCTTTCTTCTCAACTAGTACCGAAGACCAAACAATCAGACGTAAAGCCCAAGAAGCCTGGATGGCTGTCAGACTGGAACAAACGAAATCAAAACAAGAGATATTGACCTACTATGTCAACAAAGTCTATATGTCTAACGGTCTTTATGGCATGGAAACAGCGGCTCAATCTTACTTTGGAAAAACATTAAGCGAATTGAATTTACCGCAAACCGCGCTTTTAGCAGGAATGCCTCAAGCACCGTCAGCTTATGATCCTTACCAGTTTCCAGAGCAAGCAAAAAAACGTCGTGATACTGTCTTGTACACGATGCTCCAAAACGAAAAAATCTCTCAAACAGAGTACGATACAGCGATCAATACACCGATTACGGATGGGTTGCAAGAATTAACCCAAGAAGACACTAATACACGGATCGTCGACAATTATGTCAAAGAGGTCATCAATGAAGTCCATGCTAAAACAGACAAGAATGTCTATACCGATGGCTTGGATATTTATACGAACTTAGACTTGAATGCCCAAAAACACTTATATGATGTGGTGAATACAGATCAATACGTTGCATATCCAGATGATCAAATGCAAGTAGCCACTACGTTGATCGATGTCAATACTGGACAAGTCACCGCGCAGATCGGTGGAAGAAACATTCCGGATGATGTCGCTTTAGGTAATAACTTAGCTGTTAATACCTCTCGTGACTTTGGTTCAACCATGAAACCGATCACTGACTACGCGCCAGCATTTGAAGAATTGAACTATTCTACTGGCAAATTGATCGCCGATGCACCTTACAATTATGAAGGAACTTCTATTCCTGTTTCGAACTGGGACAACCGTTACATGGGAATGGTCACCTTGCGCCAAGCGTTATACCTTTCAAGAAACGTCCCTGCAGTCAAGCTCTTCAATGAAGTTGGCGCAGATAAAGTTGCAGAATTCTTGAGTAGCTTAGGGATCGAATATAGCACGATCCATCAGTCAAATGCGATTTCAAGTAATACTGAACAACAAGATGGTACAAAATACGGTGCTTCTTCTGAAAAAATGGCCGCAGCATACGCTGCCTTAGCAAACGGTGGTACTTACTATAAACCACAATACGTTAATCGGATCGTTTTCCAAGATGGCACTGAAGAAACATTTGAACCAGAAGGAACAAGAGCGATGTCTGAAGAGACAGCGTATATGGTTACTGACATCTTGAAAGATACGATTACTCGCGGAACCGGTACGAATGCCGCAATCCCAGGGTTGATCCAAGCAGGTAAAACAGGAACATCTAATTATACGGACGAGGAATATGCTAAGTTAGGTACCTCAACGGGCGTTTATCCAGATATTTTATTTGCTGGTTACACACCGAATTATGCAATTTCTGTGTGGACGGGATACAATGATAAAATGACTCCGATCACTTCCACTGGAACAGATGTAGCTTCAGATGTTTATCGCGAATTGATGAAATTTGTCTCCGCAAATGTGACAAATACGGATTGGACGATGCCTAACGGACTGTACCGTTCTGGTGGTGAATTATTCTTTAGAAATGCATCATCATCTGGCAATTCAAACGCTACGGTGCCGTCAACGACGATTCCTTCTTCATCTGCGGTCGTCCCTGTAACTCCTGTTCCAGATTCTTCAACGAGCGAAACTGTTCCTGAGACTTCTACAAGCTCAACGACTGAACCTAGTAGCTCTGAACAGTCAACGCCACCAAGTAGTGAACCAACTGAACCAAGTAGTGAGCCTTCTACAGAACCACCAGCATCTTCTAGCGAGGAAGCACCACCTGAATCCTCTGCTACGCCGCCAAGTTCCGAAGATACAAATGCTGCTGGTGGTGACAGCGGGACACGAACTGCACCTTCTACTCGATCTTCGTCTAGAAACAGTAGTGATTGACCATAGAAAAAAGCCATCCTCTGCGGATGGCTTTTTTGTTTACTCGTTTTCTGTCATTTTTCAACGCTCATTTCCCTACTAGATCGATCATTTTAAGTATTCAATAGGATAGTTTCGTTTTCTAGAAAACAAAACTACTCCCCCAGAAATACCAATCAACAGATAACCTAAGAAAACAATTCGTTGATTTACTACTGTTCCTGTTTCGGGTAGATTTTGTTTTGTGATCGCAGAAAGATCAGCGACTAGTGTCTGGTGCTTATTTGCTTCTTTTGTTTCTTCAACAGTTGATCCAATCGTACCAGATACTCTGATATTGTGAGTGGAGTGCACCTCTTCTGCCTTGACTATGGTTGAACAGGATAAGCTGATAATAAAAAGTATTTGTAGTACCGATAAAACTTGCCATTTTTTACTTCTAGACTTCCTCATCGTACTATCTGATAGTAGATTTTCCATTCGCTTTATTCCTCTACTGCAAAATTCAATACTAGTTTAAAGCTCGGATTACTTTCTACGGAAGCATTTCTCGGTGTCGCATCCCCACTAAATTGGAAGTTACCGACTGTATGATTCCCCTCATTACCAGATAAGGTGAATAAAGGCGTAGCTGTAACTGTCGAAACTCCTTTGTTGAATAATTCGATCGTGTTGATCGTTAGTCGATCCACTTCGCTCATTTCTTTGACTTCTGTCACATTTGAGACGGAAGCCCGCACACTTAGCGCAGAATGGTTCGTCACGTGATAAGCCGGAGAAGTAATCTTTTTATGCTCAGATTCTTCTGTTGTCCGGAAAATAGCTGTCGTCGGTAGGGTCACATTGATCCATTGATCGAGATTTTCTGGATTTGGACCAGGCTTTGTATTATCAAATTCACCGATGATCCCCTTTATAGTGATATCTCCAGAAGTTGCACCTTCTCGCCCATCGATGGTTTGGACTGGACTAGCAAAAGCGGTAATTCCACTAATACATACTCCTGTAATTGTTAGAATACTTAACACTAATTTTGTTGCTTTTTTCATTTAGGTAGCCTCACTTAAATTGGATTAATTTTTTATCAATATGCTGATTTCTGCTTCGGTTACGCCTTGTTTTTCTTTGGTTTCTGGATCATAGATATTGACTGTCGCTGTTGCTGGATATTCTCCTTTTTCTAAAGGTCGCTTCAAATACACCGCTTCAATCAATTGATTGGGATAAATCGCGCCAGAAGAATAAATCACTTCTTTCGTATCATTGATCGTAATATCGACCGCAATCGGATAAACATTCGTGCCAGGATTGACGATTTCGATCGATCCACGACTTCTGCCATTTTCGAAAACTGCTTCTGGGTTGATCTGCAAGGTGAAATAATTTGCATCTGCTAGTTCTTGCGCACGCTCAGAAATCCGTTGATCACTCGCATCACTGATTTCAGGTAACAAATCCGCGCTGATAACTGGAGTGGGTTCTTTGTGACCAAACCAATACCAACTAGCAACAGCCATCACCATTAAAGAAACAAACAATAATAAGACACCGTTCTTCCGTCGTTTCTTTTGTTGATTCCTTCGTTTTGTTTTACTCATTGGTTGAACGTCTCCTAGTCATTATCATTCTTTTATCTCGTACATCTATGCCCGCTATCTGGGAACAAATCGTAAAATCATACGATAGGTGGGAACGAATGAATCTTGATAATAGCCCCCTTGTTCATTGTCACTTTCCGAGATCCACTTAGGATATGGCCCATAAAATCGACCGGTCAAATGGAAAGGGACACTTGAATATGGTGCAACTTGTGCCAGGCGTTGTTCACTTCTTCGTTCATATAAAGAAATTTTGGTTTCATTAGACATCAACTGTAATTCCAATAATGGTTGTTTGATATCAGAGAAGTTTTTCGGTTGTCCTTCTTGCAATGGCGCGTGATCTAAAGGATTTTCATCCTCTCTTAACAAGGTGACCCCTGCATCATCTTCAACAATGAACTGATTCACATACGTATCAACAGAAAGATCTGAATGATTACGGATCTCGTAATCTGGACTAACAAATTCACGATTAGTTTCCTCGCCTTGGTAGAGGGATTCGAACACCATTTTCGTCGGTATGGAAACTTTTAGATGATGGATCTTCGAGCTAACATCAATGCCTATTGTAAACTGATAGGCTTTGTTCCCTACTTGAAATGTAGCAAAATACGTGCCATCGTCCACTTCATCCTTGGTTAAATCCGTAGCTACGATTTTAATTTCCTGACTGCGATCGTCCTGTGTCAAAACATCGTGTGCTGTTGCCTGACTTTCCTTCAGAATCAATTCATGGAGTTCTGCTTCACTGGTTAAGCCCTCTAACTTCTTACGTTTTAATGTGAAGTGATTTGCAGTGTAGTCGATCCCTTTGATTACCTTTTCGTCAATCGTCAAATCACCAGTTGTTTCGACGGATGGTTTAGCAATAGCGAGCTTTACCTGTGTGTCTGTTGCTAAACGCTCATTTTCTGCTAAGGGTATCTCAAACTGTCGAATCCGTTGATCTGCATCTTGGTAATCTCCCCACTTGATCCTCGGTGATTCTTTAGTTACACTGACTGTTTGTCCCGCTGTATTTTGGTAAGTGATTGTTCGACTATCCGTTACTTCTGTCATCCAGCCAGTGATTGCTGTTGATTGGTCACTTAATGGCTCTAATGCTGCCACTAATTCTTCCGGACGAGAACGTTCCCATACATAAGTTCCTGGATGATTTCCGTCATAATTTGCCATAAATTCGTTTGAATTCTCAAACGCGATTGTTCGAACTGAACTATCCAAACTTTCTTCAAGCACCCATCGCCCTGTATATTCCGCTGTCGGAACGATAGTTCGTAAGCTGGTATTTCCGATAACTGATTCTTCTCCTAATTTAAGGGATGAAAGTCTTGATGCAAGATGGAACATGCCCCTAATATCTTTATTTCTTGTGTCCCAATTACTCAAATCTAATTCAGTTAGTGAAGAGGAAGACATAAATAAATTCGTCATACTGGTCACATTCTCAACATTCCATTGACTGACATCAAGGTCCGACAAGCTATATGTCCAAGCAAATGCGTGGCTCATATTCGTCACATTAGACACATTCCATTGACTGACATCTAACTTTCTTAAATTGCTCATCCATGCAAATGTGTGACTCATGCTAGTTACATTAGACACATCCCATTGACTAATATTGAGCTCTTTTAGTGCTGTTGTACTTGCAAACATTCTGCTCATATTCGTAACTCCGGATGTATTGAACTTTCCTGCATCTTCAATACTTTTCAACTGATTTAACTCGTAAAATAAAGATGCGCTATTTTCTGGTAAAAATACTTCATTGATGACACGAATAGTTTCAACTTCTGAGTGAACTTTCCATGGCGCTTCTGGGACCGATCCAGCGATTCCACCATACAAATGGATCGTTTTCGTTGCCTCGTCGTATTCCCAAGGGACAGTTCCCCATAACTCCTGATTCTTCCGATAGATATAGGTGACTATCTGCTCAATATTCGTGAAAACCCCTGTTGCATTTTCCGGTGTAACAAGCAATTCCCACCCTTCGATTTCTTTTGCTTCTGTACGATATGCTTCTCCGCTAAATCCCGTTAAAATATCACTTTGCGCTAACTCATTACCCTCTTCGTCCACATACCTTACGACGACACTGCCTTGTTCCAAGCGTTCAAAATTAGCTTGAACGCTCACAGGTCCCGTACCCATTCGTAAACTGGTATTCGCCAGATTACTATTCGTTATGGTTGCACCATTTTGGGTTCGAAACTGCCAATTGACAAAACGATAACCGGTAGCTGGATTTGCATTCAAATTGATGGTTGCTCCTTGGGCAGCGGATGAAGCTGAAACCGTAGGATTGCCACCAATCGTTGGATTTGCCTGCACACTCACACTATGGGTGATTTGTTCGTAGACTGCTCGAATGGACGAATCTCCTGCCCCCATCGTAATGGATGTACTTTGACTCGTTCGGTTTGCAATAGTCGCGTTTCCAGAAACAGGCTCCCATTGAACAAAGCGATATCCATTCGAAACGTTGGCATGGATCGTGGTCGTTTCACCTTGTGCCAGTATTGTTTGATCCGCTCTTGGATTTCCTCCAGCATTTGGAGAAGATTGAAAGGTTAAGTTGTACACTCGCTCATAAACCGCTCGAATCCTTGCTGTCGCACTTATCGGTCCTGTAGGTCCGCCACCTGTATTGAGATTTGTTACCTCTGCATTTGGGTTTTGTATAGAAACGCCATCACTGGATACTAATTCCCATTGAACAAAACGAAATCCTGGATTCGGATTCGCATGTATGGTATACACCGTTCCAAGTGGTGGCATCTGATTACTACTTGTACGGTAAGGATTTCCACCTTCTGACGGACTTGTTTCAAATGTAATCGTTACATCTCTAGCTAAGTCTACCCTTGCCTCATTCTGGATTTCATTAGCGGGTTCACTGGTTTCTGATCCATAAACAAAATGAAAAGGTAGATGAGACAATAGAACAACGAATACGGTCAATAAAATGATAGTTTTATTATGATTAATTCTACTTTTCATTGGTGCTCCTTAATGATTAACTGTTGGAATAAATAAACATATCGATCTTTTTCTTTTAATGAATGGTTCCGAATAAAAAACATCTGTCATTATTTTACACACTGATCAGTGATATCTCCTATTGATAAAATTGATATCAATAGGAGACCCGTTTTTATGCTCGTAATTCCTTATGTGAAGAACTACGTAATTTGTCCGTATTCTTTTGTTGCATGATTTCTGCTGATTTGCTTATGCTTGCTTCCATTTTGTTTTGCAGTTTACTAGGACCAGGAATACTTGTAGCCAAGGAAGGCGATAACGTTTTTTGAGTAAGTCTTCGCTGCTTCACTTCATGAGAAGTCCCTGTGCGTTCACTCACATTGAATAAAGCCTCTGCTTTTGTGAAATCGCCTTTCATAGCTAGTGATCGAGCTTCTCTTATAATATTCAATTCGTTTTTTAATTCATGGATCTGATTTTTTAATTGACGATATTTTTCGCGATTAAAAATATACTTACTAAAAAAATTGATTCGCTGTTTTTTACTTTGTAATTCGGCTAATTCATTTTGTTTCGTGTTGACTTTCATACTGTATTTCTCTAAATTATGATTTTTTACAATTGTATCTTTTAATTCATGGATTTTTTCAATAGCGGAATGAGTATCTCGATGGTAGCCTTGGTCTTCTTTCCATTTTTCGATAAAAATTCCGAGTGCTAGTTCACTTTGTTTTTCATTTTTCTTAAACCTGCCATAGAACCCCCCGTCATTAAAACTATTTTTCATCTTCAGGTCATATCTTTTTTTATGCATGTCGATATTCTCACCTAATTCCTTGATGTTTTTTTCATCCTTTGATGAATCATACTTAAATTTATACTCCTCAAAAAAATTAGATAGTTTTTTAAATTGTTGGTCCAGATCGTGGTGGATCATTTTTTGAGCATTTTTTAAATCTTCTTTGTCGATCGTTGAGACCCCATTTGCTTGCCCAGCTATGCCTGTTTTATCTGTAAGTTCATGACTCTTAGCTGATTTGAGACGTTCACTTTCTCTTTCTCTGATCAACTGTGTTTTCTCCGCTTCTAATTTTTCATAGCGGGGATCACTCATATCTTTGATACGGTTTATTTGCGCTTGTTTCTCTGAAATTTTTTCCGTTAATTGGTGAATCTTTTTAGAATCAGTTTTTACTTCAGTTACTCTCGAGGTACTGGATGAAGCAGTCGGCTGTCTTTCATTCCGCGCAGCGATTTGTTGTCGCACCTTATTTCTCTCTGCTACTAAGCGATCGTATTCAGGATCATTGATATCTTTTATGCGTGCAATTCTTTGGTTTAATTTTATGAGTTGTTCATCCATTATCATTCCCACTTTCTTAAAGAAATCCTTTATCTGTCTTCGCGATATTATTTATGAACAAAATGACTTATTTCTTATTTTTATTTTTCTTTTGTAACGAACGTTTGAATCCCTCTGACGATCGAACACTCTCCAAATAAACGCGTTCTTGCTCTCTCTTGTTTTCTTCTATCCTTTTCGTTGTTTGGATTCGCTTAGTTTCGCGACCGTTTCTTCGTTGTTCATCACTCATACGCTCATATTCCATTCTTTCTCCTCCAATCAGGATGCCTCCAATTGATCATGAGAATTCTTTATGATCTTTGCAATGACGGTCTTCTAGTTAACTGATTATTTTTTGATAATTGATTGATTTTATTACTTTTACTGATTGCCTCTTTTTTTACTGTGGAAAAGCTCAATTTTTTGATTTTAGCAACGGATTGTTGTTTTGCCGCTTTCACTGTTTTGACTTCGGCTGATTTAATTCTTCGTTGTGAAGAGGTAGCACCAATACCGAGGGTCTTTATACTCTTTAATAGATCAAACTTCATGAAGTTCGCTCCTAATTTGTATAAAAACTGAAAAAGGTTCCGATTGGTTTTTGTTGCGATATTTTTTACAACAGGCGCTTTTTCTTTCGCAGCTTCCAACTTGACAGGTTGTTTTTTAGTTGCCTTCGTCGTATTAGCAGATGCTTCTAAAGGTGATTGCTCTTTTTCTTTCTTTTTTGTGATTCTATTTTTGATCATCTTCGTCACTTTGACGACAAATCTTCCTAAATATTTCAGTCCCATAAAACCAAATTTAGGTGTTTTCAACGATGTTTTTTGTAGCATTTTTACCTCTGGATCTGGCTGTTCATTGGTGATCATCGAACTCCTCCTTTAAATCAAACGTTTGGTATCATTTATTTTTACATTTAGTTCGCTTTTTTAGTTGTTTCCAAAAGACAAATGCAACCATTGACGTCCCTACTACAGTTAAGGAAATACCTGCTTGACTATTCAATCTTGGTAGCGAACGCTTCTCTTCTTTTCTTCTGATTGCGACCCCATCATTCTTTTTAGTTGAAGTTTTTTTGTCAGTTGTTTGGTCCACCGGTTTGGTCTCAGGGTGCTTATCCTTATTATCATTAGGTTTGTCTTCCTCTGGTATCGGCTGCTCCTCATTCCTAACATAGATGAAATTTATCTCTTGCTCCTCATCTGTAAATACACCTGTAGGTTGGCCGATGGTTTCTTTTACTTCCCAACCAGCTATTTGCATTGGCTCCGCCTTAAAAGCTTCTCCCCAACGTCCAAGTAGAATGTCCATTCGATTTTTTTCAGGTGCTTCCTCAAAAATGTGGTTGACGACTACTTGACCGCCAACTTTACGCTCGTATTGGATCGTTAACGTTTGTGCTTGTTCTGTCACTATCACTTCTGGCAACTCACCTTTTACTTGCCAACCCGCTTCTGTTCGTGGCATCAATTCAAAACGATCACCGACATTCCCGACATCTGTAATCACTTCGTTCGTATTCATAGAAGAATCGCCAATGAATTCATGATTGACGGTGATGGCACCTCCAGGTTTTCGCTCGTATTGAATCGTCACCGTTTGTGCTTGTTCTGTCACTATCACTTCTGGCAACTCACCCTTTACTTGCCAACCCGCTTCTGTTCGTGGCGTCAATTCAAAACGATCACCGACATTCCCGACATCTGTAATCACTTCGTTCGTATTCATAGAAGAATCGCCAATGAATTC
>NZ_JADNNI010000001.1:0-29059 GCF_015556925.1 Enterococcus sp. 1001283B150225_161107_E12 | reverse complement strand
CGTCAATTCAAAACGATCACCGACATTCCCGACATCTGTAATCACTTCGTTCGTATTCATAGAAGAATCGCCAATGAATTCATGATTGACGGTGATGGCACCTCCAGGTTTTCGCTCGTATTGGATCGTCACCGTTTGTGCTTGTTCTGTCACTATCACTTCTGGCAACTCACCTTTTACTTGCCAACCCGCTTCTGTTCGTGGCGTCATTTCAAAACGATCACCAACATTCCCGACATCTGTAATCACTTCGTTCGTATTCATAGAAGAATCGCCAATGAATTCATGATTGACGGTGATGTCACCTCCAGGTTTTCGCTCGTATTGGATCGTCACCGTTTGTGCTTGTTCTGTCACTATCACTTCTGGCAATTCACCTTTTACTTGCCAGCCAGCTTCTGTTCTAGGTGTCAATTCAAATCGATCGCCCACATTCCCCACGTTTGTGAATCGTTCACTGCTATTCATACTTGAAGCACCGATAAATTCGTGGTTCACCGTGATCGCTCCGCCCACCGTTGGATTCTTTGTATAGACAAATTCAACAAGTCTTTCCGGACCAGCTGCCATCTGACCAGAAGCACTTGCGCTTCCAGATGATAATCTGTTGTAGGTATATCCCGGAATGGCTGGAGGTGTATACGCATAGTTTTGACCAACCTCCATTTGTTCTACCAGTGGATCTCGGAGTTCATTCCCTGCCTCATCGATATATCTCACTCTGATTGAATTTTTTGTTCGCAGTGACAATGTGCCCAAATTAAGATTAGTAAGTGTAATACCCCCTACATTAATCGGGTTGTTTCCAAAAAAATCAGCAGTTGTTGGATCAATTGCCCATGTATCTAAATAAAGCGAACTCAAGTTAAGATTGATTGAGTTAGTATGGCCATTTTCCGCACTCACCTGTGACCTAGTAACTGTCACATCAACTCTTGTAAGATTTCCCGTAGTCGGGCCAACTACCCTGCTAATGGTCACTCCCGAAGGAAGATTTGTCGCGGTCACCTCACCTATGCTAAAATTACCTGGCAGATTTGGTGACTTTCCATAACGCATCTGAGTATAAAAGTAATTGGGGACAGGCGTATTTCCACTCTTACCTCCCGTCAGTGCTGGAATCCAACCACCTCGGTCTGCCACCAGGGCGTAGGTAGGAATATTAACCGAAAAACTCACACTATCCCCCACATCAACCCCCAAAGAACCATCTACTTGTGGTGTAGCATTGATTTGTTGAGAGATTGCGTTTTCTCCTTCGTCATACAACCATGCACGTAAGCTCTTTCCTTGATGGATCTCATTGAGCATATAATCATTAAAAGTAGCATAAACACTCACTGGAAAATGCAAGAGCAACAAGATGACGCTAAATATGCTCATTAGTTTGATTTTATTCATTGAATCTCTCTCCGTATTCTTTATTTTTCAAAAGATATTTGACCTTTCAGTAGGGGCTTGCCACTGACATTATTACTCTTCGAAATTGCTTTTTGTTTGATTGAATCAAATGCCTCTTTGACGGCCGGCTGACGATTGATTCCCTTATTCTGTTCAGTAATCTGTGGATTTCTTTCAGATTTTGTATTATCCAACCGATGTCTTGCGGCTTCACCTAATTGATTCGTCGCACGGTTTTCACGTGATGACTGTGACGGTGGCTCATGAATATCCGCTTTCACATGAAGTGTTTCATGGGTATTAAACGAATTCGACCGACTTGAACGATTCGATTCATTTGGGGTTTTGTTTTCTGTCTCTTGACCATAGACCCATGCATATGGACTTTTTTCCATTGACTTCGTTTCATTACTAGCGAGTTTTATGCCATCTTCTTTTGATCCAGCACTTTTTATTGACGAATTATCATGGGCAGATGCACGATCATCCTTATCCACTTTTTCATAGGCTTTATCAAAATTCTTATCTACCTCTAAAGAATTTTTTTCGATTGTTTCTTTTTGTGTTGTCGTTTCTAATGTTTGATCTTCTTTTTTATAAAACTTTCTTTGTAGTGCATGCAGTCCTTTACTCAAGGCGGTCACACCAAAGGAAACCGCAAGTGCCATTGCAATAACTGAAGTTACTTTGTACATAAATAAAGGAGTTGAAGTGGCTATCGCAAATATATATGGTGCAACTACTGGTGTCAGTGCGATACCAATTCCTGCTACAACTATCCCAACACCAAAGATGATGGCGAGAGATTTCCAATTTCTTTTAAGATAACCCTTTACAGATTTGTCTTTTTCTGCATTTTCAGGACTGTCTTTTTCTGATGAGTGATTCTGTTGTTTTGTTTTTGCTGTTTCTTTCTCATGAGCAGCAGTTTCTCTTTGAATCGATTTTTCTTTTGGATCAATCACTCGATCCTCTAAGTTTCTCTGTCGACTTCGTTCTGCCTGGCGATAGTTTTGTATTCTAGAATGAAGTTTACGAATATAGTTGATGAGTTTTGGCCCATAAACGGCAGCCAAAATAGTCCCGTAAATAAACAGAGTTAGTGGTAGTCCATACATAGCAAGGTAGGCTGGAACGATACCTAAAATGCCAGTTACCCACATACTGATCAACGGCCAAGATGCTAATGGTAGTAAGTTCAACAAAAGTCTTCCGATTTGAATCGCTCGGCTTTTTTTTGTATGGATTTTCTTTTTTTCTGTAAGCGGTACTGATCCTGGCAATTCTACATCGTCGTTCATAGAATCGGTCTCAGTAGATTTATCCGTTTTATCTGAAGCATTCTCATTTAAACCAAAAGTATCACTACTCACGTCTATTCCAAGTTTATCTAAAGAATCAACTGTGCTTTGCGACTGCTTTTTATCCATTCCTCCAGTTGCTGTACTCGTTCCATCCAGTTTCGTTGATCTCAGTTCACCACCTTCACGCATCTGATTTCTCATTTGGCTGTTTTGAGTGTCAGAGGCAGATTCCTCTACTGGTGGATGGGAACTATCTATTTGAGTAGCTGTTTGGGTATTTGTTTCAGGTGGTACTTTCTCTACTGGATTAAATTTGAGTTTATCAGCTAACAATTCACGGATTTTTTTCGTATTACCAGCAGCGATACCTGTTTGATCAGCAGAGTTAGCAGTAGGTTGGTTGCTTGTTTCTTTTCTACGATCTAGCTGATCGGCTATAGCAGTTTCTTCTGATTTTGATCCATCACTACTTGTTACAACAGGATTTTCAAATTGGTCTCGGCGTTGACGAAATCTTTCATTAGCCAAGCCATTTTGTTGTTGGAATGTTTCGTTAGAGACACTAGCTTCAGTTTCTCTCCCATTTCTGGACTCGTACTGTCTTCGCATCTCTTCAACTCGACCCGTTGATTCGGAAACTGGTCGGTCATTGGGAAGATTACTCGCTTTTTCAAACTGGTCCCTCGCTGCTCTCACTCGTCCCGTGGATTCTGGAGCTGGTCGGTCATTAGGAAGATTACTCGCTTTTTCAAACTGGTCTCTCGCTGCCCTCACTCGACCCGTTGATTCGGGAACTGGTCGCTCATTTGGATGGGCATTCGCTTTTTCAAACTGGTCCCTCGCTGCTCTCACTCGTCCCGTGGATTCTGGAGCTGGTCGGTCGTCAGGAAGGTCACTCGCTTTTTCAAACTGATCTCTCGCTGCTCTCACTCGACCCGTTGATTCGGGAACTGGTCGCTCATTTGGATGGGCATTCGCTTTTTCAAACTGGTCCCTCGTTGCTCTCACTCGTCCCGTGGATTCTGGAACTGGTCGCTCATTTGGATGGGCATTTGCTTTTTCAAACTGGTCCCTCGTTGCTCTCACTCGTCCCGTGGATTCTGGAGCTGGTCGGTCGTCAGGAAGATTGCTCGCTTTTTCAAACTGGTCTCTCGCTGCCCTCACTTGACCCGTTGCTTCTGTTGCAAGGCGGTTATCACTTTTTACACTAGGATTTTCAAATCGAGCGCGACGGTTTTGGAATTCTTCATTCGTCAAGCCGGTTTGATTCGATTTTATTTTATTTGCAGATGATGAATCATTCGTATCAACTGCGCTTTCGTTTACTTTACGTACGCTTTCACTACTGTCATGCCTGGTGATAGCTCTATGATAAGAAGTTCCTTGATGTTCACTCTCTCCACGACTCTTTTTCTTTGAAAGTGATGGTTCACTGCTTGTACCAGTCAGGTTTTCAAATCGAGCACGAAGATTTTGAAATTCTTCGTCAGCCCTACCAGTTTGACTCAATTCTGCATTGTTTGTCCTTAATGAGTCATTGTTATCTATCCTACTAGCTTGACTTTCTTGCACTAGCTCACTACTTCGTTGCTGCCTAGGTGGATTTTGATAAGTAGCTGTCTGATAATTATCCGGTTCGCTTTGGGTTGTTCTTTCGATGACTGGTGGTTCGTTACTTGGTCCAGGCAGATTACCAAATCGGTCTCGATATCTTTGAAATTCTTCGTTCGCCCTACCAGTTTGACTCAATTCTGCATTGTTTGTCCTTAACGAGTCATTGTTATCTATCCTACTAGCTTGACTTTCTTGCACTAGCTCACTACTTCGTTGCTGCCTAGGTGGATTTTGATAAGTAGCTGTCTGATAATTATCCGGTTCTCTTTGAGTTGTTCTTTCGATGACTGGTGGTTCGTTACTTGGTCCAGACAGATTGCCAAATCGATCTCGATATCTTTGATTTTCTTCGTTCGCCCTACCAGTTCGATTCCATTCTGCATTGTTTGTCCTTAACGAGTCATTGTTATCTACCCTACTAGCTTGAGCTTCTTGCACTAGCTCACTACTTCGTTGCTGCCTAGGTGGATTTTGATAAGCAGCTGTCTGGTAGTTATCCGGTTCTCTTTGAGTTGTTCTTTCGATGACTGGTGGTTCGTTACTTGGTCCAGACAGATTGCCAAATCGATCTCGCCGTCTTTGAAATTCTTCGTTCGTCATGCCGGTTTGATCCGGCTCTGCTTTATTTGTGGGTGATGATTCATTCGTATAGACTGTGCTTTCATTTCCTCTACGCACAAATTCGCTAGTACCTTTTAATGGAGGAGCCTTTTGATAGGACGATGTTCCTTCATCTCTTTGGCTCCGTCGATCTGTCGGTTGATTTTGCCTATTTTGAACGTTCAGCGAATCGTTCGTTTGCGGGGTTCTCCATCTAGATGACTTTCGACTTTCTACTGGTGAATGATCATTTGATGAATGATTCAGACCTTCATAGTATTGTCGCAATCTGTTGACTGTTCCTGATGGTACTCCAGCTGAATGCGGTTCTTTATTAAAAGAACGTTCTTTTTCAAATTGTTCTTTTAAATCACTCACTTTAAGCCTTTCATGGTGTTCTTCTTTTGTATATTGATTCGTCGTGTGGACAGAATTTACGTGCATCGAGACATTCTCTTTGATCTGCTCATTAGATAAAACTTCTTGCTTTACGTTGTCTCTCTTATTGAGTGAGGCTTGTTCTGCAAATCTTCTTTCTTGTTCAGCCACTAATTTAGGACTTACTAATTCGTCAGATGCTTGTAACTGTGTGTTTGACGTAAAAGTGGGTGCCGCATCTTTTGTCCTTGTTTCTTGCTCACGTATATCTTGTTTTAAGACGATCATCCGCGATTTATAAATCGAGAATCTCAAGGCATTGTATTCTGATGGATCAATGTCTTGGAGCATTCTTTCAAATGATTGTTTTAAATCATTGGTCTTTTCTTCCTTCACTTCTTTTCTTGAAGAAATCAAGTCTAGAACGAAGTGGAATTCTTCTCTCAAAGTTTCAGGGTTGCTATCTAATATTGCTTTTGCTTGAAACTCATTGAATACTTTTTCTTCATAAGGTTTTACTGATTTTACTGAAATATCTTTGTTTATATATTCTTTAAGATAGTTTTCAAATTTTTTATAAAACATCGGTCTCCTCCATTCAATGAAGAATTTTTTAGAGTCGATTAACCATTCAAGCGATGTTCAAGTAATTGTTCTAAAGATGAATTTTCTTCTCTAAAAATACCTGTTTGAGTTAATCGCACAGCTTGATGTGGTTTTTCGTAATCATTTACCCATAAAAACATCCCTGGGAGGGAATGCATGCGATAACCAAATTGTGTCTCTTCTAAGGTGACCTCAAATGTCATCACTGCTGAATTTTCATCTGTGACTGATAGTTCAAGTACACATAGCGTCTCAGAAATATCTTCAGAAATGACGCGATAGTAAAAAATTCGACTTATTTCGTTTCCGTCTTCCACTTTTCTTTGGACAAATGTGTCTTCTGTAAAATCAATCAACACTTGACTATTCATCGTCGTTCCCGTCCAACTACCTTGAAGTAACACGTCATTCCATTTTTGACTGATTATCTCATCGATTTCTTCCCCACTGGAATCAATAATTTCTTTGGCCCTTTCCATCAATGCAACACTAGGATAGAAATAGGTCGTGTTCCCTTCATTGTCTTCATAAAAGAAAATCGTTTCGCCTAACCTTGTCATCAGCTCAAAAGAAACTTCCTCTTTCTCTTTGTCCGTCAGAACAAGCTTTGTATCTACTAAGCGATACTGACCCGTTGTGAGCCAACTGGTACTTTGATAAGTTCCGTCATTTTTTAATTCCAAAACCATGCCATCCGCTCGATCAGAATACCAAATACCTCTATAAACTAAGGCTTCATTTCTTTCTACTAAATTTAGGTCCTCTTTTCTTTGCTCGCTTGCAGACAAAGGCTTACTACTAGCGGTACCTTCCGAGTTTTCATTCTTACCGCTATGAAAAAATAGCGAGTAAAAAATAAAACTGAACATGGTGATGAAAATGCCGATAGCTATAAACACGATTCTTTTTCCTTCTTTTGACTCAACTATATTTTTTATTTGTTTCATTGTTTATCTCTTTCTCTCTTTATTGAAGAATACCGTAACCTGAAATGCTTGGATCATTGATAAAATAGGTCCTTCTAGCTACTTTATCAGCAGTATTACCTTCGACGGTCTGGATGATATTACCATCTGTAAACTCTACGATCCCAACGTGATCTTTTCCAGTACCACCTCCATTCCAATCAAAGAAAATCAAATCACCTGGTTGTGGATGATAGTTCTCTGAAGCTTTCTTATAGTTCCCTTTTTCAGTTAACCAGTTGATCATTTGTAAACAGTTAGCAGACTTGATTATTTTTTCTTGGTTGAGATACCCTACTTGATCTGCTACCCAACTCACAAAGATCGCACACCACTCTACTCTTCCTTCAAATCCATACCATCGCCAGTACTTCTCTCCTTGGATCGTGCCAATCTCATTGATTGCAGCCTCAAGGAAATCTGAGTTTTCGAGCCATAGATAGTTAGTTACTATAGGAACATAGAACATATTTCCGTAAGCATATCGCCATGAAAATCCATATGCTAACGCTACTGGATGGGTATAAGTAACAGTCTGTCTGTTGCTTTTTTCCCTTGCATATAACTCTGCCTGAAAGAAGCTATATTGGTTATTGGTAGTTGCTAACCAGTTTAAAAAGTCTTCTCCGTAGTTATAGGCTTGAAGAGCCGCACGATCATCAAGATGTAAGTCTCTCGCTTTGCTTAATAATTGGGCAAAATAGTGGGTGCCTCGATCAATTGATAGTTCTGGATCATCAATCGTATTAGGAGACAAACCTTGTGACTCACTAGCCTGCATAATATCAGGGAATCTTTCTGCATCACCACCGGATTCTACTTGGATGATTGCCAAAATCATGTTGACATACTCTGGAATCCCATACTTTTCACAAGCTTCTCGAACAAGATGTTCCCATTGTAAAATCATTTGTCCAGGATTTTTAAGACTTCCTGAGATCGTTCTTGAAGAATGATGTGTAAATCCTTCTATCTCAGAAGGATATTGAAATTCCAGATCAAAAATATAAGCAGATGGATAAATATGTCTGTTTGGCCAGAATGTTCGACGTTCAATGACTTCAACCTTTAAATTCCCTGTGGTTTCTCCTACGATTGTATCGGCATCTATCCACTCACCATTTCTCACTCGGACATTTTTTAATGGAGACAACACAACTCTTTTGCTCAAAGAAGTATTGATAGTGACATAATCGTTGCCAGCAGCATGTACTCTTCCTGATCCAGAATTATCGATGCCATAGACAGGCGTGCCAGGCTCAGCCAACAGCTCGATATGATCATGTCTATTTCTGTCATTTGATCCTCGATAGCCATATTTTTGAACAACGATGGCGTCTTGGTTCATGCCAAAAGGACTTTGCAAAAATACTTTATTCTCAAATCGGTCCAATTCTTGGATCGGTCCAAACTTATCTAGTTCTTCCTCTGTCAGCGTATCTGAATTTTCATCAATAAACTGACTGATTGTTTTGATCTCAATATTGATCAACGCCACTTTTATCGTACGATGCGTTGGACGATCTTCTTCATTACGAGGGGTAGCGGGTTGGTCCCCATTTAGAGTGTCATTCGTTTGATTTTCTTCGGAATCATTCGGTTCTGCTTCTGAGTCCTCATCTTCTTCCGAATCATCCGCTTCTTCTTCTGAATCATCCGGTTCTTCTTCTGAGTCCTCATCTTCTTCTGAATCATCCGGTTCTTCTTCTAAGTCCTCATCTTCTTCCGAATCATCCGCTTCTTCTTCTGAGTCCTCATCTTCTTCTGAATCATCCGCTTCTTCTAAGTCCTCATCTTCTTCCGAATCATCCGCTTCTTCTTCTGGATCCTCATCATCTTCTGAATCATCTGCTTCTTCTTCCGAGTCCTCATCTTCTTCTGAATCATCCGCTTCTTCTTCTGAGTCCTCGTCGTCTTCCGAACCATCAGCTTCTTCTGATTCATCATCGTCTTCAGAGTCTTCCGATCCATCCTCTTCTGGATCAGTCTCATCAGGATAAATAATTGGTACTTCTCTTGTTTCGATTTTCGTTGTGTAACTAAAGGTATACCCATGGATTCCTTCTACTTCTCCACGAACTCTTGTTGCACCAAAGATATTGCTACTCGCTGAGATACGTTTACTGATGTTATAATCTTCATATTTTGCATTCAGGTAATAGAGGTACGTATCTGCATCAGAGCTATAGATAAAATTGTTATCTGGTCTTGCAACACCATTTACAACAAAATATACTTCTTCAATTTCAGAATTTTCTGAAAAATCTTCAAAAACTTGTTGCACTTCTTTGTTCTTTCTGGCATCCAAAAGTGTGACATGCTCATACGCCTCTGCTAATGCCATATCTTCCGTTTTTATAGTAAATATACTAGCGATAAAATTAAAGATGGCGATAATCACGACGATCACGACGATGACGACCGCCAAGATCATCATTACTTTGACGGACAACAACATGAGGATCAGTTTGAGAATAATAAATAAGACTAAAAGAACTCCAAGAATATTCAATTCGCCATCTTTGTTCCTGCCAACTGTGTCTATGGCCGTTTGTGCCAGATTTTTTTTCAGTTTGGGTTTGAATTTTTTTTTCGATGGCATTTTTGTTTGCTTTTTTAATCGTTTAACTTTGTTGGAGTTACTTAACACTTGATGTTTACGTTCAAGTTTGTCTTTGATGCCGAATAGTTTCTCTTCAAGCTTCTTTGCTCTGGTCTGCTTATTCGTAGTAAGTGTATTCTTTATGCCAGATAGATTGAGAACATTTTTACCTAGTTTTTCTTGTTTCTTATGATAGAATTTTTTTGATCCTAATTTTTGTTTATTGATTTTTTCAGTAGAGAGCTGACTTCGCTGATTCGTCCCACTATGATTGGGTGAAGTTTGTCTTTTTTTTATTCCTAAAAGCGCATGATTGATTTCTTTAGGAGAGCGATGTTTATTCTTTATGAAATAGGCCTTTTCTCTTGTGGTACTATGTTGTTTGTTACTATTGATTTTGTTTAACTTTTTTTTATTTGTTATAAGATGACGCTTTTTAAAATGACTAGCATATGGTTTTTTGCTTGTTGCGCCTTTACTTAATGGCTCTTTTCTTGACTGGCTATTCACCATATGTTGTTTGAAATCAACGATATTTCTATTTTTCGGCTGTAAGCTATCTCTTTTTTTTCTCGCTAATTTTTGTTGACGTTTTTTGAATCGGAGTCGTTTTTTCAGTGCTTTCTTTTTTTGCTCTTTCGTACTGACACGTTTCAATTTGATCGATAACAGATCTTGCTGCTTGTTGTTTTCTTGTTTATTCCCCTCGTATGTTTCATTCATAATCTTGCTTTGTTTTTACCTCTTCACCAGGTTTAGTTGTCATGATTTGATAGAGTTTCGTCTCTTTAGGCAGTCGGTCTTCAAATGGAATGATCGTGTCCCCAAACACCATCAAACCAGTACCTTCACTCCCATTTAAAACATACTTTTCCTGCTCTTCCGATATATCGAATAAACGAGTCAACTCTGAGCGATCAGATTTTGCTTGATTGAACATGACAACGAAATCGCTATTAGAAAGCATTCTTCTGGCTAGATCCGACAATAATAGCGTCTCGACATTTTGGGTGATCCCTGTCGGTATAGCCCCCCATTTCCTTGCTCTACTCCACAATTCAAAGAAATAATTTTCTGAATATTCATTTGTAAAGAGCAACTGTAATTCATCTATATATAACCATGTACGGATTCCTGATTCTCGATTTAATGTGATTCGATTCCAAATTTGATCTAAAACGACCAACATTCCAAATGGTTTGAGTTGTTTCCCTAAATCTTTGATGTCGAAAATGACTAAACGTTTATTTAAATCCACGTTTGTCTGTTTGGAAAATAGCGCTAGGCTACCTTCTGTATAAAGCTCCAATTCAATCGCCAGTTGCTTTGCCTCTTCTTCTGGCTGTGCATTTAGCGCCATATAAAAATCTTTTAATGTCGGCAACTGTGTCTGTTCTTGGTAAATTTTCCGGCATACTCGGTCGATGATCGTCTTTTGTTGGGAAGATAACCCTAAAATACCACCCGTGATCAGCTCACAAAGTGAAATCAAAAACTGGGTTTTTAAAGCGATCGGGTCTGCATCATCGCCATAGTTACTATTGATATCCATCGGATTGATGCAGGTGTTTGAATTACCAGCCAATCGAACCATTTGACCATCAAATTCCGAGCAAATATGCTGATATTCTGATTCAGGATCAATGACGATCACTTCGTCTTTGGCGTTTCTCAGTAAAACATTGACGATTTCCCGTTTGACAGAGAAACTCTTACCTGATCCTGGTGTGCCCAAGACAAACCCATTGGGCGCCATTAGTTTTTTCCGATCAAGAATCGTCAGATTTTTTGTCACAGAATTGATCCCATAATAATTGCCATTCTCATGAAGCATTTCAGAAATCGAAAATGGCATCAACGCCGAAACCGCAGAAGTTGCCAATAAGCGATTTAAAGGAACATGATTCTTTCCTATTGGTAATATTGTATTTAAAGCAAATTTTTGTAAATACGCTAGTTCAATGATCGTGCAACCAAATCTTCGCCCTACCGACTTGATTTTACTCGCGATTTTATTTAAGTTATCCTGATTCTCTGCGGAGAAATTGATCAACACAGTTACTTCAAATAGTTTCTGGCTTTTACTTTGTAATGAATCTAAAAGCTCTTTTGCTTCATCCAGGGAATAAGTCAGGTCATAGGGTAGCATGTCATAATCGTACCCACTATTTAAGGCTTTTCGCTGTTCATCCACTTTTTGCTGATCCATGTAAGCCATTTTAGTCTTTACTAAGTCGAAACTGCTTGCCATCGGTATCGGCCTGCAACTAACCGTAAGAGTGATTTCTTCATCGATCTCCATAAGACCTGTTAAGCATTCATCAGATAGTTCGGCAGGGTAACCATTCAAATAGAGGGTCTGATTTAGTTTGTCATCGATCTTGATCAGGCGCTTATCTAATTTGAGATCGACTTGTTTCGGTAGTAATGTATGATTCTCATTATTTATGATTTGACCGATCAATTCTTTCCGTTCTTCCCCTTTTAAAATATGGATGGTCGAACCAATTTTTCGAGCGAATAGATCCAATTGATCGGCAATCAAGAATAACTCTCTTTCCGCAAATTCCTGATTCTCATGTTTTTGAGTAAACGTAATAAAAATTTTCTTTTCAAACGCATTCTTCTTTTCGTTGATTTTCGCTGTTAGATAGTCATTCATTTCTTGGCGGTACTTATCATCATATTGTTCATTTTTTTCTTTAAACAGCACATGAGTCAATTCTTCGACTGTTTTTTTCTTTTTTACTAACGTGACTTTGTAATCAATGGAAGCTTCCAAAGAATTTAGGAACTCACAATATTTAATGAATATCTGCATACGTTGTTCTTCGGAACAAAGTTGATAACTGATATCGTCAATATGGATCGTTATTGAGTATTCATTCTCAGTAATTAAACAAATACCGTTATCATAGAATTCTTCATAAAGTAAAAAAGATTTTTTTTCTTCTTGCATATTTTTTTTATTCTTGTTTTGCCTGAAGTTCACCTTCATGAAATTGGGACGTATCAGATTCTTCATAAACAACTACTCCTTGATCAAAATGGTAAATAAAATAGTATTTCAAATAGCGTTCAAAAGGCAGTCCCTCTTTTTTTAGCCACCCAAAAGCGACGATTGGCATTGAAACGAGAATCATCAGCCAACTGATCACGTCCATGGAGTAACCAAAAAAGCGCACAAACACAAAACTGATCACGATGTTAGTCAACACCGCCACAGACAGAAAGCCTAATTGTCGTACGCTCATACCTGCTACGATCCGTTCTTTATATTCACGTACATCTTTATGGACTTTGACTTCAATTGCCATTGCTTTTATTCCTTTCTATGAGGCGGATACAATCATTTTCGCCCATCCTTTTGTCTTATTTATTGCAAACATCAAAGCAATCATGTAAATCGTCAAACCAAAAATCAGCGACCACATGCCACTCCTATGACTATTTAAGAAATTCACAAAAATCAAAGGATAAATGGTCAATACTAATGCGATCATTACAGCATGTAAGGAGGAAGCTGCAAAATTCTTGAAAAATCCTTTTGCCATCGATGAAAACTCTTGATGGGGTAATGCCGCCATCGAAATAGGAGCAATCGCACTGAATATATATAATTCAAAAAATCTTATATAAACGATGACATTGATAAAGACCCCTACTACTAAAGAAACTAAAAATAGAACAACAAAAATCATTAATACGACCATTACTTCCCACCACGAAAGATTGCTTACTGCTGAATTGACTACATTGCGATAAGAACTTAAAAAATCATCTCTATTTAGGGCCATTATTTGCCCTGCTAACATTGCCCCTAATGCGACAATGGCATCGAGAATCACTTGGATTCTTAAGATGACAATATAACAAATAATAAATTTTACAAATGCTTTCATGATCATTTCAAATCCCAAAGTTGGAGCACCACCTGCATTCTCTACTTTTAAAGAAATTTTTTGAAATTCAAATAAGATGAATATCGCTAGTATTGAAAATGCAACTGGAGCTATGATCGTTTGTTGGATGATTCCTGCTACTCGATAGGCATCTGCCATGTAATCTTGCAAACCACGGCTTAAGGTTTCTGCAATATTGTCCCCATTCAAATATTCCATCATTCGATCAAATAGCATCATTATCGCTGAGCGCACTGATTAACCTTCTTTCTATAAAAAATTTTCTACCTACTTAAAAGTGAGCCGACATCAAATGCGGTCACGAACCAAACTGCGGCAACTAAAATCAATGCACCGCCGACGACTTGCCAGATCCCTTGTTGTAGTTGCGGACCATTTTTATCTTTTAACGCACCAGCTAAGATCACGGTTCCCCAAATGATCCATAATCCTCCGCCAACCATCGTAAATCTTGAAATCAAATTAAATACATCCTGTAATAATTGTTGATTATTGTTCATTTCTATCCATTCTCCTCTTCGTTTTTCGGTGATTGATTTCGTTCGTACCAATTCTCTGGAGTCACATCTCCGAGTTTTTTATAATTTTTATGTTTGGTAATATCATATTTTTCTGATATAAACGGAACTATTCCACGAATCTTCAAAATCGCTTTTGTTCCACTTAGGTTCGCCACTTCATCTACATCCAATAAATTTCGACCCATTTTTTGATAGTTCTCACTGTAGTTCCCATTACTACCTTTGGTGATACTGATGTTCTTGTGCTGGATTGTTTTCTTCCCTAGTAATTTGGAGATATACTCATGCGTACTTAACTCCATTCCACCTAAATACAGAAAAACGTCACTGGTCCCGATGATTGTTTCCCAAGTATCTTTATATAAATTTTTAAGCTGACTAATATTTTGTAAGATCACATTGACCGATATCTCGCGACTTCGAATCACTGAAATCACTTTTTCAAAGTCTGGAATCTGTCCAATATTGGCAAATTCATCTAAGATACATCGCACATGATGTGGTAGACGACCTTTGTAGACATTGTCTGCTTTGTACACTAAACTATCGAATAATTGTTGGTACAACATACTTGCTAAGAAATTGAAACTCGTATCTGTATCTGATAATAAAATATAGATGATCGTTTTTTTGTCACCCACAGTGTCAAGTGCTAAAGTATCTTTACTCACGATTTTTTTGATGTTCGGAATATCAAAAGGCGATAATCGCACTCCTAAGCTGACTAAAATACTTTTTGCGGTACGATCCCCCGCTAGTTTGAAAATTTTGTATTGCGCGACTGCAAAGTTGGCAGGATCTTTTTCTTCAAGTTCATTGAAAATCACATCCAGTGGGGAAACATAATCAGGCACATCCTCTGGACAGTTTGCTAAGCGGACCATTTCAACGACGTTTGTCAATGTTTGATCTTCCTCATCAACTTCTTGTAAAAGATAACTAAACGTAGCCATCAATAAGGCCGTTTCAGCTTTTTCCCAAAAATCATCGCCACCCTTTTTTTCAGGATCTGAAGTATTCTTGATCAAGTTGTTGACGACTTTTAAAATATCATCTTCAGTCCGGATGTAAGTAAAAGGATTATAATAATCTGTATTTTCCCGCGTGATCAAGTCAAAAACCTTGATTTCATAACCTGCTTCTTTAAACATCGTTGCTGTTTCACTTAACAAGAGTCCTTTAGAATCACTGACGACATAAGAGGAATGCAGTTGCATCAAATTAGGTTTCACATAGAATCTTGTTTTACCTGACCCGGCTCCTCCTACTACGATCACATTCTTATTCCGATTAAAGTTATTAGATTTAGTGATCTTCATACGACCAGACATAGACAGCGATTCACTTTTTGTGAGAATGATATTGTTGTCTTTTTTTTTATCCATCATCGGCTTGATGTCTTTTTTGTTGCCCCATCTGGCACTTCCATATTCAAACTCTGTATGTTTCGGCATACCTGAGTGATACAAGATACCAAGAGCAAGCCCCCCCACGATTGTCAATGTACCAATGATACTTGCTAAACTATAACTAAAGTCAAACTCAAAGCGACTGACTTCTAGTCCAAATTGATCGATTGTGCGAACCAAGACTTGTGCGATATCTTCTGTCTGTTGTCGGAAATTCTCGTAAATCAGGATGGTCCGATTTGCCGTATACGCGAATACAAGAAATAAAAATAGTAAAAGTAATTTATAATACCAAGTCTTTGAGTTTTTCAACTTGCCCTCCTAAACGACATAAGTGATCTTTGTTATTATCTAAAATCCGTAACGAGCAAGTCTGAAACGATGTCCATCGTTCGGTCAATATCTGCTTTTTCTGGTAGATAAAACATTTTGGTTTTATCACCAACTTGATACGGAAATGGTAGTATATTTGTCACTAATATATCTACGTCAAGTGGATTTTCAATGGTTTCCAATTGTTCCTGGTACATGATGCTTGCTCTGGTGTGTAGATATCTTTCAATAATTTCATTTAAAGCAAAATCCGTTAAAAATCCTCGTTTCAATGCAACAACAACTGTACTTAAAACTTCACATGCCTTGTTCGTATATAAGAAAAGTAATAAGTCAGAAGTAAATGATGAAGCACACCTTTTTTGCAGGAAATTCTTTTGGATCGCTTTATTTCTTTTGATGACTGTATTCATTTCTTTATATAGTCGCCGGTTGATTGAATCAATCAGTATCGCCGATTCTTCATCGTTATATGAAAAATCAATTTCAAGTTCCTGTTTGATTTTCTCTTGAAATAAAAAGCAATTGACAATTGAATACAGTTGCTCATTATCAACTTGGATCCGATTCCCCAGAACACTCTTGAGATCTAAAACCAAATGTTTGACTGTCTCAGAAAAACCAAAGTATTCTGCAAATCCTTTATTGTGTTTTTCAATCTCTGTGTAATAACATTCATGTAAATGGATCATACAAGCTATAAAACAACATTCTTCAAAAATGACTTCTTTAGAGTAGGTCTTGAAACAATCTAATTGAATAAATTCAACGAATAATTGATTCGTTAAGGGATTGTTTCTAAACCAATCTAACAATCGCGACTGGATATATAATTTGTCTTTTCCAAACCGGATAAAAGTTAAAGCAAGTATTTTCTTTGTGATTGATTGGGAAACATCCGAACATAACGCCAAAACGATTTTGGTTATTTCTTCCATTTCATTTTTATAGGGGCAATAATCTTCGATTTCTAGATATGCTGATTTAATGTAAAGATCAATAAACAGTTTTCTGATTCTGATTTCTTTCCCTATAAATTCAACCGGTGAAAGTTTTAAATTCAAACCATATTGATGGCAGATTTTCTTTAGCTTTCGCATTTTTTGGATCACTGTTTTCTCACAGTAGTGTAATTCCCAGCTCCAATCGATCACCTGCTTCAGTTCACCTGTAAGGATACTTGTTGTCACTTTTACTAAGTCTTCATTCATGTAATAAGATTTTTTTTTCTCGAATAACTTAAAATGGTTCAATACAAACATGCTGACCCCTTTATAGGAAGTCAATATTTCAATTGTGTCGGAAAATTCATCTTGAATCGTTTTTAAATCATTGGTAATCGTTCTTCTAGTTACTTTGAGACTTTTTGCAAGATATTGAACGGTCACATTTTTTCTTCTCTCTAAAGTATTCAAGATAAATACGACACGTTTTTTGTAATCATTCGATATTAATCGTTCAAGAATCTCTTCCACTTACCTTCCCCCTTTCACATAACAACTTCACTATAAACAATATGTTTTTTTATTTCGAGGTATTGTATTTCCCGACTTAGAGAAAAAAATTTCTTTAGAAGACGAAGTTTTTTTAAAGTTTTTTTATAGATCTTAGATTTGAGAGATAACAAGAAAAAAGAGGCTATACAAATTGTATAGCCTCTCTAAGGCGTAATTAATAACGATATACCACTGTTTTTATTTATCTACAATAAATGGCCCTCTGATGTTTTTAAGCTTTCTACAAAAAAGTTATTCTATTAGAATCCTAAAATAATCCAAAAGGCTAAAAGACTTTTAAAAGTTATTTAATTCTAAATAAACTAGCTGCACTATCTGGCGCCCAAGATGGATCACCATAATTAAAATGAGTCACTAATGTTGTATACAGTTTCCCCTCATGGAAGATGATTTCATCTTTTGTGTACAACACAGGATTAGTTAAACTTCCTAATTCAAATTGACGATGTTCACTTGGTGGCGCAATTTCATTTGTTTTTGTTGAAATCACTAAACGGTTGCTGTCCTCTGATCGAATAGAATCATTACTCACTGCTCTGATTGTATACGTATACTGAGTCCCAGCATTCAATCCAGTATCTAGATAAGTTGTATTTGCAGTTTGACCAACTAATTGGCCATCTCTATAGATTTCATATGTTTTGATTCCTGCAGAGTGGCTAGAAGGATTCCACATCAATGAGATTGAGTTCACTGTTTCTCCCATTGAATGTAAGTTACCTGGTCTTGTTGGCACTTCTACTTCGTTATCTGCTAACGTTGTTACCTGAAGCGCATCACTTTTTTCAGATACTTGTCCGGTAAACGATACTGCTTCGATTTCGTACTTGTACGTGGTATTTGCTGTTAATTGATTATCTTGATAGTTGTTCGCAGAAGTTGTAGTAATCAGTTGACCATCACGATACACATTGTATTTTTCAGCAGCAGCTTGTGCATCCCAAGAAAGTGAGACTGACTGTTTTGTCGTATTCACTGCTCTGACATTTGTTGGTTTATTTGGTACGACTGGTATTGCTCCATTACTCTTGATATTCGCATCAATCACATTGTAAAAGGCATTCGCAGTATCACTAATATCCCAAATTGCTAAAATAACGTGATACCCCATTCGGTCTTCTGGAATATTGACTGTGTGCGTTGCGCTAATATTCGCAGAAGATTGTCCGCCACCATCGATTTCCGATAATAGTTCTAGATCTTCTCTCGCAAGTGGTTTGTTTTGATCCCAACCATTTTTCGTGATGTAGTAATGATATTTCGCAGTCCGGTGATTTGCCGTAAAATGCCAAGTGAAATTATTAGGACCAGTACTGATATCTTGCTTTGTCCATAAAGTTGCTGTTTGTTGATCTAACTGAAAACCTAATGCGCCATTTGCAGAAGCAATTCGTCCATCCGCTGGTCCTGCTGCTGGGAAGCCTTTCAATGCTTCTAAAGATTGTGGCTCATTGATCACTGCCCCATACTTCTGAAATGCTGCAGTCCAGTTGGTGCGGGCATCTAATGACCCTTGGTATCCTCGACTAATTGGCTCCCTTACATACCCATGTGCAGAAACATCTTTTGTCGCACCAAAAATTATTCCTCCTAGACTTAAAACCAATACCACACTACCCAATAATCTTTTTTTCATATCATACCTTCCTTCCAATATTTTTTTGTTACATTATTTTTATAACATAATAACTTATTTAAAAATAGCGACCTTATATTGTTCAATCAATCACAATGAAGTGTGTTAAATACAAATAAATACTTATATATAGGTATTTATACATTGTGAAAAACAAAACTATTATTCAGTTATTGTTCATTTAAACCAAGAGATGATAAACAGATTTGGCAAATAACTTCGATTCATCGTATCTGATTATGTTATTTAGTCAATCGGTGATCAAAATTTGTACGTATTTACGATGACTTTATTAAAATACGATCCCAACCTCGTCCATGAATCCTTATCTGAGATATGCTTAAAATAAAATAAATCTTTATCTTCGTATCCATGGGTATCCGAAATAACGATATCAGCATGATGATACGATTCTACGATTTTTATTCGTTTATTATTGTAGTAATGTGTAATAACATTTTCGACTATATTTTTAGATTCTGGAAGGTTAAAAAATTCCACATAAACTTTATGTTCAGATTTAAGACTGTTGGAAGCTAAGCTTCCTAAGATGACTTGCACAAAACTATTTTTGATGTGATTGTAAGAAGACTCATTTTGGTAAGATTTTAAGTTTTTATCGATGCAACGCTCTATATAGGACCCATAACGATTTGTTGGTAGTGCATCATGGTATATAGGCATAAATTTATATAATTCCAAATGATGGATAGTGACTAATTTGTTTGTCAAATAATAGAGTAATTGATAAAAAATCGTTTCTGGTATATGAAAGTAATCAATCATGCACATAAGTAATTTTTTACATTTGGTGACGATCGAATTCTTCTTTAGCTCCCCTAGCTTTCTCCCCAGTTCTTCTTTTTCTTCTTTCTTATTTAAATCTTGTGCAAAATAGTTGGATAGAAAGGCGAAATGGATACATTCATTTCGTGAATTTGTTCCATCTATCATCTTTTTGACAGTCAGCTTTTCTAAACACGCATCCATCTCCTCCTTATAGACTGTTTCTCCTAGCTCTACGAGTTCTGAGGGTAGATCATGGATTTGGTACCCGTTTTTCAATGATATCAAACAGACCGCTAATAAATAGTTGATACGCTTTTTCCCAAGCGGAGATAAATTTTCGTAATGATCAAAGTTGATTGACAACCGGAAATCGATCACTTCTTCTTGAGTAATCGTTTTGAACAGCCAATAGTTTCCTTTTGAAATGACAGCAATCCCCAGATAATGCAACATACGTATAGTAGATTCACTACCTGTTAATTCAATCAATGTTTCATTGATCTTCATCAATCGAATATCGATTTTTAATAATTGAAACAATTCTTTCAACTTTCCTAAAAGTTTGTATACATGTGACTCACTATAGATTAGATATTTTGCAATATCTGAAACACTGAATTTCCTTTTTTCCAACACATATAACAATGTCTGATATAAATTTGATTCTGCAAAATATCTTTCTTGGAAAATATTGATCAATTCGAGATATTCCGTATCGGTTAGTTGTGGCATACAGCGCAATTCATCTTTATCTAGAATCAAAGAGGTGTGCGTTTTTTTTGAGAATCCGATTTCTTCATATTCTCTCATCAAATTTTGAAGTATCTTTCTTGCTTGTCTTTTTGTTAGATCCATTTCATCTTCCAGCTTTTTTATTGAGACTGCTCCATGTTTCATTTCTTTTAATACCTTCATTTGTAAAAATTGTGTTTTTGTAATGAATAATAATATTAATTTATCTGGCAGCATATTTATTTTCTCCTCAATCTATAGTTGAAATGTAAAATTCAAATAGTATAACATCACCTCAATCTTTCCTTGTCATTTTTAAATAGAAAAAATATTCTTACTATTCAGAAAACAAAAGATACTTGTTGATTTATAGTAATTATTTGACATGAGAACGGTGTAAACCTTCGTTCACTTTTAAGTGATAACCTAAAATAACTATTATAAAAAAACAAGTACAATTTAATATTAGAATATTTCTTCATAAAATTCCAATAATTATATTCTTGAATTTATTTTATTCCAATAAATTTAAGAGAAATTTATTGATTTATTTGCATGCGATACCTAGCAAAAAACTGAAGAACCCACGAGTTGCCTCGTTTGATCCTCCAGTTGCTTGACAAATATTGCTTAAAATCATTTCAGTTAGTGCCTATAATTTATTTCGATGATTCGTTTGACTATCCTACATTATGTATCAATCTTACATGGTGGAAGTGTTAAAAGATCAAGCAGGATAGTCAGTCATTTTGTTGATTTAACCATACATCTTTTCTTATCCGAATGGCACACTTGAGTGATGTAACTGAATTTTTAAGTCGCCATCCTCATCCATGATATAACCAAATGTGTATTCAACTTTGACTTCTTCGTTGGTTTCCCCAGAAGTAAAATAATAGACACCTGAAGAAATCGCTGTATCACCGTTCAAGATCGTATCATGATTATCAAAGCGGATATCTGTCCAAGGCTCTAAGGCAAATCCACCATCTTCTGCGATGTCCCCACCAACAAAATAAGATAGTGCTTCATCTTTTGTTCCACGAAATGGTACTTCCGCAGCTTTCGTTGGTTTGAAGAGCACTTGACCGTCATCGTAAGCATATAGATTTTCCAGTGTCTCAAGCGCTTTTTCTTCGGCTTTTTCGTCACTTTCCAAGCTAGCTTCACCAATCGCAATAATATTCTCTGCCCATTCTTGTTGTGCTTCTTCTACATCCGAAAGGGTAATGACCGGTGTTTCCTTCTGTGACTCATTTGTTGTACTAGTTGTATCTTCTCCTTGGGCAGATGTAGCGCATCCAGCCATTGTTAAAACTAAAGTTGATAAAAGTAATGTTTTTTTAATCATATAATTCCTCCTCTATAATTAAATTTTAACAGAAAACTCTTTTATTTAAAACTAAAAATATAACATACTTAAAATAAAATAAATAAATTAAACGTGTTATAATTACTTAATTTAAACATATACATATTAAAAAAAATCATAATAAAATAACTGATTTATTTTTATTTTCATAAGGCTACTTATTATTTTTTTAGTCAAGAATATTAATCTCTATGTATCCAAGAATAATTTCTTGTAATGTTATAAACAATTGACAAGCTTTTTTCTTACACACCTTCTTTCTCAAAAAGCTGCTTACCCTTATTTTATTGCAAAAAAAAAGAGTGGATTTCTCCACTCTATAAAAGCCTAACTTTTTGAGGTCACTACACATCGCGATTGGTTTCAACGCTTTTTGCTTATTTTATATTTTTATTGGCAGGGTTTTTCATACGCATTTTCCCATCTTGGCACATATCCAGTAAAGGACATACTTCACAACGTGGGCTTCTAGCAGTACAATGATACCGCCCAAAGAAAATCAATGTATGATGCGTTTTTACCCATAGATCTTCTGGTACCTTTTTCATCAATGTTTGTTCAACCTCTTGTACTGAAGCATCCAATTTGCAGATCCTCAATCGTTTTGTCACACGTTCTACGTGAGTATCGACTGCTATAGCTGGTACTCCAAACGCATCTCCAAGCACGACATTCGCTGTTTTTCTACCTACACCAGGTAGTGAAACAAGCTCTTCTCTTGTTTGAGGAACCTGTCCTCCAAACTGATCAAGCAGCTGTTGCGCACATGCTTTGATGTTTTTGGCTTTATTTCGATACAATCCAATTGTTTTTATCTTAGGAATGATCTCTTCTAGTGGAGCTTTGGCTAACGCCTCAGGAGTTGGAAAAGCTTCAAATAGAGCAGGTGTTGCCTTGTTGACCGAAACATCTGTCGCTTGTGCGCTTAAAATGACTGCAATCAATAATTCATAAGGATTTTTATGTTGTAATTCTCCATGCGCTTCTGGAAACATCTCATACATTTTCTCAAAAGCTTCCATTGTACGTTGTTTACCTAACATATTACTCCCATTCTTCCAGCCAATTCTTTAATGATACTTTTGGCAGCTCTTCTTGTTGGGCTGGCTGATCGATTTCTTTTTGAAGCAGTTGCTGCTTTCTGCGTTTTTGATCTTCTTCTACTTGCTGTTTGGTTTTTAAATTTTTCCGTTCCCAAGATAATAAGATACGGTCGATATAATTGAAACTATACGCTTGGTTCAATACAGCCTCCCGTAAAGCTAGTTTCAAAATCTCAGGATGATAATGATCCTCTTCCAACCACTGTCCGATCCGTTGGAATTCAATAGAGGATAAGGGACGTCCAAACTCTTGTTCAAATAATTGATAGACTGAACGTGTCGTTTTTTCTTGGACTTCTTCTTCTTGCTTTAGAGAGTCTTTTTCTAATAATCTTTCTAAATGCACATACGTTGGTGTCAAATCATAGCGATCCGCTTTACGTCCATCAATAAGTGTCGTTTCGATCGCTATGAAATGACCACTGACCAATCGATTCAAAATTTGAAAAACTTTTTCTTGCTTGACACCCATATTCTGGGAAATATTCATCAGATCCGGGAATGAATCACCTTCTGATTGTGCCATATGCAACTGTAATATAAATAAAAATTCATCTGCTTGTAGGCCGATACGATGATAATTTTTAAGCAAAAGATTGGAAACGATCGTTTGACCAGCTTTTAAATAGTTTTCTAAATTCAACATTATTATCCCTCTCTTTAAAATTAGTATACGTAAAAACAAGATTTGAAGCAAGAAAGGATTATTTGAATTTTTTTAAAATGTTTTAGTGATTTTTATATTGCTTTTCACTTTTCGGAATATATGTACATCAGAAGAAAATGCTGCTTGTACTAGGATATGCTCTCCTCTATAAAAAGGTCTCATATCTTTACAAGCAGCTTAGAGAATGACGCGTACGATCGATAGAACGTTTATTATTGTACCTCGTCATCCGTTCGTAGCTCGTATGGTTGTCCTTCATACGTATACTCTGTATTCAATGTTCCATCATTTTCATCGGTATAGATCCGTCGACTAAATGGGAATTGATGATCCTCACCATCTTTTGTTTCATCACCAGATAAAACGAATTCTTCTGCTTGGGTTTCGTTTAATTGATTGATCACTTCTTCTGCTAAAGAATCAATATCGATCGTTTCACTGCCTGTCACCTTTTTGTAATCTTCAATAAAATTATCCTGCTGTACAAAATATTCTTTTTCCATAATGATCCTCCTCTAGTCCAACTCACTACATCTGCTTTGTTGGAAATTAATTACATCTATTATTTTGACAAAAAAAACAAAGGAAAACAACTAATTGCAACTGGTGAAGTCTGCAACAAACCATTCCTGTCTCGTGAGAAATAAAACAAAAAGTGTCAATAAAAAATTTTGACCTTTAAATAGCCGGTTGAGTTCCAAAAAAAAGAACCGTCTGGAAACAATATTGCTTCCAGATGGTTCTTCTATGACACTTTGACAAATTATTGAGCTGTCTCGATTTCTCCTAGAGCTGCTTGTGCAAGAAGATTCAAGTAGTTCCAAGGACGGTCAAAATGAGGTTGGAAGAAGAAGTCAGAAAGAGCTAAGTCTTCAACAGTCATTTTATTTTGAACCGCTAATGACATCGTATTAGCAGATTGAGTGATGTCGTATTTAGACATGAATTGTGCACCTACGATACGATTTGTTCCTTTTTCATATACTAGTTCCATCATGACTTTTTCAGTCGTTGGCATGAATTCTGGACGATAGTTATCTTCGAATAGTGTTGCTTGGACATCCAAGTTATTCATTGGGGCACTTTCTGTTGTCACACCTGTTGAACCGATTGTCCAACCGAATAAGTACAAACCAGAAGTTCCTTGTGTTCCACGGTAAGCCATTTTTTGCTCTGTTAAATTGTTTCCTACTAACAATCCTTGACGGACCGCATTTGTTGCTAAAGGAATGTAGTTTTGCGTACCACTTGGGTTATAATTGACAACTGCTGAATCGCCCGCTGCAAAAATATCTGGATTGCTTGTTTGCATGTACTCATTTACTTTGATTGCGCCATTTGGCAATGTTTCTACTTTACCTTCTACTAATTTTGTATTTGGTCTGAAACCAACACACAAAATAACCATATCCGCATCAAATGTTTGGCTAGCTGTAGTTACTTGTTTTACTTTACCATTCTCATCTGGAATGAACTCAGAAACGTTTTCACCTAAAGCTAAAGTAACTCCACGATCAACCAATTCTTTTTCTAACACATCCGTAAATGGTTTATCAAGATATTTGTTCAAGATACGATCTAAACCATCGATCAATGTCACTTCTTTGCCAGACTCGACAAACGCTTCAACTAATTCGATCCCAATATAACCACCACCAACGATCACTACTTTCTTCGCTTCTTCTGCTTTAGCAATGATTTCGTTTGCTTGGTTATAGTTTTTACATAAAAGAATATTTTCAGATTCGATCCCTTTGATTGGCGGGATGATTGGCCATGAACCAGTAGTCATTACTAATTTGTCATAAGAAACTGTTTCAGTTTCGCCAGTTTTTAAATCTTTCGCTGTGACTTGTTTGTTTTCTGTGTCAACATCAGTGACATCATGTTCCATTTTCACTTTCGCACCTAACGAAGCTAACTCTTCAGGGTTTGAATAGAACAAGCCTGCTGGGTCTTTCACGACGCCTCCAACATACAATGCGATCCCACAAGATAAAAATGAAACATTGTCGTTACGTTCATAAACTGTAACATCTGCTTCTGGGTTGTTTTTTAAGATGCTTTTTACTGCTGCTGTTCCTGCATGGGTACAGCCGATTACTACTACTTTCATGTGTGTCCCTCCGATAAACGATTTGTCCTTTGACAATTTTTACTATAGCAAAATTAAAACGTATCCAACAGTTTTATGCTTGTGAATTCACAAGGTCTTACTTATCATATTTTGCGCATTTTCGATTTGAAACACTGATAAATAAACGTTCTTTTTGTGAATTTTTAAACTAACACCTCTACGCTTGTGAATGAATACGAAATCGCATAAAAAATTGCATAAATATTTTCACCTTTCTTAAAATTGTTAGTGTGTTTTCCTCTTAGTTTCACAGGAGTAGGTATTCCATGTTTTTCTACACGTCACAAATGAAAGACAAAAAAACATCAACAAAGTCATTTGACCTTATCGATGTTTCAGATGTTCGCACGATTTATTTTTTGCAATTCGGACATAGCCCATATAATTCTAAACGATGATCATGGATTTCAAAATCAGTTAAGCGCCCCGCCGCCATTTCAATATCTTCTAGCCCAGGATAATGAAAATCGACGATCGTCTCGCAATTTTGGCAAATCACATGATAATGTCTTTGTGAACTAAAATCAAATCGGCTTGATGCATCACCATATTTCATTTCTTGAACAAACCCGATTGATGTGAACAATCGTAAATTATTGTAAACTGTAGCAACACTCATATTAGGAAAGCGATGCTCAAGCGCCTTGTAGATTTCATCTGCCGTTGGATGTGAACGATGCTCAATCAGATACTCTAAAACTGCGTATCTTTGCGGCGTAATCCGAATATTTTCTTTTTTCAGCTGCTCGATCGCCGCTTCTACTTTTTTATTTTCCATATAAACAAAACCCCACCTTATTGTTCTTTTATTATCATACTATTTTTATTTTTTTAAATCTACATATTATGGAAAGAAAAAGAAAAGAATTTTATAATTTTGCCTATTTTATACAAAAAAAGTGTAAAATAACGGATGTTTCACCATTATTTCACACTTTTTATTCAGATTTTCACGTAGACTTACATATCCTGATACAAAGGAGTAGACAAATAACGTTCTCCATTATCAGGAATAATCGCAAGAACTTTTTTTCCAGCCCCTAGTTCTTTAGCTACATTAAGCGCAGCTTCAACTGCGGCTCCTCCTGAAACACCAACTAAGATTCCTTCTTCTTGCCCCATACGGCGAGCTGTGATCATTGCTTGCTCACTAGATACTGATAAGACTTGATCATAGACATTCGTATCTAACGTATCCGGGACAAAACCTGTTCCGATACCTTGGATTTTGTGTGGCCCAGGTTCTTTGCCTTCTAAAACGGCAGATTCGGCTGGTTCAACTCCAACGATCTTAAGCGCTGGATTGATCCGTTTTAATTCGTGTCCCGCACCGGTGATTGTTCCACCAGTACCGATTCCTGCGACAAACGCATCCAACCCGTTCACACCAAACGCCGCTTGGATTTCTGGCCCAGTCGTTTTTTCATGAACTAGTGGATTAGCAGGGTTTTCAAATTGCAGAGGTAAGAAATAGCCATTTTCTTCCGCTAGACGTTTTGCTTCTTTGATTGAACCACTGATGCCTTCTGTCCCTGGAGTCAAAATTAGTTCTGCTCCGTAACCCTTCATCAATAAGCGACGCTCGATACTCATCGTTTCAGGCATGACAAGTTTCACATGATATCCTTTTGCTACACCGACCATCGCTAAACCAATACCAGTGTTTCCTGAAGTAGGTTCAATGATTGTATCACCCGGTTTCAATAGCCCATCATGTTCTGCTTTTTCAATCATATTCAAGGCAATACGGTCTTTCACGCTTCCACCTGGATTGAAGAATTCCAACTTAACAAAAACATCCGCAGCTCCTTCTGGAACCATTTTATTTAATCGAACGATAGGTGTTTTACCGATCAATTCTGTGATCGATTGATAAATCTGTGTCATGTTTTTTCCCCCTTCATTTGCTTCTCTATTAATCATAATACAAAAAAGGTACTTCTGCGAGTGATTCTTACTGGAGAAGTAAAAAAAAGAGACACATCTTTTGATATGCCTCTTTTTTTAAGTTGATATAAAGTTAGACATTGATTTCTTGTCCAACCAATAATGAATAATTTGACATCGTCATGCCATTTTTTGCCATCAGATCATCGACGGACATACCGAATTTTTGAGCAATATCCCAAAGTGTATCGCCAGAGACGACAGTATAAGTTTGGTTACTACTTGTCGCAGTCGTTGTAGAGGTTGTCGTACTAGTCGTTGTGGTACTTGTCGTACTAGTTGTTGTTGAACCAGTTGATGGTGTATCAAAGCGAGTCAGATTATATGTGCTGATCAATTCATTTAATTTGTATGCGTAATTAGGATCTGTTGCATAACGTCCAGTTAAATAAGCTGTTGCATCATAGTAGCTGGTAGTATTACTTTTCCATACACCTGAATAATGATAATCGCCTGTCGAAAAACTAGTAGAACGTAAAACATTCGCATGATCTTGGAATGACTCCCAATAAGATGAATAGCGACGGAAAGGTTCGTTCATCGTTACCCATTGACCATTCAAATATTCTTGCGTATTCATATATACCACAGATTGACCTGCGCTACCTTTGACTCCAAATAAGTTGTAATATGGTGCACTTGATAATCCAGATGTACCATACGCACTTTCAAGTAATGCTTGTGCAATCATGACAGACGCATATAAATCATTGCTTGCTGCAACTTCAGAAGCAGCCCATCCGATTTGATTGATAAATGCTTGCGGATCGGCAGAAGATGCGACATCTAACTCATCCGCACGTACAGTTTGTGGTGTTGCTGTAACCAACATTGGCCCAACTAATAGGCTTGTCCCCACTAAAGGTGCAATGGCTTTTTTATTGATGGTCATTTTCCTTTTGGGCCTATGGTGTCGAGCGCTACGGGTTCTCAGCTCTTGCATTCAAATTCCTCCTCAAATGAAACAGTAAATAAAACTTCCTCTTAAACGAAACTTAATCATTTAAATTATACGTTTTATTTTATTGAAACTCAAACGAATCTTCAATTATTTACTTTTTGTAATCTTCACGTAATCAAAAAGTAACACAAAAGTAACGACAATTATCCTTTTTTACTAATTTGTACCTAAAAAAATAGAAAATTGGAGGCTTGGAAAAAATCTCCAAGCACTCCAATCGAACTGCTTTCAGTATTTGTCTATAATTGATTGAAGACGTTGACTACATTATCTACTGTAAAACCAAATTCTTCAAGTATTTTGTTTCCAGGAGCAGATGCGCCAAAGTGATCAATTGTGATCGTTTGACCTTCGATACCCACATAACGTTCCCAACCGAATGGTGAAGCTGCTTCAATCGCAACACGCTTCGTCACTGCTTTTGGCAAGACGCTTTCTTGATATTCCGCGGATTGTTGTTCAAATAAATCAAAACTTGGCATAGAAACCACTGAGACATCTTTTCCTTGTTCCGCCAATACTTTTTGCGCTTTAACAGCTAG